>JASLBU010000217.1 GCA_030146365.1 Candidatus Limnocylindria bacterium | reverse complement strand
GAGCCACACAACCATCGGCGCCTGGCTGCGGGCGCGGTCGGCAGCCGAGATCGTCTCGCTGGCTGCGGCGCTCACCGTGTTCGGCTATGCCGGCTGGGACTCCGCCCTCTGGGATGCGCGCCTGCAGCTCCTCCTGCACCTGATTGCGGTCGGGGCGGTCCTCGGGGTCGCGGCCGTCCTGCTGCGCGGCCACCCGATGCCGCGCACGGCGTTGGAGCTCCCGGTCCTCGCGCTGCTCGGCGCCTTCGCGCTCGCCACCGCCTCCGCGATGAACGTCGGAATGAGCCTGCGCGCCATGGCCTCGATCGCCGCGTTCGCGGTCGCCCTCCCCGTCGCCCTGGTGGCGCTGCGTCACCGCCCGTCATGGGTGGGCTGCATCTCATCGGTCCCGGTCCTCGTTCTGGCCGTGCCGTCCCTGTGGACCATCGGCTGGCGCCGCCTGGAGTGGATCCTGGTGGGGGGTCCCGGGCTGCCACCGCTGCGCCTCCCCGGCGAAGTCACGCCATTCGGCTCGAATGCGGTGCCGCCGTTCGTGATCTGGCCGGCCTGGGCGCTGGCCGGGCTCATCGAGAACGAGGGTTGGCGGCGGAAGATCCGCGCCGGCCTGGCCCTGGTCGGCGTGCCGTTCACCGTGCTCTCCGGGTCACGATCCGCATGGCTGGCGATGGCGGTCACCGCCGTGGTGGCGGGGCTGCCGTGGCTGTGGGGCCGCCGCCGGCGACTGCGGATCCGGCCCGCTGCCGGCCATCGAGCTGTTCTGATCGCGGCGGCCGGGATGGTGGGCGTCGTTGTCGCCGCGGCGCTCATCGTCCCTCGCCTGACGGCGCTGGGCTCGATCCTCTACCGGATCGCGCTGTGGCGCGACACGCTCACCGCCTGGGCGACGGATCCACTGCTCGGCATCGGTCCGGGGTTCATGCCGTATGCCCGCCAGGCCGCCGCAGCCGACGGGACATTTCCGGTCCGTCAGCCCCACTCGCATAACGTGCCGCTCGGCGTGCTTGGCGACGCCGGCCTGGTCGGCCTCGCCGCCGCCGTGCTGCTGGTGGTGGCCATCCTGGTCGTGGCCGGGCCGTGGCGGACACGGACGTCGACCGGGAGACAAGCGGCGCTCATTCTGCTTGGCCTGGCGGTGGCCGGCATCTCGGAGGATCTCACCTTCCTGCCGAACTTCAACCTCCTCGCGATCCTCCTGCTCGCCGTCGCAATGACCGATGCGGGGGCAGTGCGGTGGAGGCCAATCCCGGCCGGATGGCGCCGATCGGCCGTCCTGGCCGTCGCCTCGGCTGCGGGGGCCGTCCTCCTCGCCGCGATGATCACCGCCGACGCGGGGAGCATCACCTACCGGCGCGCGATGGACGCGGTGGCGGGTGACGGCTGGACTGAAGCCACCGCAACTCTCCGGCACGCAATGACCGTTGACCCCTGGCACCCCGCCGCTCCCAAGGCGCTCGCCGTGGCGGCCGCGGCGGCTGGTGACCTTGCAACGTCACGCGCGGCCGCCGAGACGGCGGTTGCCAGGAACCCTGGAGATGGACCTTCGTGGACCAACCTCTCACTGGCGTGCATGGCGCTGGCTGACCGCGATTGCGCGCTGCAGGCCCTCGAACGGGCCGTGGCACGGGCGACCTTCGGCACGCCGGACCTCGCCAACGCCGCCCTGACGTACGAAGCACTCGGCATGCATGGGCAGGCCGATGACGCATTTCGCCGCTCGCTGCTCGCCACTCGCTTGACCGCGCTCGCGATCGAATGGCCGCGGCAGGTGACGGTCGGCGACTTCGAAGTGGCCGAGGCGGTGGGGCCCGCGACGGAGCTGAACCGGTTGATCGCCATGCACGTCCTCGGCGAGCCAATCCGGCCGGACAGCATCACCGACAACGGCGCGCGCGCGCTCGCGTATGCGCTGGCAGGCGATCGGCCCGGAGCGGAGACCGCCATCGGACGCGCGATCGAGGCGGAGCCCGGCCAGTCGGTCACGTGGGAGCTGGCGGTCCTGATGGCCGTGCACTGGGGCGAGTCCACCGAGGACGTGATGCGCCTGGCCGAGCTGGTACGCGGTGGCCGGTTCCCCCACCCGGACGACGTCGGGCGCACGCGGCAGTCAAGCCTGGACCTCGCAAGCTTCCGCGGTGTCCCGCTCGACGGGCTCGTGCCCGAGGCGGAACGACTCCGTACGACACCCCCGTTTCCCTGGATCCTTCTCGACCTCCTCCCCTAGCCGGCCGGCTCCGGGTCCTCCAGCGGGAGCCGCTGGATGAGCGCAAGCCGCGGCCGCTCGGCGTGCAGGACGGGGCTGATTGGCAGGCGGAGCCAGGCGTCGCCGGCGGGGCCGGACCGATGCCGCGCAGCGAGCCGCCGCGCCGAGAGGCCCCGGAGCCCGAAACGGGCAAGCGCCTCGGCCAGGAGCGTCCCCTCGGCCCGCAGGGAATGCGAGACGACGCAGCGGTCCCCGTCAAGCAGGACCGACTCCAGGTGGCGGCGGCGTGCGCCGAACGAGCGGCGACCCCACGGCGCCCCGCGTGACCAGAGGAGATCGCAGGCCACGAATCCGGGGCGGCCGGCGGACCGGTCCCCCGCCAGCCGGGCACGGAGCAGATCCTGGTCGAGCCAGCCCCCCTCGTCGAGCGCCAGCAGCCAGCCGTCGAGGATGACGTCGTCCTCCAGCAGCCGGTCCGGGAGCTCGTCCGCCAGCTCGCCGAAGGCGGTCATCGCGTCGGCGATGCCCTCCGCCCTGATCCGCGTGAGCCGGCCGCCCTCCACCCACGCCTGGGCGCGGGCTCCGGGCCACCACGGCTCGAACAGGTAAGCGGGATCGTCGAACGGGCCGGCGCCCGCAGACGGCTGCATGACCGGGACCCGGTCGGGCAGGCGCCCCGCACCGCCGCCCGGGATCGACAGGTCGAGCTGGTCGCGGTGCACCGCCGGGGCGGTCAGGCCGTCTTGCGGCGGCGCTTGGGCGCGGGCTTGGCGGCGGCCGCCACCTGCTCGGGCTCGGCGGATGCCTCGCGGCGATCCTGCCGCGCGGCGGCGACGGACGCCTCGAGCGCGGCCATCAGGTCGGTGATGTTCGTCGGCTCCGTGCGCTGCGCCGGCTCCGGCTTCTCGCCTGCGACCTTGCGCTCGATGACCGCCATCAGTGCCTGGCGATAGTCGTCGTGGTACTCGTCGGCGCTGAACTCGCCGGTCATGCTCGCGACCAGCTGCTCGGCCATCTTCTTCTCGGAGGGCTTGATCTGGATCTCGTCCTCGGGAAGCGTCAGCTCGTCGGTCGCCCGCACCTCGTCGGGCCAGTGGAGCGTGGTGAGCAGCATGGTCTTGCTGAACGGGTTCAGGGCGGCGAGCTGCTCGCGGTCCTTCAGCACGATCTTGCAGATCGCGGTCTTGCCCTGATCGGCCAGGACCGACTTCAGAAGGTAGAACGCCTTCGCGCCGATCTGCTCCGGCTCGAGGTAGTAGGCCTGCTTCACGAACTGGGTCCCGGTGTTCTCCCGGTCGGTGGCCACGAACATCTCGATCTCGATGGCGCGCATGGTCTTCAGCGGCACCGAGTCGATATCCTCGTCGCTGACCACGACGTACTTGCCCTTGCTCCACTCGTAGCCACGTACGGTGTCGGAGCGCGAGATCACCTCGTCGTGATACGGGCAGTACACCTTCATCTGGATGCGGTTCAGGCAGCTGGCATGCAGCAGGTTGAACCCGATGCCCCCGGTCTCGGTGGCCAGGTAGAGCTTTACGGGGATGGTGACCAGTCCGAACTGGATCGCCCCCCGCCACATGGATCGCGCCATTGCCGTGCGGTACTCCCTGTACGGCGTCCGACGCCCCGCCGTGCCCTCGGCGAAGCGCGTTGCGAACGCGGGCGGTGACTATACACCGGCATCGCAATTGCACTGCCCGGCGACATCGGTACCCATCAGTACCCATCAGTACCAGCCGAATGGCCATAGACCGATTGCCGCCGGCGCGGCGACACTGGCTTCGATGACCCAGCCGAACGAGACGCTCCGCGCCTACGTCCTCGAAGACGACCCCGACATCGCCGCCCTCGAGGCGGATCTCCTGCGCGAGATGGGCTTCGTGGTGGTCACCTGCACCCGCATCGTCGAGCTCGGCGACCTCATGGACGTCGCGCTGCCGCACCTGATGGTGGTGGACGTCATGCTGCCGGACGGGGACGGGGGCGACATCACTGAGCTGCTGCGCACGGCCTGGCCCGGCATCCCGGCCGTCTTCGTCTCTGCGGCCAGCCGGGAGCGACTTGCCTCTTTGCTGCCCCTCGGTCCCGTCGTGGCCAAGCCCTTCGACCTCGACGAGTTCCGACGCGGCGTCGAAGTGGCGCTATCCGGCGCCCGGGAGCTTCGCAGCGTCTCGTGACCTCGGCGGCCGGACTACAGGACGCGGCTGCCCTGCGGACCGGTCACAGCCACGAGGGCCTCGCTGGGTTCGCCATCCTCGCCAGTGAGCCGATACCAGTGCTCGATCGTGATCGACGCCGACAGCATCGCGTTCACCGGGCAGTATCGCGTCGCCGACAGCTCGATCGAACGTCGGAGCGCCTCCGCCTCCACGCTGCCACTCACACGGTGCTCCACGGTGATCGTCCGGAACACTCGAGGGTGCTCCTCGACCACCTCGCCGCTCACCGCGATCTCGTAGCTCCGCGCGTCCTGGCGCTTCTTGCGGAGGATGCTCACCACGTCCATCGAGGTGCAGCCCGCCAGTGCGGCGAGCAGCGCCTCCTTCGGGCTGTGCGCGGACCCCTCGCCCTCCGGCGGATCGGCGTCCATGGTGACGACCTGCCCGCGCTGGTTGCGGGCTTCGGTGTGACTGCGCGCCGGGTCGACCCGTGCGAGGATCTCGATGGCCATGCGGCGAGCGTAGCGGACGGCGGCCGATCGCGATGAGGGTGATCCGGCCGAATGCCCTCAACCCCACCGAGCGCCGGCGCGCCAGGATCCTGGCCCTCTCGATGCTCGCGGCCGGCGTGCTGGCCCTGGAGGTCGCGATGCTGGCCCCGCCGGTCGCCGCGACCACCGGGCTGCTCGGCGCGTCGTCGGCTCTCGGGATCGGGGTCGGCAGCGCCTGGCTCGTGCGCGCCGTGCGGTCGAACCGTGGGCGCAATCTCGGAATCACCGTCGTGGACCTGCTGGCCCCCGTGTTCGACGACAGTTACACCCTCTTGGTCGCCCCGCGGCTGCCCGTGCGCGACGCGGCGCGGCTGGACGCCGTGCTCGTCGGGCCCGCCGGCGTCCGCGTGATCACGGCAAGGGACTGGGAGGGGCGCTACCGCGTCCGCGGGCGGCTCTGGGAGTTCGACGCACGAGGAGCCGGCGGTTTCATCCGCTGCCGGACCAACCCGAGCTTCGACGCCGTCGCAATGGCGGAGGGATTCACGCGCTGGGCCGCCGGGGTGGGCCTCGGGGAGCTCCCGACGCAACCGGCCGTGGCATTCCCGCTTCGCCGCAGCACGGTGGTGCTCGAGGAGCCGGCCGACGAGATCGTCACCACTGACAATGCACCGTGGTGGGCGAACACCATCGGGCGCGTGCGACGGCTCGACCCGGTCGCCGGCGGCCGGCTGATCCAGGCGATCCTCGACGCGGCGGATCGGGAGGCCGGACGCGCGCCGCGTGCCGCGATGAACCGGGCCGCTTAGCCGCGTCCGGGGAAGGTGGCGCCGGGGCTGCCCCGCTAGGGACGGGCTTCGCCGCCCTCGCCGGTGGCCGCGATCCGCTCGGTCTCGCCGGCGGCGCCGGTGGCCAGCAGGATGCGGCCCGAGGCCTGCTCCCCGAAGAGGGCCTCCACCGTCCCCAGCGTGTCGATCTCGGCGGGAACCTTGTCGTCGCGGATGCGGACGATGCGCGGGAAGCGCATCGCGAAGCCCGATCGGTGGCGGGTAGAGCGCATGATGCGGTCGAACGCGATCTCGACGACCACCTCCGGGACGACGGTCCGATAGCGGCCGAAATCCTCGAGGGTGATCTGGTGGAATCGCTCCGTCATTGCGGCGATCTCAGCGTCTGTCAGGCCGGTGTACGCCTTGCCGATCGTCAGCAGCCGGGCATCGGGCGAATCGGTCTCGCGGATGGCGAACGTGTAGTCGGACAGCACGCTCCGCCGCTTGCCGTGCCCCCACTCGACACCCACCACCACGCAGTCGAGCGTGGCGAGCGCCTTCTTCAGCTTCAGCCATCCGAGCCCGCGGCGACCGGGCTGGTAGGACGACGCGGGGTCCTTGACCATGAGTCCCTCGTTCCGCCGCTCCCGCGCGTCGTCGAAGTGCCGCTCGACCTCGGCGATGGACCGAGCCGTCCCGAGATGCGAGACCAGCATGCGCTCGCCGGTCCGATCGGGAAGTGAGAGCCCGTCGAGCGCCGATCGCCGCTCCCGCAGGGCGGACTCGAGCAGGTCCCGTCCTGCGATGTGCAGGAGGTCGAAGGCGACGAGGACGACCGGCACCTCTTCGAGCAGTGCCGCCGACGGCCTGACCCGACCCAGGCGCGTCTGCAGCGAGGCGAAGTCCAGCACCGTGCCGGCCCGCCATGGGACCAGCTCACCGTCGAGGACGATGGGCGCCGCGTCGACGAGCGCGGCGGCCGCATCGGCGATCTCCGGGAACGAGCGGGTGACGTCGTTCAGGTCGCGCGAGAAGAGCTGGACGCGGCCGTCGGCGTGGACGTGCAGCTGTGCGCGGATGCCGTCGTACTTGTCCTCGATCCAGGCCTCTTCGCCGACGCGCTTCATGACCTCCGCGGCGTCGGCCACGGGCGAGGCCAGCATGAACCGGATGGGCCGGCCGAGGTGGAGCGCGGCCTCGCCGAGCCGACGCGCGCGGGCAAGGACGGCGGTCTCGCCGATCTCGCCGGTGAGCATGTGGGCACGCCGCACCTCGGCCAGGTCCACGTCGAACGCGGCGGCGATCGCCTCCTCCAGGAGCCCCTCCCGCAGCCCGATGCGGGTCTCGCGCGAGAGGACGCGACCGATGAACCGCGCCTCCTCACCGGAGGCGTGCCGGAACAGATCGGTAAGGTGGCCGACGCGGGCCTCCGCGTTGGATGCGGCCGCCACCTCGCGGAACGCCTCCGCCACGCCGAGCACGGTCAGCGGCGGCCCGGGCGCCGGACGGTCACCGATGAGCTCGGCGGCGGCATCGCCGAAGTCGCTGTGGCGCAGGTAGGCGGCACGAAGGGCCGCCTCGTCGGCCCCCGTTGCCGCCGCGAGGGCCGCGCCCTGCTGGACCCAGCCGAGCCCCAGCTTCGCGGTCGGGTCGATGAGGGGACGTCCCGCGAAGAACGCGGCGGCTGGTGGGAGCTCCTCCTCTCCGAGGGTCGCGAGGTAGGCGGCCAGGAGATCGCGCTTCGCGTTCTTGCTGCTGGTTGCGCCGGCCGCATCGGCGGCTGCAGCCAGGGCATGGAAGGGGCTCGAGCTGGGCATCTCGCGGAGGAGTCTACGGCTCGGATCGCGGCTGGCCCTTGACCGCCCTGCGCAGTGCCGCGATCCTCGGCCGATGACATTTCCGTGGCAGCGTCGCAATGTCCCGGCAGAGCTCCAGGCGCGGGTTCCGCCGGGGCAGGTGCTGACCGAGAAGTTCCCGGTCCTCCACTTCGGCCACGTGCCGGCCTACGGCGATCTGTCCGGGTGGGACGTCCGGGTGTGGGGTGCCGTCGCGGAGCCGTTCAGCTTGCGCTGGGCGGACCTCCGGAACCTGCCTGTCGCCGAGCGCACGCTCGACATCCACTGCGTCACCCGCTGGTCGAAGCTCGACACGCGCTGGGAGGGCGTCGCGTTCAGCCACATCGCCGAGGTGGCGCAGCCCACGGCCGGGGCGCAATTCGTGATGGGGTGGAGTTCAGCGAAACGGATGAGCCGGGCTTCTGGGAGCGGAACGGGTACCACAACGACGCGGACCCGTGGAAGGAGCAGCGCTACTCGCGCTGACGCTCCTCCTCGTCCATCCCCTTTGCCCGAGCGATGAGCTCGGCCACCCGTCGGCCACCCTTGCGGCCGATCTCGCGGAAGTGCTCGTTG
>JASLBU010000168.1 GCA_030146365.1 Candidatus Limnocylindria bacterium | reverse complement strand
GGCAGGCGGTCGGCATGTGACGCCCCCGAACGAGCCGACCGGCGCCCATCAGGCTGGCGCCTCCCTTGGCAGTGGTTTCGCCTGGCCCTGGAGCTCCTCCACGGCATCCTCCGGCGAGACCGGATTCACCGGCAAACCGGTCCCCACTTCGAGCCCGGCGATCTCCCGCAGCCGCGGATGGATCTCCCAGTGCCAGTGGTACGTGGCGTCCACCTGCTCGCGGAGCGGCGCCGTGTGAAGCAGCAGGTTGTACGGCGGCCCGTCCAGGCTGGACGCGAGCCGCGACAGCACCTGCCGCAACGCCTCGGCGGTCGCGCGGAGGTCGGCGTCGCCGGCACGGGCGAAATCGGCCTCGTGGCGCCGCGGCACGACCCAGACCTCGAACGGCGACCGGCTGGCCCACGGCGCGAACGCGACGCTACCGGCGTCCTCCCACAGGAGGCGAGCAGGCCGCGCGACCTCCTCGCGGACCTGCCGGCACCATGGACACTCCCCCTCGCGGATGAAGAACCGGGCGGCGCCGCCGAGCTCCTCAGCGACGCGGTGCGGGATCTGCGGCAGGTCGTACACGTCGAGGCACAGGTGGTTCGTCCGCGCGCCGGCCTGCGCGCCCCAGTTCTGGACGACCTGGAGGTAGTCGGTCTTGCCGGCGTGGCGAGCCGCCGCGACCTCGCTGCGGGCGCACTCGACCATCGTCTCGAGGATCGCGGTGCCCGCCTCGTGGAGCGGCCGGTGCTCGTTGGGCGGCGCCACGATGGTGCGCCAGCTCCCGGCGGCCCTGGCCGCGTCGAGCGAGACCTGGGCGACGCCGCGATCCAGCTCGCGCGCCTCCTGCTCGGTGCCGACGGTGTGGAAGGCAAAGTCCTTGAGGACGCGGACGCGGACCCCGCCCCCCTCCGGCAGGCGGCAGTTCAGGCAGTCGCCGCCGTGGACGACCTCCGCCGCCGCCCGGGCGAAGCGTTCCCGCTCGAACGCGCGATCGACGACGGTTGCGACCCACCAGCCGGTGATCGCGTCCTTGCGCAGCTCGAACAGGCCGGCGGCCATGTCAACCGGGCTCGGCCAGGCGAGCGAGGCGCCGGCGGCCCTCGCCGGGCGCCGCGTCGAGGTCGAAGACGAGCGTTGCCGACAACCGCTCGGCGAGCGCGCCGGCGAAAGCGATCGCTGCCTGCTGCACCGACGACGAGGTGGCCCCTTCCGCCGCGAGCGACGTCGACACGGTGCCCGGCATCCCGCATGGGTCGATCAGGTCGTAGGCATCGAGGTCCGGGGCGACGTTGAGCGCGATCCCGTGATAGGTCACCCCGCGCTCGACGCGCAGACCAAGCGCGCCGATCTTGCGCGGCACGTCACCATCCGGCTCGCACCAGCAGCCGGGATGGCCGTCCCGCCGGGCGGCGCGGACCCCGAACACGCGGCACGTGTCCTCCATGGCGCCTTCGAGCGCACGCACCAGCGGGCGGAGCAGCAGCCCGCGGCGATCGAGCCGCAGGATGGGGTACGCGACGAGCTGGCCGGGACCATGCCATGTCACCTCGCCGCCCCGCTCGACACGCAGGACCGTGATCCCGCGCCGGTCGAGCTCGTCAGGCGGGGCGAGGATGTGCGCTTCGTTCGCCTGGCGGCCGAGGGTCAGGACGGCCGGGTGCTCGAGCAGGAGCAGCTGATCCGGGATCGCGTCATCGGCACGGAGGGCCGCGAGCCGGCGCTGAAGCTCCCACGCCTCGCGGTAGGGAACGCGCCCCAGCCACGTCCCGTGGAGCGCGCCCGGCCCGGTGATGGGCAGGCTCTCCGGCTCGGCGCGGCTGGCGGTGGCGTCCACCGGGCGACGATAGCAGGGCATACCGATCGGGCCCCTCTAGCGCACTCCAATGGGGCCGATAGCTACAGAGGCGCCCGCAAGGAGCGGCGCCTTGCAACGGACTGGTTGCTGACGCGATGTTCCGCGAGCTCAGGAAAAAGCCGGGCGACAACGAAGGTACCGAGGAGGCACGCTAGACCACCTACGACGACAGCTCCCTGCGCTCCGATCGCCGACGCGAGCGCGGCCGCCTGGATGTCACCAACGCGTGGTCCGCCGGACACAACCAGGTAGTGGATCGAGATGACGCGCCCGCGGAGCTCGTCCGGCGTCGCGAATTGCACGATGAGGTTCCGACACACCGCAGATTGAATGTCCGCGGCTCCCTGCAATGCGAGGAACGCCAGTGCAAGCGGGAAGGCAAAGGTGGACAGACCGAAAGCTACCGTGGCCAGTGCGTACACCGCGACGGCAATGACGACGGCAAGGCCGAGGCGCTCGACGCGAGAGGTCCAACCGGACAGGAAGGCGGCGATCGAGGCACCGGCCGCGGGAGCCGCCGCAAGAAGACCTATGCCGATCTCACCCACACGGAATACGTCGAGGGCAAGGACCGGCAGGAGCGCCGTCTGCCGGCCGAACACCATCGCGTTCAGGTCAATGACAAAGGTCGACAGGATGATCCGGCGGCGGAGCGCGAAGCGCAGGCCCTCCCGAATCGCACGCAATCCCGGGCGCGTCCCTTCGACGAGCGGTGCGACGGGTGCCATCATCGTCAGAGCGAGAAGCGCGGCGCCGAACGTGAGCATGTCGACGAAGTACGCTCCCGAGACCCCCACCGTCCCCAGCAGCACGCCCCCGATCGCGGGGCCGACGACGCTCGCGGCCTGAACATTCAATTGGTTGAGCGAAATCGCGGAAGCCAGACGCTCCGGCGGCACGAGGCGCGGGATGGTGGATCCCCGTGTCGGTTGGTCCACGGCAGCCAAGGCCGCGAGGAAGAACGCCAGCCCGAACAGGGCAGGCAGCGGTGGCGAAGGCTGCAGCGCGAGCGCGAACAGCATCCCCGTACCGGCCGCCTGACCGGCCTGGGTCACCAGGAGCAAGCGCCGTCGGTCGACCGTGTCTGCCAATGAACCGGCCCCAAGCGCGAACAGCAGCGTTGGCGCAAGTTGGAACAAGGTCAGCGCGGCGATCGCGAGTGTCGAACCGGTAAGGACGTACGCCTGATAGGGCAGCGCGATCCGCGTGATCTGGTTCCCGACGCCGCTGATCGCCTGCCCGCCCCACAGCCAGCGGTAGTCGCGGTCAAGCCGCAGCGGGGCGGGATCGACGATGATCCCCCGGAAGGCTCCTTGGGCCTTGCTGGTCCGATCTCGCGGCGTCGGACGTTGTGTCACTCGGCGGGCCGTCGTCTGCGTCGACTCGGCCGCGGACGGTCATGCGCATGCCTTCGCTCGGATTTTCGAGGGCGGGAGGTTCCCATGGCGGGGTCGAGCTGACCGGTCATCTCCGGCGGGGGTCCGCTACGCCTCCTCGGACGAGGCCCGCTTCGCCAGAGAGGCCGCCAATTCCAGGATCCGCTGTGCCCGTCGTGCCACCGGGCGGTCGACGAACTCGCCCGTCGAGAGCCGCGCGGACCCGCCGTCGGCCGCCTCAAAGGCCTCGAGCACCTGTCGCGCCCAGGTGATCTCGCTACCGGTCGGCGTGAAGACGTCATTGATGACCGCGACCTGGCGCGGGTGGACCGCGGACTTGCCGAAGAAGCCGAGGCTGCGCGCGTCCTCCGCCTGTGCCCTGAGGCCGGCGTCGTCATCGAGCTTGGGGTGAACGCTGTCGATCGGCGGGGCGATCCCCGCTGCGCGGGACACTACGACGAGGTGCGACCGGACGTACAGCAGGCCCTTCGGTTCATCGCCAGTCCGCAGATCGCGCTGGAGATCGATGCCGCCGATGGCGAGCGCCGCGACACCCTGCACAGCGCTGATGTCGGCAGCGGCCAGGACGCCGCGAGCTGTCTCGATCGCGCAGACCAACGGCTTCCCTGGCGCGCGTTCCGCGACCCAGCGGACGTCTTCGGCCGACTCGGTCTTCGGAATTCGGATGCCGCTCGCGGCCTCAGCCACCGCCGCGAGGTCCTCCTCGCACGCTCTGCTGCGGGCCTCGTTCACACGCACCCAGGCGGGCCGCCGGGCAGCGGCGGCGGCCACGAGCATGCGCGCCGTCGGCTTTTCCGCGGCCGGCACGGCGTCCTCCAGGTCCAAGATCACGGCGTCCGCACCGACGTCGAACACCTTGCCGAGGAGCTTCGCCATGTGCCCCGGGGCGAAGATCCAGCTGCGGTTCATCATCCCGTCATCGTTTACGCGGGTGTGCTGCAAAGCTGACCACAACCCCGGGAGTTAGCAATCAGATGACGCTTCGCCGCCGGAGGTCGTCCAGCGCACGAGCGTCGAACCCCATGAGGTCGCGGTAGACCTCCTCATTGTCCTGGCCAAGGCGACGCCCGGCGAAGCGGACGCGGCCCGGGGCGCCGACAATCCGGAACATCACGTTCTGCATGCGCAGCGGCCCCAAGTCCTCGTCCTCGATGGTCGTGATCGTCTCGCGCTCCCGTACATGCGGATCGTTCACGAGCTGTCGCATGTCGTAGATCGGCGCAAGCGCGGCCCCAACCTCCTGGAACGCATCCATCACGGCGTCGAAGTCACGGCCTCGGATCCACTCGGCTACGGCCCCGTCGAGTTCATCACCGTGCTGCACACGCTCGGAGGCTGACGAGAACCAGACCTCCTCTGCGAGGTCCGGTCGACCGACAAGCCGCATGACGCGTTCGGCGACTGACGTGGCGCTCGCGGAGATGGCGACCCAGCGCCCGTCGCGTGTCAGGTAGGCGTTTCTCGGCGCGTTGTTCGGTGAGCGGTTCCCGTGACGTCCCGGGACGAGGCCCAACTGGTCATACCCGCTCGGGCCCGGCCCAAGGATCCCGAGCAGCGGCTCGAGCAGCGAGACGTCGATGACGCGCCCCGCGCCGCCTCTGACGTCCCGCTCGTAGAGCGCGATCATGACCGCGAGCGCCCCGGCGATGCCGGCGACGCCGTCAGCGAGCCCGAATGGCGGGAGCGTCGGCGGGCCATCCTCGGCGCCCGTTTGATGTGCGAACCCACTCATCGCCTCGGCCAGGGTCCCGAACGCCCGTCGACCCGCATATGGTCCCGTCTGCCCGAACCCGCTCACTCGAAGCATCACAAGCTTCGGGTTGACGGCGGACAGATCGGTCGGTCCGAGGCCCCAGCCTTCCATGACCCCGGGACGAAAGTTCTCGATTAGGACGTCCGCCTGCTCGACAAGGCGGCGTGCAATCTGCTGGCCCTCGGGTGCTCCAAGGTTGAGCGTGATCGACCGCTTGTTGCGCGAGATCACCTTCCACCATAGCCCGTGGCCGTTCTTGGAGACGCCGTGGGTCCGTGCCGGATCGCCACGGGGATGCTCGACCTTGATGACATCGGCTCCGTGATCCCCGAGGAGCATGGCGGCGATCGGCGCTGCGTACACGAAGCCAAGGTCCAGGACGCGGATACCGGACAGGAGCGCCGGAACCGTGCCCTCGGCCCCCTCGGCGGCGCTATCAGGCAACGCAGGCACCGATAGTCCGCCACCGGACCGTCCCTTGAATCAGAAGGGAGCCCATGGCGAGTCGCGAGTCGGGCTCAGCCATGATTCGCGCGAGCACGAGCTCTCCTCCATGAGGCTTCGGCCGGTAGGAGTATAGGCGGCGGCGTCCGCAAGCCCGCGTCCACGGCATGTCGTGCCGGTCCGCACGATCAGCGCCCAGTCGCCTTGTGTCGCGTGACCATCTGGTGAGTCATCGCTGCGTGTGCAGCATGCTCTCGGGTATGCACGAGGACCTGCACCAGCCACCACGCGACCGACGCCTCCCGGAACCTGGTAATCGTACGGTTGAGGTCGGTCGCCAGCGCACGCTCAAGGAGCACCTCGAGCTCGGCATCCCACGATTCGAGCAAGCGTTGAAGGTCTGCCTCGGAGGCATCGGTGACGCGAAAGGCGGCTTCTCGCGCGCGAGGCGTCGGTTGACCTACGACATCAAGCAGGATCGAGCGAGCTGTCTCAATCGTATGGTGAACGAGCACAACGAGCGAGTTCATGTCCGGACCCGGGGCTCGATTGAGGTCGCCGACTTCGAGGCCGGAGATCTCTGTGCGGAGCGCTCGGAAGGCGAGACGGACATGTTCGCGAACGGCGTCGCGCATGACAGCCGCCGACTCGGCGGCTTGACGAACGGCCTCGTCGCCGCCAGCTTCCATGTCGGCAACTCTAGGGCACCACGAGAGGGACGTGGAGAACGTGGCCACGATGGCCGTGGCGATCCCGCTCTCGCCCGTTCGCTTCGGCACCAGACTGGCCCGGTCACCCCGACCGGCCGCGATGTAGGCGTCGGGTCTCGCGGTTCCTTTCGCCAGCACCGAACGCGGGAAGCTGCCCGTGATGCGCGCCTTCTACGGACCCGCGTTCGTCGCTACGCTCCAGTGACGGCTGCTAGCTGTCATGTCACTCCGCGGACGAGGTCAAGGTGCCGAAGATGAGCCGTCGACACCTGGACGCGGGTGCAGCGCGGGACCTGCTCGCCGTCTTCACGGTGTTCCTGCGGCTGGGCGCCACGACCTTTGGTGGGATGTGGGCGGCGACGGACCGACTGGAGCGCCAGCTTGTCGACCGCGCCGGTTGGCTGCGGGCCGAAGATTTGAGGGCGTCGTACGTGCTCGCCACCCTCATTCCGGCTCCGCGGTTCCTTGGACTCGCTGGGCTGGTGGGCTTTCGCGTGAGGGGCTGGCGTGGCGCGTTCCTTGCATCCCTCGGGCTGATCCTACCCGCCTCGTTGCTGGTGCTCGCAGCGGCGGCCGTGGTCGGTCCGGGGCTACTGGACGGGCCGCTCCGGCCACTGACCCGGGCGATCAGCATTGCGATCGTCGGGCTTCTGTTCGCGAACGCGTACCGCGAAGTTCGCACGCAGAACGGCACCCGGCGGGACCGCCGCGTGGGGGTTGGGCTCACCGTGATGATTTTCCTCTCCGTCGTGCTCGGTGTGCCGCTGATCGCCGCCGGCGTCGTCGGTTTCGTCGCGGGTGCGCTATTGCTGCGGCCCGAGACGGCCGTCCCGGAGGGCCGCTAGTGGGCGCCGTCGCGGTCCTGGAAATCTTCCTGTTGGTGATGTTCTCCAGCCTGTTCTCATTCGGTGGCGCAAGCGGGCAGATCCCGTTCGTGCAGGGCCGTTGGGTCGACACCGGTCAACTGGCTCCACAGCTCTTCGCCTTTTCACTTGCCGTGACGTACGTTGCCCCTGGTCCGCGCGCTGGCTTCCTCGCGGGCGTTGGGTACTATCTCGCTGGCCTACCGGGAGCCGCTGCAGCTGTGCTTGGGATCGTCCTGCCAACGTGCATCGGCGCAGCGGCAGTCAACGCAGGCTTGGACCGTATGCAGCATGTCGTACGGACCCTGACGCCGTCGTCCCGCTTCGTCATCGCCGGACTGATCGCTGCTGCGGCTTGGGGGACAGCCCGGCCGCTGGACCTCCTCGCGATCGAGGCGCTCGCGGTCGCGGGGGTGACGGTGTTTGTGGCTTGGCGCGACGTCGAGCCGCTGAAGGTGGTGCTGGCGGCGACCGCCGCAGGCGTTGCTTGGTCGCTGTTGACCGCCTGACTGGCTGCCGCGATCTCGCACCATCGACCAGCGGTCGCGACGCCAAGCAGCGCGGCACGATGCGACGAACCAGAACCTAGCCCTCGGATTCGGACCCCTTCGTCATGTTGCGACGCCCGTGCCGAGCGTACCCGCCTCCCGAGCGGCATGATCCAGCCGTGCGGACCAGGGAGGACGGACCGGCTCGAGAACCGGTCGCCGATGGTAGGAGCTTCTGGTGACGCTGCTGCTGAACATGCCATGGGATTCCGCGCCATGGCTCGCCCACTTCCGACGGCTGCTACCAGATCACCGCATTGTCATGGCTGACGCGCCCTTCGAACGTGCTGACGTCCGCTACGCCGCCGTCTGGGCGCCAGAACCTGGGAGCCTGGACGACCTGCCGAACCTGCAGGTCCTCTTCTCACTCGGGGCAGGCGTCGACCACCTGGTGACGTATCCGGGCCTGCCCGACGTGCCGATCGTGCGCATCGCCCACGATGACCTTACCCATCGCATGAGCGAGTATGTGGTCCTGCACTGCCTGATGTATCTCCGCGAACAGCGCCGATGGGATCAGCAGCAGCGGAAAAAGCTGTGGAGGACCCGGCCGGATCCGCCCGCGGCCCGCGAGGTTCGGGTCGGGATCATGGGCTTCGGCGTCCTCGGTCAGGACGCGGGCACCAAGCTCAGGGTGATGGGCTTCGGTGTGGCCGCGTGGAGCCATGGACGCAAGGAGGTCGACGGGATCACGAGCTACTCCAGCGGAGAGTTGCGACCCTTTCTGGCCCGCACGGACATCCTGGTGGTCCTGCTGCCACTGACTTCTGACACCCGCGGCATCCTTGGTCGGGACGTGTTCCAGGGTCTCGCACGTGATGGCCGGCTGGGCGGACCGATCCTGATCAATGCAAGTCGCGGGGGCCTGCAGGTCGAGACCGACATCGTGAGCTGCCTCGATGACGGGACCCTCACGGCGGCGACCCTCGACGTCTTCGAGGAGGAGCCGCTTCCGCGCGATTCACCACTCTGGACGCATCCGAACGTCACGATCACACCGCACAATGCCGCAACGAGCGAAGCCGGCACCACTGTCCGCTATATCGCTGACGCGATCGTCCGGCTGGACGCCGGTCAGAGCCTCGCGGGCCTCGTCGACGCTAGCCGAGGCTACTGACCCAGGAAGGCCGCGTACGTTTAGTCCCGCGCGAGGTTGACAGCACCAAGAGCCTTGGTGCTCGGATGGAGGTTGTCCGAGCTCCGACCGAAAAGAGGGCTCTCGTGGGACGCGCTAGATCGAGGCTGCGCGACGCCGATCGCGCCCGAGGTTTTGCACAACGAATCGGCCCGACCCCCGTGCTGCCACCACCCGACCGTCTTCCATTGCGACCTCACCCCGCCGGATAGTCATCCTCGGCACACCAGTGACGACGCGCCCGTCGAGCGCCGTCCAGCCACACTTCGAGAGGACGTCCTCGGTCCGGATGACGTGCTCCGCGTCCGGATCGACGACCACCAGGTCCCCGTCCGCGCCGAGCCGGATCTCACCCTTCCGGCCCTCCCACCCGAGAAGCCGCGCGGGCGCTGTCGCAGTGAGCTCCACGACGCGTTCGATGCTCAGGTCCCCGGCGGCAACCGCGGTGAGCAGCAACGACAGGTAGTGCTGGATCGTCGGGCTCCCCCCGGAGGTGACGAACATGTCCTCCCATCCCCCTTCCTTCTCTTGACGTGCGTGGGGGGTGGGAGGACATGTTCGTCACCTCCGGTGGGAGCCCGACGATCCAGCACTACCTGTCGTTGCTGCTCACCGCGGTTGCCGCCGGGG
>JASLBU010000152.1 GCA_030146365.1 Candidatus Limnocylindria bacterium | reverse complement strand
ACGCCGAAGTGGACGCGCTCGCCCAGCGCCTCGCGAACGGCCCGACGCGCTCCTACGCGGGCAGCAAGCGCCAGCTCAACGAGTGGCTCTACGCCCGCATGGACGCCCAGCTGGAGCTCGAGGCGGCGCTCCAGCAGGAGTCCGCGGAGTCCGGCGACTTCATGGAGGGTGTGCGAGCGTTCGTCGAGAAGCGCCCGCCCGCCTTCGAGGGCCGCTAAGCGGCCCCCGGCGCGCTGCGGTCAGCGATCGACGCCGGGTGCGCCACGACCGCGCAGTTCGGCCCGCAGGCTCCATATACTGCGGCGCCGCATGACCAAGGTGCCCCTGACGCGCGGCTTGGCCGCCGCCATCATCGGCCTCGCCGTCGCGCCCGCGGCGGCCCACGCCGGCGCGATCTTCCCCGAGTCCGGGGGCTCGGCGAATGCCGACGACGTCAAGACGCTGTACCTGCTGATCTTCGTCCTCGCCTGGCTGGTGTTCATCCCGGTCGCCGGTGCGCTCGTCTGGGCGATGGTCAAGTTCCGGGCCCGCAAGGGCCAGACGGCCGCCCAGATCCACGGCAACACGCGCCTGGAGATCGGCTGGACCGTCGGCGCGTTCCTCATCCTCGTCTTCATCACGGTCTTCACGTTCATCACCCTGCCCGGGATCAAGAACCCGGCCGCCTCCGACATCGACGAGAACGGCAACCCGGTGTCGGCCTCCAACCCGCTCTACGCCTCCACGGACCAGCCGCCTCCGCCGGAAGGCAGCGCGAGCATGAACATCCGCGTCGACGGCCAGCAGTACGTGTGGCGCTTTCAGTACCCCGGCCGCGAGCGGGTCTTCTCCTACGTGGAGATGGTGGTGCCGGTGGGCATGACCGTGACGCTCGACATCACGGCCGACGACGTCGCCCACTCCTGGTGGATCCCCAAGCTCGGCGGCAAGATGGACGCGCTGCCGGGTTACACGAACAAGTTCTGGTTCAAGATCCCCGTGGACGCGATCCCCGAGGGGCAGAAGCGCGTCGTCTTCCACGGGCAATGCGCCGAGCTGTGCGGGCGCAACCACGCGAACATGGTCGCGCGCGTCGTCGGCATGCGGTACCCCGACTACCAGGCCTGGTACCGCGGCAAGGCGGCGGACATCAAGCGGGCCCAGGAGGAAGCCGCGCGCAAGCGCGAGGAGATCGAGCAGACCACGGGCACCGAGTAGCCCGGAAGGACCTCACCGCACACCATGGCCACCACGCAGAGCACCGACACCACCGAGGAAACGCAGGCGCTGCCGATCCTGCAGCGCCCGCGGCCGCACATCATCGCCCACGACGTGCGCCCGGAGCGCACCGGCTTCACCTCGTGGTTGACCACCACCGATCACAAGAAGATCGGGATCCTCTACCTCTACACGGTCCTCGTGTTCTTCATCCTGGGCGGCGTCGAGGCGCTGCTCATGCGGATCCAGCTGGGCGCGGCGGAGAACACGTTCGTCTCGCCGGAGACCTACAACCAGCTGTTCACGATGCATGGCACGACGATGATCTTCCTGGTCATCGTGCCCGTGTGGGCGGGCTTCGCCAACTACCTGCTGCCGCTGATGATCGGAGCACGCGACGTCGCGTTCCCGCGCATCAACGCCTGGTCGTACTGGATGTTCCTGTTCGGCGGGATCGCGCTCTACGCCTCCGTGTTCTTCAACCCGCCGGAGGCCGGCTGGACGTCCTATGTGCCGCTGTCCTCGAAGGACTACACGCCCTCGAACGGCCAGGAGGCGTGGATCTACATGGTCCACCTCACCGGCCTCGCCTCGATCCTCGGCGCCATCAACTTCATCGCCACGATCCACAACATGCGCGCGCCCGGCATGGGCTGGGGCCGTATGCCGCTGTTCGTGTGGACGATCCTGATCTACGCGTACCTGATCATCCTGGCGCTGACCTCGCTGGCCGCCACGGTCACGATGCTGCTGCTGGACCGCAACTTCGGGACGCACTTCTTCGATCCCAACGAGGGCGGGTCGGCGCTGCTGTGGCAGCACCTGTTCTGGTTCTTCGGCCACCCCGAGGTCTACATCCTCGTGCTGCCGGCCTTCGGCGTCTTCTCGGAGATCCTGCCCGTGTTCGCCCGCAAGCCGATCTTCGGCTACAAGGCGATCGCGGCCGCCACCGCCGGCATCGCCTTCCTCGGCGTCCTCGTCTGGGCCCATCACATGTTCGCCACCCCGATGTCCACCGTGGTGCTGGCGTTCTTCATGCTCTCGAGCTTCCTGATCGCCGTTCCCACCGGCGTGAAGATCTTCAACTGGATCGCGACGCTGTGGCGCGGGACGGTCGAGTACCGCGTGGCGCTGATCTACTGCGTGGGCGGCATCTTCACGTTCCTGATGGGCGGGATCACCGGCATCTTCCTCGCCGTCTTCCCGATCGACTGGCAGCTCCACGACACCTACTTCGTGGTCGCCCACTTCCACTACACGGCGTTCGGCGCCAGCGCCTTCGGGATGGTCGCCGCGCTCTACTTCTGGTTCCCGAAGATGAGCGGCCGGATGATGAGCGAGGGCCTCGGCAAGGTGTCCTTCGCATTCTTCTTCGTCGGCTTCCACGTGACGTTCCTGATCCAGCACTCGATGGGTCTCGACGGGATGCCGCGGCGCGTCTACGAGTACGCGGAGCAGGGCGGGTGGGAGATCTACAACGTGATCTCCACGATCGGCGCGTTCATGATCGCCGTCGGCGTCCTGCTGACGATCATCAACCTCGTGCGCTCGGTCAAGAAGGGCAGGATCGCGGGGCCGGACCCGTGGAAGGCGAACACGCTGGAGTGGTTCACCCCCTCCCCGCCGCCGGAGAACAACTTCGACGTGATCCCGCGCGTGCGCTCGGTCGAGCCGATGAAGGACATCCGCCGCCAGGTCGAGCAGCAGACGGGGACGCCGCAGCGCTACGAGTCCGGCAAGCCGCTGCTGCGGCCGTGATCTCCACCCGCCAGCCGGCCGAGTAGGCTCTCCCGCCGTGGAAGCGTCCCGGATCCCCGCGCACGAGGCCTCCAGCGCCTGGCCGCTCGGCGGGGTCCGCCAGGTGCTCGCGGACTACGTGACGCTCACGAAGCCGCGCGTGCAGCTGCTGCTGCTGCTGACCACGGTGTCGACGATGTACGTCGCGGGCGACCCGTCGCTGGGCCTGATCCTCCTGACGCTGCTCGGCGGCTCGCTGTCCGCCGGCGGCGCCGCGGCGATCAATCACTACTACGACCGCGACATCGACGCTCAAATGGCGCGGACGGCGACCCGGCCCGTGCCGTCCGGGCGAGTCGCGCCCCGTGCGGCGCTCGCCTACGGCGTC
>JASLBU010000099.1 GCA_030146365.1 Candidatus Limnocylindria bacterium | reverse complement strand
GCACGCCCGTACGCCGAGGAGCTCGAGAGCACGCTGCGCCGCGTGGCCGGCGCCGCCGGCCTGTCCGAGGACGTGGACCCGCTCCTCGCCCGACGTCCCGTGCGTCGGGTGGCGATCATCATGGTCACCACGGACCGCGGGCTCGCCGGATCGCTGAACGCGAACGCGAACCGCACGGTGCTGCGGTGGGTGGCCGAGCGGGCCTCCCGGCACAACGGCGACGCGCCGGTCGAGATCGAGGCGATCACCATCGGCCGCAAGGGCCGGGACGCCATGCGCCGCGCCGGCGTCCCGATCGCGGCGCACTTCTCGCAGCTGGGCGACCGGCCCTCCTTCTCGGACGTGACGCCGATCGCTCGGCTCGTCACCGACGACTTCCTCGCGGAGAAGTTCGACGAGATCGACATCGCCTACAGCACGTTCGTGTCGACACTCTCGCAGCGACCGGCGATCGGGCGCATCCTGCCGGTCGTGAGTCCGGAGATCACCGAGGACCAGGAGCAGTCGAACGACGAGTACCTGTTCGAGCCGTCTCCGGAGGCGGTGCTCAGCCGTCTGCTTCCGCACTACGTGGCCATCGGCCTGTATCGGGCCGTGCTCGAGAACAATGCATCCGAGCAGTCGGCCCGCATGATCGCCATGCGCAACTCGACCGACAACGCGAACGAGCTCATCGGTGACCTGACGCTGGTCTACAACAAGACGCGCCAGGCCACCATCACCCGCGAAATGATCGAGATCGCCTCCGGCGCGGAAGCGCTCGGCGGCTAGGCAAGGAGAGTACACACCGATGGCGACCGGAAAGGTGATCCAGATCACGGGGCCAGTGATCGACGTGGAGTTCCCGCCGGGGGATCTGCCCGACATCTACAACGCGCTGCTCATCAACCGACCGCCGCAGGCGCGCAGGAGCTCCGGCGAGGGGACCGCCTCGGACGAGGACAAGCCCCTGGTCGTGGAGGTGCAGCAGCACCTCGGCAACAACTGGGTCCGCGCAGTCGCGATGTCCACGACGGACGGGCTCGCGCGCGGCCTGGACGCCGTGGACACCGGCGCGCCCATCACCGTCCCGGTCGGCGCCGCGACGCTCGGCCGGGTCTTCGACGTCCTGGGCCACCCGATCGACGGCAAGGGCGAGGTGAAGGCGGAGTTCAGCCTGCCGATCCACCGCGACCCGCCTCACTTCGACCAGATGGAGACGGAGGCGCAGGTCTTCGAGACCGGCATCAAGGTCATCGACCTCATCGCCCCGTTCCGGCGCGGCGGCAAGGTCGGCGTGTTCGGCGGCGCGGGCACCGGCAAGACGGTCATCATCCAGGAGCTGATCCGCAACATCGCCGCTGAGCACGGTGGCTACTCGGTGTTCGCCGGCGTCGGCGAGCGGTCGCGCGAGGGAAATGACCTCCTCGGCGAGATGACCGAGTCGGGCGTCATCGACAAGACCGTCATGGTCTTCGGCCAGATGAACGAGCCCCCCGGCGCGCGCCAGCGGGTGGGCCTCACGGCGCTCGCCATGGCCGAGTACTTCCGCGACGAGGAGGGCCGCGACATCCTCCTCTTCATCGACAACATCTTCCGGTTCACCCAGGCCGGCTCCGAGGTCTCCGCACTCCTTGGCCGCATGCCTTCCGCGGTGGGCTACCAGCCGACGCTGGCCACCGAGATGGGCGCGCTCCAGGAGCGGATCACGTCCACGAAGAAGGGCTCCATCACCTCGCTGCAGGCCATCTTCGTCCCGGCCGACGACTACACCGACCCCGCGCCCGCCACGACGTTCGCGCATCTCGACTCGACGATCCGGCTCGAGCGCTCGATCGTGGAGCTCGGTATCTACCCCGCCGTCGACCCGCTGACGTCGACCTCGACCGTCCTCGATCGGCGCATCGTGGGTGACGAGCACTTCGAGGTCTCCCGCGAGGTGCAGCGGACCCTGCAGCGCTACAAGGACCTGCAGGACATCATCGCCATCCTCGGCATGGACGAGCTCTCGGAGGAGGACAAGGTCACCGTCTCCCGCGCCCGCCGCCTCCAGCGGTTCATGAGCCAGCCGTTCTTCGTCGCCGAGCAGTTCACTGGCCGGTCCGGCGCCTACGTTGAGCTCAAGGAAACCGTCCGCGGCTTCCGCGAGATCCTCGAGGGCAAGCACGACCAGCTCCCCGAGCAGGCCTTCTTCATGGCCGGCAAGATCGAGGACGTGGTCGCCAACGCCGAGAAACTGGGCTGACCAATGCCGCTGCAGCTCGAGATCGTCTCCCCGGAGCGGCGCGCGTTCACCGACGAGGTGGACGAGGTCATCGTGCCCGGCATCGACGGCCAGCTCGGGATCCTGCCGCACCACACCCGGCTCATCACGGCGCTGGGTACCGGTGAGCTCCGCATCAAGAAGGGCGGCACAGAGCAGTCGCTGCTGATCAGCGGCGGCTTCGTGGAGGTGCGCCCGGACAAGGTCATCGTGATGGCCGATCTCGCCGAGCGCTCGGACGAGATCGACGAGGCGCGGGCGGCCGAGGCCCGCAAGCGTGCCGAGGCCGAGCTGGAGGAGGCGAAGGACCCCGTCGACATCGCTCGCGTGCGTGCCGCCCTCCAGACGGCCCTCATGCGGGAGCGGATCGCGACGCGGCGCCGCACGCGAGGCTGAACGTGGCGGATGACACGCCGATGACGCCGGAAGAGGCGGAGCGCGCGCACCTGCGCGGCCCGACGGGGGATCCGGAGCAGCAGGGCAATCGGCGGATGCAGGAGCTCCGCAAGATCGGGCGCGACTACCCGTTCATCTGCCCGGTGGACTTCAAACCCCACCGCGGCTCGCCGGTCGGCGAAGACCCGAACCTGGATCCGGGTTTCGTT
>JASLBU010000089.1 GCA_030146365.1 Candidatus Limnocylindria bacterium | reverse complement strand
CGAGTGGCTGAGCCCGAGCGAGCGCTACACAACGCTCTCGCCCGCGGACGAGGAGCCGCTCGCGGAGGTCGGCCAAGCGAGCGCGGCGGAGGTCGACGCCGCCGTCGTCGCCGCCCGGCACGCGTTCGAGAACGGCTGGGCGGCGCTGCGGCCGGCCGAGCGCGCCAAGTACCTGTTCCGGATCGCGCGGCTGCTGCAGGAGCGCGCGCGCGAGTTCGCGGTGCTCGAGTCGCTCAACGGCGGCAAGCCGATCAAGGAGTCGCGCGACGTCGACCTGCCGCTGGCCGCGGCGCACTTCTTCTACTACGCGGGCTGGGCGGACAAGCTCGCCTACGCGTTCCCCAACCGCCGTCCGCGCCCGCTCGGGGTCGCCGGGCAGATCATCCCGTGGAACTTCCCGCTGCTCATGCTGGCGTGGAAGATCGCGCCGGCGCTGGCGGCCGGCAACACCGTCGTCCTCAAGCCGGCGAGCACGACGCCGCTGACGGCCTACCTGTTCGCCGACGTCGTGCGCCAGGCGGACCTGCCGCCCGGCGTCGTGAACATCATCACCGGGCCGGGCGAGATCGGCATGGAGCTCGTCAGGCATCCCGACGTGAACAAGGTCGCCTTCACCGGCTCGACCGCCGTCGGCAAGATGATCGCCCGCGCCATCGCCGGGACCGACAAGAAGGCCACGCTCGAGCTCGGCGGCAAGGCGGCGAACATCGTGTTCGACGACGCCCCGCTCGACCAGGCGATCGAGGGCATCATCAACGGCATCTACTTCAACCAGGGCGAGGTCTGCTGCGCCGGGTCCCGACTCTTCGTCCAGGAGAGCGTGTATGAGCCGCTCATCGACAAGCTGAAGGCGAGGTTGTCGACCCTTCGCGTCGGAGATCCGCTCGACAAGAACACGGACGTCGGCGCGATCAACTCGGCCGGCCAGCTGGCCAAGGTCCAGGAGCTGGTCGAGTCCGGCATCGCCGAGGGCGCCGAGATCTTCCAGCCCGACTGCGAGCTGCCGACGCGTGGCTTCTTCTTCCGGCCGACGCTGTTCACCGGCGTCTCGCAGTCGCACCGCATCGCGCAGGAGGAGATCTTCGGCCCGGTCCTGTCGGTGCTGACGTTCCGGACGCCGGAGGAGGCGATCGAGAAGGCGAACAACACGCCCTACGGGCTCTCCGCCGGCGTGTGGACCGAGAAGGGCAGCCGCATCTTCAAGATGGTGAGCGCCATGCGCGCCGGCGTCGTCTGGGCGAACACCTTCAACCGGTTCGATCCCACCTCGCCGTTCGGCGGCTACAAGGAGTCCGGCCACGGACGCGAGGGCGGCATCCACGGGCTGGCAGCCTACATGGACCTGCGGGACGGCGGTACCGGCGCCGGGGCCAATACCCGGTGAGCCCCCGCGCCCGAACGGCCACCACCCCGCGCAAGGCCCGGCCGACGCCAGGCGGCGCGGCGGCGCAGCCGCCGGCCACGGCGAACGGGACGGTGCCGGCGGCCGAGCGCCTGACCGTGCGCAAGACGTACAAGCTGTACATCGGCGGCGCCTTTCCGCGCACAGAGTCCGGGCGGGCCTACGAGGTGTTCGACGCGCGGGGACGCCTGCTGGCGAATGCGAGCCGCGGGACCCGCAAGGACATCCGCGAGGCCGTTCGGGCGGCCCGAAAGGCGCATCCCGGATGGGCTTCGAAGACGGCGTACAACCGGTCCCAGATCCTGTACCGGATCGCGGAGCTGATGGAGGGCCGCCGCGACCAGTTCGTCGCCGAGGTGATGGCCGCCGAGGGGACCACCCGGCCTCGTGCTGCTCGTCTCGTCGACGCGTCCATCGATCGTTGGGTCTGGTACGCCGGCTGGGCGGACAAGTACCCCCAGCTGGTGGGCACGGTCAACCCCGTCGCGGGCTCGTACTTCAACTTCAGCGTCCCCGAGGCGACCGGCGTCGTGGGGATGATCGCACCCGAGGAGTCGTCCCTCCTGGGACTCGTGAGCCGTCTGGCACCGATCATCGTGTCGGGCAACGCGGCGGTGGTCATCTCGTCCGAGCGGCGCCCGCTGCCGGCCGTCACGCTGACGGAGGTGCTAGCGACGTCGGACGTACCCGGAGGCGTCGTCAACCTCGTGACCGGGCTGCGGCGTGAGCTGGTCGGCCACCTCGCGGCCCACATGGACGTGAACGCGCTGGACGCCTTCGGCGCGGACCCGGCGGAGTCGGCAAAGCTCGAGGAGGTCTCGGTCGAGAACGTCAAGCGCTTCGTGCGCCCGCCGTCGGCAGGCCTCGAGGGCTACGACTGGCTCTCCGACCGCGCGCAGTCGCCCTACCTGATCGGCGAGTTCGTCGAGATCAAGACTGTCTGGCACCCGATCGGCGCCTGACGGGCGCTGGGTCAGAGCCAGCCGCGGCGGCGGAAGAACAGCACCATGACCACGGCGATGCCCAGCATGGCTGCCACGATGACCCAGAACGCGACCGGCGTGCCCTCGCCGGGAAACGCCACGTTCATCCCGAACATGCTGGCCACCAGGGTGAGCGGCAGCAGGATGACGCTCACCGCCGTGAGGACGCGGAGGCCATCGTTGAGCCGATGGGAGAGCACCGATTCGTTCGTGCTCTCCAGTCCGTTCACGATCTCCAGGAAGTTTTCGAGCACGTCCCAGATGCGCTCGGACGCGTCCGTCAGGTCATCGAAGTAGATGTCGAGCTCTTCGGTCAGATAGCGCTGCTTGGCCCGCTCCAGGGCACGAAAGACCGCGCGCTGGGGGCGGATGACCGCTCGAAAGTTGATGATCTCCTGCTTCGCGTTGCTGATGTCACGCACGATCTCCGAAGAGCGGCCACCCTCGAAGATGTCGTCCTCCAGTCGCCGCAGCTTGCGCCCGAGCTGGCCCAGCATCGGGAAGCTCGCGTCGACGCAGCGGTCCAGGATCTCGTACAGCAGGTACCCCGACCCCTTGCTCATGAGCTGCTGGCGGACATCGTCGCGCGAGCGGACGCGATCGAACATGGCCGGCAGCGGCAGGATCTCCTCGTTCGGGAGGGTGATCACGTAGTCCGGACCCAGAAAGATATCGAGCTCGGCCGCGTGCAGCCGTCCGGAGTCCTTGTCGAAGCGGGGGAACTGCATGACGAGGAAGAGGTACTCCTCGTACTCGTCGACCTTGGGCCGCTGGTTGTGGCTCGCAACGTCCTCGAGGTCGAGCTCATGGAAGCCGAACCTCTCCGCGAGCCACTGCCGGTCGGCGAGCCGCGGTGCGTCGATGTTGATCCAGCGCAGGCGCGGCATCTCGATCGTCTCCGGGCGCGGCTCTCCGCGGACGTCGTCGGCCAGCACCGGCACGGCGGCGCTGCTGCGGGGGCGGCGGAGTCGAGGGAACGCCTTCATCGGCTGCTCGGTGGGGGACTGGAGGGCGCTCATTCTAGCGACGGCCACCCCCCTAGAATGATCCGATGCCCCGACCTCGCAGCGTGTCGCGCAGCGGCGATGCGGTGATCACGAATGCCGAGCTGGCGCGCATCTTCAACGAGATCGGCGACATGCTCGAGATCCTCGGCGAGGTCGTCTACAAGGCCGTCGCGTACCGCCGCGTCGCCGATGCCGTGGAGCGCTACCCGGACGACGTCGCGTCCCTCTACCGCCGTGGTGACCCGCCGAAGCTGCCCGGCGCCGGCGCGGCGCTGACAGCCAAGCTGGCGGAGCTGGCCGAGACCGGACGCCTGGAGTACCACGAGCGGCTGCGAACCCAAGTCCCGGACGGGCTGCTGGAAATCCTTCGAATCCCGGGAGTCGGGCCGAAGACCGTGCGCCTCCTCCACGTGGAGCTCGGCATCGACTCGGTGGAGGCGCTGCGGGCGGCGGCCGAGGCGGGCGGGCTCCGGCAGGTCAAGGGGCTCTCTGCGCGGGCCGAGACCAACATCCTCGAAGGCATCGCGCGGCTGGAACGGCCGAGCACGCGGATGCTGATCCATGATGCCGACGCGCTGATGAGCGGCCTGGTGGAGCGGCTGCGGGAGGCTCGCGGGGTGCGGCGCATCGAGGTCGCCGGCTCCCTGCGCCGCCGCCGCCCGACGATCGGGGATCTCGATCTCCTGGCCGCCGTCGACGATCCGGCGGCCGTGATCGCGGCCCTCGACGGCCTGCGGGAGGTCGACAAGGTGGTGGCCGCCGGCACGGACAAGTCGAGCATCCTCCTCGCGGACGGCCCGCGCGTCGACCTCATGGTCTGCTCCCCGGAAGCGTGGGGCACCCATCTCGTCCATTTCACCGGCAGCAAGGACCACAACATCGCGCTGCGGGGCATGGCGCTCGACCGAGGGTGGTCGCTCTCGGAGAAGGGCTGGAAGGTGATCGACACCGGCGAGCTGCTTCTCGACGCCGAGGAGACCGATGTCTACGAGCGTCTCGGGATGCCATGGATTCCTCCGGAGATGCGGGAGGGCGACGGGGAGGTGGAGGCCGCGCTGGCGGGGACGCTTCCGGCGCTGGTCACGCATGACGACGTCCGCGGCGACACGCACACGCACTCCGACTGGACCGACGGCGTGGACTCGATCGAGGTCATGGCCCGGGCCGCGCGAGACGTCGGCCACGAGTACATGGTGCTGACCGACCACTCGCCATCGCTGGGCGTGACCCGCGGTTTGACGCCGGACCGCGTGGAGGAACAACGCACGGAGATCGGCCGGCTCAACACGGAGCTTGCCCCGTTCCGGATCCTGCACGGCACGGAGCTCGAGATCCGGGCGGACGCAAGCCTCGATTATCCCGACGAGCTGCTGGCGCGCTTCGACGTCGTCATCGCCAGCATCCACACCGGCCGCGGTCAATCGCCGGAGCAGCTGACGCGCCGCGCCCTGGCGGCGATCGAGAACCCGCACGTCGACGTGATCGCGCATCCTTCGGGGCGGATCGTCAACCGCCGCGATCCGCTGCCGCTCGACTGGCCGAGGGTGTTCGAGGCCGCGGCTACCCATCGCACTGCGCTCGAGATCAACGGCAGCCCGCGGCTCGACCTCGACGACGCACTGGCGAGGGCCGCAGGCAGAGCGGGCGCGCGGCTGACGCTCGCGTCGGACGCGCATCGAACCGAGGAGCTCGGCCAGCAGCGCTACGCCGTCGACCTCGCCCGCCGGGCGTGGCTAACGCCCGAGCAGCTGCTGGTGACCCGAACGGCGGACGAGCTGCTCGAGCTCCTGCGGTGATCAGCCGCCTGTTCGCCGATCGGCGGCGGCTCGCGCTGCTGCGGCGGATCGACCGGCCGGCGGCCGTCGTGCTGGCGCTCCTGCAGGCGCTCGTCGCCGCGGCCGGCTGGTTCGCCTCGCCGATATGGCTGGCGGTGGCGATCGCGGCTCAGCTGGCGCTCGGCGGCGCCGGCGCGGTGCGGGTCATCGGCCCGGCCCGGTCCGACCTCGGCCTGGCGCGGTACGCGATCCCGGCCACGGCCGGCATCGCGGCCACGCTCTTCGGCCGCCTCATCCCCGGCGGGCAGAGCCTCCTGCTCGTCCCGATCGTCGGCGTGCTGCTGTGGTCGGTCACGTATCTCGAGCTGCGAGCGGAGCGCGGGACGGGCGGCCGGACGCTCGGCGACCTCATCCTGACTGCCGTCATCTTCACAGGCACGGCCGGGCTGCTCGCCCTGTTCGGCCCGCTGGTGTGGCCGACGCCCATCGTGCTCGTCTCGCTGCTGGCGCTGCCGCTGACGGTGCGGGCTTCCGAGGCGCGCGGCACGATGGGGGCGGAGGGTTTCGGACAGGCGCTTCTCCACGTGCTGGTCGTGGCGCAGATCGGCGTGGGGGCCGTGCTGCTCAAGCTGCCCGTGCTCGTCTCCGCGGCCCTCACGGCGCTCGCGTTCTACACGTGGGCCGGAGCGGCCGATGCGATGCGCGGTGGCGCATCCGGGCGTGCCGTGGCGGTCGAATTCGGCCCCCTGGTGCTCTTGGGCCTCGTGGTCGGGCTGTTCCTCTCCCGGCCCTGACCCGCCCGGCTCCGGGGCTCGTTGACACCCTCGGAGGGCGGTGGTACAAGGTGTCGCCCTCGGCCCTTCTGGCCGACCGGCCCATCCGTTACGGAGACGCTCACAACGCTCATGGCTGTTGGAGAAGCTGATACCACCACCCGGCAGCGCCGCCAGCTCGGAGAGGCGGCCATTGCCCACGCAACGAGGGGAGACTGGGAGGCCGCTGCTGAGGCGAACCGCCGGCTCCTCGAGCTTGGACCCGATATCGACGGGTACAACCGGCTCGGCAAGGCGCTGGCCGAGCTCGGCCGCCATCCGGAGGCCCTCGAGGCATACGAACAGGCGCTCGAGCGGGACGCCACAAACCGGATCGCCCAGCGAAACGTCGAGCGCCTCCGGCTGCTGAGCGCCGCTGCCAAGCCGGCGGCGGACGGCAAGGGCCGGCCCGAGAAGGCGCCGGCGACCGTGTTCATCGAGGAGATGGGAAAGACCGGACGCGCGCGCCTGATCAACGTCGGGGGGCCGCGCGTCCTGGCGCCGCTGTCGCCGGGTGACGCCATCGAGCTCGTGGCCGACGGCGGCGAGCTCGTGGCCCGCGTGGGGAGCGAGACGGTCGGCAGCGTCGAGCCCCGGATCGCCACCCGCCTGCTCAAGCTGATGGGCACCGGCAACCGCTACGAGGCGGCGATCACCACGATCCACGAGGCGAGCGCCGAGCTCACGATCATCATCCGCGAGGTCTTCACCCACCCCGACAACTTCGGGAAGGTGTCCTTCCCGACCCTGCCCGCCGGTGGCCCCGGCGTCAGACCGTACATGAAGGGCAGCGCACTTCGGTACGATGACGACGACGAGCAGGAGGAGGTTGATGAGGACACGGAGGAGGTCGAGGAGCTCGACACGACCCTTCCGGAGTACTCCGCCGAGCCCGAGGATGAAGAGGAGCTCGTCGAAGAGCCCTAGGCACAGATGAGGGAGCCCGAGCGCAGCGGGCTCGACCACGTCGTCCTGCCGCGCCGGCTCCCCGGACTGGCGCTCCTGGAGCGCTACCTCCCGCCGCCCCCCGACAACATCCTCGACGCGGAGCTGCACGCCTTCGCGGCGACGGGCGACACCGTGCTCGACCCGTGGGCCGGAACGGGCTGGACCGCGCGCCGCGCCGTCGCCGCGGGCATGCGGGCGGTCGCCGCGGACCCGAGTCCGTTCGCCCAGCTCGCCGCCATCGCCTTCCTCTCGGCGCCTGAGCCGGCCGTCCTGGACGCCGCCTTCTCGCAGCTTGCCGCCTCCAGGCGCGTGGACGTGCCGCTGCGCCAGCACCTGGAGGAGCTGTACGCCTCACGCTGCGCCGCCTGCCGGCGGCCCGTGGTGGTCGACCAGTTCATCTGGCCGCGGGACGCGGAGGCGCCCGGCCGCAAGATCTACCGCTGCGCCGCGTGCGAGGCGGCGCTGGGCGGCGGAGACGAGCGCGTCGCGCCGGTCGACGACGTGGATCTCGCCAAGCTGGGCATCGAGCGGGTCACCGACCCGCCGGCACCACTCGGTGACGCGCCGGTCGACGAGCTGCCGCCGGCCCCCACCGGCCTGACATCCGGCAGTGAGCACGAGCCACTCGGGGACGGCGGTGAGCCGCCTGCTCCTCCGCCGGTCGCCATCGATCCGCCGATCTCGGCGCTGGACCGCCCTCGCTTCGCTTCGACGGTCCATCCCGACCCACTGCCCGTTGCATCCGTCGATGGCTTGCGCCACACACCCCAGTACCAGGAGCTTCACGCGAGGTTCCCCGTGCTGGACGACCGGACAGCGCTCGTCGACGAGGTCCTCGCCCTCTTCACACCACGCAACCTGTACGCGCTCCACGCCATCGGTTCGAAGATCGAGGCGGAGCTCCGGGACCCCGGCACCATCGCTGCGATGCGCCTGGCGCTGGCGGTGTGCCTGCTGCCGGCGAGCAGGCTGAACGGGTATCCGGGTCGCGTCGCCTCGCTGCGCATCAGCGGCGGCCACGTCCGGCAGCCCGCGAGCCGGCACCAGCGCGAGGTGAACGTGTGGCGCGCCTTCGAACAGGCGTATCGGGAGGTCCGGGTCGCGCTCGCGGCGGTCGGGGGAGCTCGCGCCGAGGCGCGGTTCGCCGCCGACTACGGGGAGCTCGGCGGCATGAGCGCGGCGAACGTCCTCTGGCTCCGAAGCCGTCCGGCGGTTGTCGGGCAGTACCTGCCGGCGGAGGGCATCGACCTGGTGATCGGGGCGCCACCACCCGGCCCGTCGATCGACGAGCTGTCGTTCGAGTACCTCGCGACGGCCTGGGTCCTCGGGCGCGAGGCAGCCGAGACGCTCCGCCTG
>JASLBU010000069.1 GCA_030146365.1 Candidatus Limnocylindria bacterium | reverse complement strand
TCCTCGCGGGAATGGGTTCAGCAGCCACCCATGATCAGCCGGTCTAAGAGCGCTGTGGCACAATGCCGAGCGAGGTTTCCGCTCACTCTGAGCGTGCAATGGCGCCCGTAGCTCAGTGGATCAGAGCAGCTGACTTCGGATCAGCAGGTCGGGGGTTCGAATCCCTCCGGGCGCGCCACTTCGTTCACCGCTTCCGCCTCCTCGCGTAACAGTTCGTGCCGCCCGACCCTCCAAGGCCATCGGAGTTTCGCGGCTCTTCCAAGGCCATGCTGTCGGAAGCCCCCGCATCCCAGGCATCTCGAGAGTACGCAGGGGGCGTCCGTCGCTCACGAGCGACGCCAAACGTCCCGTTGATCCGCCGTTGATTCTCGCCCGTAACGCTGGGCGCAGGCACCCCGGCCCCGAGTGTTTGTAGCTCGAACGCGTGCTCCCCCCTCCGAGCATCCCGCCGGGGTGCCGCTCTTCATCACGCGTGCCCCGGGAACTCCTCCTGCAATCGCGACGCTCCGGTCGGACGGCTGGAGACACCGGGTCGCAGACGGGGAGCGCGACTTGTTCGCGTTGCGCACGATCGAGGTATCAGAACGAGCCGCAATGCGGCGTGCGCCCGACCTGGGGCCAGAAGGCGTGGAACGCGTCAGGATGCGGACCATTGACTGCTCGCCTGGAAGAGAAGGTGATCGAGCACGGGGCCATGGGGAGGTGCTTGCGGCCATCGAATACCTGCGGCAAACCGTGGGGGACCATCGCGCCCCGACGCCCGCGCCGGGCGAGCGCGGCGGCCGCGATCGCGTCCACTAGCCGGCCATTCTCAGCCTGTAATCGGGCAGCCGGGCACAGGCGCTGCCCTCGATGGACGGGTCGACCGGCAAGGCCATGAGCCTTCATGCCGGCTGGCCCGTGGCCGGACCAGCGACGTTGCTCGGGCGTCGCCTCGGTCCGGCCTCTCTCGTTCTCGCTGCCTGCCGCGGCATGTTCACAAGCCGCTTCGGTTCATGCGCGAGGGCGCGGAACGACCTGGACGGCGCCCGTCAATCGTCGGCGGGCTGGTTGGCCCGGATGTCACCGCGCACAAGGGCATCCGTCGCGGCCGCGTCCAGCGGCTCCCATCGGTAGACGACCAAGCCATCTCGAGACTCGTCGCTCCGCTGGTATACGCCACCCTGCGCGCCGGTTCCGATGACCACCGCGAGCTGGTTGACCGTATCGGTCTCACCGGCTCGCGGGCCGCCCTCGAACACGACCGTCGGCCCCTCCGCTGAACCGCTTTCCATGTTCCCTCCCGCGCTCGCCTGTGCGATGGCCTCGTGACGGTCTCGATGCCGACGCCCCAGCCGAGGGCGTCGCCGACGGAGTCCCAACGAATCCCGACCGAGGCCCGGATCATAGCCGTCCGCCGTAGCCCCACCGGGTCGCTCCCCGCCGGTGCGCCACCCTTCCGCCTCGCCGGGACAGCGGGTTTCACGGCTGCTGCCGGCATCACTGCGCGCACCAGCCGCGACGACCGGTCCCTATAGTTGCGCGGTCTGCGGGGGGCGGTATGACGGTGCCAGGAGGTGGAATGCACGTACGAAAGCGGCGAGGTTCGAAGGCGGGAACGCTTCGTGGACTGCTCCTCATCGAGGCCATGCTCGGCGTTGGGCTGACGATCATTCTCAGCTCGGTGGCGGCTGGGGTGCGGAACCTTTCGCCCGACGACATCGGTGCCGATGTCGGAGTTCGCTTCGTCGCTGCCGGGGCGTTTGTGCTGGCCGCCCTCGCCGCGATCGCGGCGCGGGGTGTTCGCCGCCGTCGAAGCTGGTCATGGACGTTGTCCGCGCTGATCCAGCTGGCCCTGGCCATCGGTACGGGCGCGGCGGTCCTCGCCGCCGATTGGCACCCTGGGTACCTGGCGGCCTTCCTGCTCGCGGGTCTCGTGATGATGGTGCTCAGCACGGCGTCCGTGCGCCGCGCCCTGGGGCAGGAGTAGCCGCCGCAGCACGACGGCCAGCCCTCGAGGCCCACGCGATGGGAGCTCAGCGTACGATCGCCGCATGGAAGTCGGGCGGTGGTTTTCGGCGGGCGCTCACCCACTGGTGCAGCACGGGTCGCCGACGTGAGACGGCCGGTCCTGCTGCGTGCGGCCGACCTGCTCGCCGAGCGGCCGGCCAGAGCGGCGGACGACATCCACTTCACCGAGGCGCTGGCGGAGTCTGTGATCGGCCATGCCAGCAAACCGGGCGACGTTGTGCTCGACCCGTTCGCGGGGTACGGCACGACCGTGGCGGTCGCCGAACGCATGGGTCGGCGGGCGATCGGCGTGGAGCTCGTGCCCGAGCACCTGGAGATCGCCCGGCGTCGCGCCGGTGGTCGTGCGCGCCTGATCCTCGGCGATGCGCGGCAGCTGGCGAGCTTGGTGGACGAGCCCGTGGACCTGGCGCTCACGTCGCCGCCGTACATGCCCAGCGCCGATCACCCCGAGAACCCGCTGGCCGGCTACGTCGTCGACGGCGGCGACTACGCGACGTACCTGCGCGAGCTGGGGGAGGCCTTCGCCCAGGTGGCCGCCCTTCTTCGTCCCGGCGCCAGGCTGGTGGTCAACGTGGCGAACGTGGTAGCCACCGACGGCAGCGTGACGCCACTGGCAAGCGACGTCGCTGGCGCCGTGGATGTGCACATCCCGCTGCTGGGCGTCACCACGCTTGAGTGGGATGAGCCGCCCGCAGGCCTCGATGGGGATTACCTCCTGTGGTTCGCGAAGCCGAGTGCGGCCAGACGCCCGCCACCCGTGTAGGCGGCGTGGATGGCAAGAACTCGTGCGGCGGTCATGCAGGTCGGCTCGCTCTCCGTATCACCGGCATGAAACCGCGCCGTTCGCGCACCTGGGCCGTGCTCCTCCCCGTGGCGTACGCCTTCATCCGAGCCATCGATCCCGTCGTGCGCTGGGCGTGGTTCAGCGCCGGCATCGGGATCACGTCGCGTCTGACCGTCGTCGGACGAAGAACGGGTCGCAGCCGAAGCGTCCTCGTCGGCCTGATCCGCGCCCGCGGGGCCTGGTACGTCGGCCATCCGAACGGAGAGGTTGGTTGGACGGCCAACCTGCGCGCCGCCGAGTCGGCCCGGATCGCGCCCCGGCCGGAGGCATCCATCGACGTCCGCGCCATCCCGCTCGAGGCGGGGGCGGAGAGGACCGACGTCATCCTCGCGACCGGCGAGCAGCAGCCGTTTCCCGCCAACCTCCTGTACAGCGCGGCCCGCCGGCACATCCTCGCGGTCGGTCAGTACTTTCGTCTCGAGCCAACCGGAGCGGCGCGGCGGGTCCAGGGACCCGACCGCCCCATTGCTGAGGGGCACGCGGGGGATCGCTCGGCTAGGAGCGCGGCGGGTGGTACGGCACGTCGGCCACGATCGTGTTGCGCCGAGCGAAGAGCCGCAGCTTGAGCCGCAACGCCGTCTGGTTGTGCAGCAGGTTCTCCCACCAGTGGCGCGGCACGAACTCAGCGAGGACGACGAGGATCGGGCGTTCAGGCGCCTGCCGCTGCAGCGCGTCCATGTAGGCCAGCAGCGGGCCGATCAGGGCCCGGTAGGGCGATTCCACGATCACCAGCTCCGTGGTGTGTGCCCAGCGCGGCCAATCGGCGCGCATCGCCGCGGCGGTGTCCGGGTCACTCGTGACGTGCACCGCCACCGCCTCGGTGCTGATCGAGTTGGCGAACGCAATCGCCTGCAGCGCGGGACGGTCCAGCCGCGAGATCGGCACGATGACGATCGGTTTCGGCGCCACTTCCGCGGTGGCGGGCACCTGCTCGAGCGCCAGCGCGGCGTCCATGTCGCGGTAGTGACCGCGGATCGCCCGCAGGATGAGCATGAGCAGCGGGGTGAGCACGATGACGAGCCATGCGCCCTGGAAGAAGTTGCTGCTGCCGACGACCAGCGTCACCACCAGCGTGGTGAGCGCCCCCAGCCCGTTGATGGCGAGGCCCGGCCGCCATCCCGGCTCTCGTCGCCTCCACCAGCGGACCAGCATCCCGCCCTGCGAG
>JASLBU010000277.1 GCA_030146365.1 Candidatus Limnocylindria bacterium | reverse complement strand
CCACACCGCCCAGACCAGCTGGCTCACGGCGGGCCCGAAGAGCACGACCAGGCGCGAAGCCGGCGTCATGAAGATGGCCTCGAGCGACCCGCGGATCTGCTCGGTGCGCAGGCTGGTGCCCGGTCCCCACAGGATGATGCTCAGCCACATGTAGGTCGCCCAGCCGACGAACAGGAAGCCTGCCACCTCCGTGGTCCCAGTCCGCTCGGCGAAGGCCGCGGCCGTATCGGCGCGTCCGCCGGAGAAGGCCTCGGCCTGGAAGACGAACGCGAGCGGCAGCGCGATCGGCCAGAAGATGAACGACAGGAAGCTGCCGGGGTACCGGCGCAGGATCCGCCACTCCTTCCGGGTGGCCGCCCAGAAGGCACGCAGATCGGCGGGAAGGTCCGAGACGCTCATTCGCGCAGCGCCCGGCCGGTGAGCGCGATGAACACGTCCTCGAGGGAGACCGGCAGCACCTGGATGTTGCGCACTTCGGACTGCTCGTCCCGGGCCGCCTCGATGACGAGCGGGACCAGCTCGCGCGCCGAGCCGCAGTGAACGGTGAGGTGGAGCGAGCCATTCAGACGCTCCCGCTGGGTGACGTTGCCGCCCGCGGCCACGCGCTCCACCAGCGTCGCATCGGCGCGTTCCGGTCCGGTCAGCTCCAGCCGCACGACCTCGGCGGCGTGCAACCCGCGCTTCAGGCCCTCCGGCGTATCGAGCGCCACCACCTTGCCGTGATCGACGATCGCGATCCGGTCGCAGAGCTGGTCCGCCTCCTCCATGTAGTGGGTGGTCAGCAGGACGGTGCGTCCCTCGTCGCGCAGCTCCAGGACGCGCTCACGAAGGTCGCGCGCGGCCTGTGGGTCCAGGCCGACCGTCGGCTCGTCCAGCAGCAACAGGGAAGGGGCGGGGAGGAGTGCCCGGGCGAGCACCAGCCGCTGGCGCATCCCGGTGCTGAACTTCTCGACGTAGTCGTCGGCTCGGTCGGTCAGATGGACCTGCTCGAGGATCTGGGCGATCCGACCGGCCGTGTCGCGCGGGGGCACGTGGTACAGCGCCGCGAAGTACTCCAGGTTCTCGCGCGCCGTCAGCTTCCAGTAGAGGCTGCGCTCCCCGGACAGGACCGCCCCCAGCCGCCGCCGGATGTCGCGTGCCTCGCGAACGAGATCGTGCCCCAGGATCGTGGCGGTCCCGGAGGTGGGCTCGAGGAGCGTGGCGAGCATCCGCATGGTGGTCGTCTTGCCTGCGCCGTTGGGGCCGAGCAGGCCGAAGACCTCTCCCTCCGCGACGTGGAGGTCGACGCCGTCCACGGCGCGGAACTTCTCTCGCCGATCCGGCTCGCGGCGCAGCCGCTGCCAGATCGTGCGCCGGCCCTTCTCGAAGTCCTTGGTGAGGCCGTTGGCCTCGATGGCGAGTGCCGTCATCGCTTCCTCATTCCACGCTGATCAGGACGCCGCCCTCGCCATCCGGGTCCTCGACGTCGAGGATCGGCCCGATGGCTCCGGCGCGAACGGCATCACGTATTCGCTGGCTCTGGTCACCGCCGAGGCCGGGCACGAACTTCAGGGCGGTCTCCACGAAGCCGATGGGGATGCGCAGGTTCACGACCTGCCGCCCGCGCTCCGTGACGCGGATGCGGAGCTGGCGGCCGCCTGGTGCGGCCATCCCCTGCCGCGCGGCCGCCAGCCCCTCCTCGGCGCGGGCTCGTGCCGCCTCGACACGCGCCTGCGCCCGATCCAATCGACGGCCGACCCGCCGCTCCACGTGACGGTTGATGCGCTCGCCCAGCCGATCCAACCGGTCACCGAAGGCGTCGTCGAACCCTGCGCCGAAGGCTGGGTCCGGTCCGCCGTCGAATGCGTCGGCGTCCTCCGACGTCCCGGACGCGGCGCGCTCTGCCTGCGTGAGCGCCTCGATGATCGGCGCCGCCTGTTCCGGCGTGAGGTGGCCCTCGGCCACCAGCCGCAGCACCGTCTCCAGCTCCTCAGCCATCGGTCGCCTCCCCGGACAGGCGGCGAGAGGCCGTGTCGATGTCGATCTCCCCTCGCTCGAGCGCCCGGAGAATCTTCAGCTGCTCGGCCTCGTCCGGCACCGGTCGTGTCGGCGGGGTCGGAGCCGTCGGCGGTGTCGGCGGAGTCGGGGGTGTCGGTGGAGTGGGGGGAGTGGGCGGCGTTGGCGGCGTCGGGGGCGTCGGCGGGCGGAACGTGCCGCCGACCCGGCGCGCCGACCCGACCGACACGTCGCCCGACATGGAGCTGAACACGACGCTGGCGGCGCCATCGCCGATCACGTAGCGGCGCCGGTCGCGCGTGCCCTCGGTACGGTGGGCGACGTTGACGTCGACCTCGGTCGAGAGTCCTCGGACCTCGAGCGTCGCGCCCCCCACGATTCCGAGCGACAGGTCGCCGCTCACCGTTTCCACTCGATGCTGGGTCGATCCCAGGTCGCCCTCCAGCTCGACGTCGCCACTGACCGTGACGACACGGGCCTCCTCGATGCGCGGGGCGATCACCGAGAGGTCCCCGCTCACGGTGTTGGCGCGGAGGGTGACCGGCTCCTCGGCGCGGACCGCGACGTCGCCCGACACGCCGCCGATGCGAATGTCGCCGCCGACATCGCTGAGCACGAGGTCGCCTGACACGGTGGTGTATTCCTGGCGGCCGCGCGTGCCGCGGCCGATGAAGTCTGCGCTGACGCCGGCGTAGGTGACCTGAGCAGCCACCGGCACCTCGGCCACGACGCGGGCATCCGCTCGCACGCCGGACACGCCGAACAGGCGGCCGATGGCGCCGGGGCCGGAGTTGCCCCGCTTCGACTCGGCGACCTCGAGTGATCCCTCGCCGCGCATGACCTCGAACTGGACCGCATCCAGGGCGGCGTCCGCATCGGCATCCGAGGTCGCGCGGAGCTCGAACTCGACGCGCACCCGGGCGACGGATCCCTCGATGGCGCGCAGCTCGACGTCCTGGCTGGTCACGCGCAGGGCGAACCGGCCCTGCGCGCCGATGTCGTGCTCGACCTCCTGGACCCGGACGAACGAGGCCATCAGCGGTTGCTTCCCGCCGCTCGCAGGGCGGCCGCCGCCTCATCCGCGCTGATCTCCTTGCGCGCGAGGCGCTCGAGGATGGTCCGCCGCTCCTCGGCACCGACGTCGGACGCGGGTGGGGCGGGCACCTCGTCTGCGGCCGTCTCGGCGGGCTCATCCGGGAGGTCCGGCGCCCCATCGGCAAGGCCGAGCGCGCGCACCAGGGAGTCGACGCGCGCGCGGACGGTGGGGTAGCTGATCCCGAGCTCGCGTTCCATCTCCTTCAGATTGCCCCGCGACCGGAGGAAGCTCTCGAGGAGCCGCATCTGCTCTCGATCCAGCCGGCCGAAGCGGCCGACGCCGAACTCCCCCTCGAGCGCCGTCCCGCAGCTGCGGCAGTGGAGCCGCGTGATGGTTAGCTCGTCGGTGCAGACCGGACAGGTGGCGATGACGTCGTGGACCATCGCCTAGCGCCGCCCGGTGTGGTGGCGGGCGTCGCGTCGCTCGGCGACGAGCCGGTACACCCGGTGGGTGGACGCGGTCTCGGTCGAGCGCCGCACGCGGTTCTGCTCATCGATGCCGATCTGCGGATAGAAGATGCGGTAGTCAAACATGTGCTGGCTCCTACCAGATGTGCGTCTCGACTTCCAGAATTCGGAGCCGATGTGCAGAATGTAGGCGGCCAGGCTCAATCTGTCAACCCTAGGTACCAGATTAGTAATCGGTCTGTTGGGAATTAATTCTGCGCGCCTTGCGCGTCCTCGGCCCAAAGCCGCTACCATCGGGACCGGACTCATGGAACTGCGCCTGCTGCCCTACACCCCCGAGCGCGACGTCTATCGGCTCCTGGAACTTCCCCCAAACGCCTCGGCCGACGACATCACAGCCGCCTGCCGGCGGCTTGCACGGACGTTCCACCCTGACCGCAACCGCTCGGTGCGTGCGACAGAGGAGATGCAGGTCGTCAACGCCGTGCGGCGCGCGATGACCGATCCGCAGATCCGCGCCCGCTACGACCGAGAGCGGTGGCGCTTCCATGCGGAGGTCTCGCGCCCGGCTCGACCAGCAGCGCGCGCCTGGGAGCCGATCTACCTGGCGCCCCGGGCGCGCTCACCGATGGGCCGGTACGCTCGAGCGGCGCTCTTCGGGATCAGGGCGGCGTGGCGGGCGCTGCTTCCACCACGCTGCCGGGGTTGCCGAATCGTCGTCGGCCCCGACGACGCGTACTGCGCCGCCTGCGGCACGCCGCGCCTGACCTGACCTCTTCCCTCGGCCCTGGCGCAGTTGCGTGACGGCGGGGCGGTCGGCCCTCAGGCGTGGAGAGGGTTGACCCGCTCAGGATCGATGCCGAGGTCGCCGATGGCTCGCTTCAGCTCGTCGGGGGTCGACTTGCCGTCGAGGCAGAGCCCGTGGAGCGCGGCGTACGTGATGTGCTCCCGGTTCACCTCGAAGTGGGTGCGGAGCGCATCCCGCGTGTCGGAGCGTCCGAACCCATCGGTCCCGAGCACCGTGTAGGGCCGCTCGATCCAGCGCGCCACCATGTCCGGCAGCGACTTCATGTAGTCGGTGGCCGCGATGATGGGTCCCTCGGACGGCGCCAGGCACTGCGCCAGGTACGACGTCCGCGGCTCGGCGTCCGGATGCAGGCGGTTCCAGCGCTCGACGTCGAGCGCGTCGTTTCGCAGCTGCTGGAAGGACGTGGCGCTCCAGACATCCGCCGCCACGTCGTACTTCTCGGCGAGCAGCTGCTGGGCGGCCAGCGCCTGGAGCAGGATCGGCCCCGAGGCCAGGATCTGCACGCGGCGAGAGCCGCCGGGTGCTTCGCGGAACCGGTACAGGCCACGCAGCACGCCGTCCTCGACGCCGTCCGGCTTGCGGGGCATCGGCCAGTTCTCGTTGTACAGCGTGATGTAGTAGAAGACGTCCTCGCCGCGCTCGCCGTACATGCGGTCGATGCCCTCGCGAACGATGATCGCCAGCTCG
>JASLBU010000278.1 GCA_030146365.1 Candidatus Limnocylindria bacterium | reverse complement strand
GGCATCCGGCCGGAGGGCTACCGCGACCGGCCTTGGACGATGCGCCAGTACGCCGGCTTCGGCTCGGCCGAGGAGACGAACCGGCGCTTCCGCTTCCTCCTCGAGCGGGGACAGACCGGGCTGTCGGTGGCCTTCGACCTGCCGACGCAGATGGGCTACGACTCCGACGACCCGATGTCGGTCGGAGAGGTGGGACGGGTGGGCGTGCCGATCGACTCGGTGGCCGACATGGAGGTTCTGCTGGAAGGCATCGACCAGGCAGCGGTCTCCACCTCAATGACCATCAACGCGACCGCGGCCATCCTGCTGTGCCTGTACGAGGCCGTCGCTCGTCGACGCGGGGTGGACCCAGCGCGTCTCCGCGGGACCGTCCAGAACGACATTCTCAAGGAATACATCGCGCGCGGCACCTACATCTATCCTCCTGAGCCCTCGATGCGCCTGGTGACGGACACCTTCGCGTACTGCCACGCGGAGCTTCCGCAGTGGAACACCATCAGCATCAGTGGGTACCACATGCGCGAGGCGGGGGCGACCGCGATCCAGGAAGTGGCGTTCACGGTGGCCAACGCGATCGCCTACGCCGATGCCGCCCTGGCGGCAGGCCTGGCCTTCGACGACTTCGCGCCGCGGCTCTCGTTCTTCTTCGCGGCACATAACGACCTGATGGAGGAGGTAGCCAAGTTCCGAGCTGCCCGACGCGTGTGGGCAAGCGTCGCGCGTGATCGGTTCGGGTCGCACGAGCCGCGCAGCCAGGCGATGCGGTTCCACGTGCAGACCGGCGGCTCCACACTCACCGCCCAACAGCCCGACGTCAACGTCGTCCGGACCACCGTGCAGGCGCTGGCGGCCGTGCTGGGCGGCACGCAGTCACTCCATACGAACGGCCTCGATGAGGCGCTCGGACTGCCGACCCCGGCCACCGCGCGGCTTGCGCTGCGGACGCAGCAGGTCCTCTATCACGAGTCCGGGATCGCGGGTACGGTGGACCCGCTGGCCGGGTCGTATTACGTCGAGTCGCTGACCGACGACATCGCCCGTGCGGCGCTCGCGGAAATCGCGGAGATCGACGGGCGCGGCGGGACCCTGGCCGCGCTGGCAGATGGCTACCAGCAGGATGCGATCGGGGACGCTGCGTACGAGGTGCAGCGGGCGGTGGAGCGCGGCGAGCGGATCGTCATCGGCGTCAACGCGTACGAGGGCTCCGAGGACGAGCAGCGGCCTGCCGCACAGCTGATCGATCCCGATCTCGAGGCGCGCCAGGCCGAGCGCACTCGCCAGGTGCGGGAGCGACGCGACCCGACCACGGCCGGTGCGGCGATCCGGGATCTGGAGTCCGCGGCGGCGGGCACGGAGAACCTGCTGCCGCGGATCAGGACGTGCGTGGAGGCCGGCGTCACGCTGGGCGAGATCTCGAACGCGCTGCGGGCAACGTGGGGCGAGCACCGTCCGTGAGCGCCCCCATCGGCCCGATCCACCACGTCGCGATCGTGGTCCGCTCGATCGATGAGGCCCTGCCGCGCTATCGATCCCTCTTCGGTCTGGAGCCCGAGGCTGAGCCGCGCATCTTCGATTCGCAGTCGGTGCGCCTCTGCTTCCTGCCGACAGGCCCCGATCCGGCGGCGCGAATCGAGCTCATCGAGCCGCTCGGCGAGACTGGGACCGCTCGCTTTCTCCGCGAGCGAGGCGAAGGGCTTCACCACGTGTGCTTCGCGACGGGGGACCTGCCGGGCGCGCTCGCGGCCCTGGCGGCGCGGGAGGCGGAGCTGATCGACCGGCAGCCGCGGCCCGGTGCGCACGGAGCGGTGGCCTTCGTCCACCCGCGGGCGCTGAGCGGCGTGCTGTGGGAGCTCGTTGACCTGTCCACGCGTGAGTAGCGCGCAAGGTGCGGCGTTCCGGGCAGGGGTCGCCCGGCCGTAGGGTCGTGGTTCGCGGCGCTCAGCGGATATATCAGTAGTGATATATCGCGTGACGGGTTCGCCGCCCGCGCAGCGACACGGGGCCGACGGCGTGCGACCGCGCAATGGCCACCCCTCCCCTCCGTCAGCGGACCCCGGCGTCCCGTAGCAGCTGCGGGATGTGCGACGGCGAATCCGCCACCCGGATGCCCGCCTCCTCCAGCGCCGTGCGCTTCGACTCGGCGGTGCCTCCCCCGGTGGTGGAGATGATCGCGCCGGCGTGTCCCATGCGGCGGCCCGGCGGGGCCGTCCGGCCTGCGATGAAGGCCGCCATCGGCTTCTGCACCTCGCGGGCGCAGAACGCCGCGGCCTTCTCCTCCTCCTCGCCGCCGATCTCGCCGATCATGACGATCGCCTCGGTCTCCGGATCCTGGTTGAACATGTCCAGCACGTCGACGAAGCTCGTCCCGACGATCGGATCACCGCCGATCCCGACGCACGTGGTCTGGCCCATCCGCGCATCGGTCATGGCCTGCACGACCTCGTAGGTCAGCGTCCCGGAGCGCGACACCAGGCCGACGGACCCGCGGACGTGGATGTTTCCGGGAATGATCCCGACCTTCGCCTCCTCGACGCTCGTGAGCCCCGGGCAGTTCGGCCCGATGAGGCGCGTGCCCTTCGCCCGGAGGACGTGGTAGACCCGCAGCATGTCCAGGGCGGGGACGCCCTCCGTGATACAGATCACCAGCGGCACGTTCGCCGATGACGCCTCGAGCATCGCGTCGGGTGCGAAGGCCGCCGGGACGAAGATGCAGGAGGCGTTGGCCCCCGTCTGCTCGACCGCCTCCGCCACGGTGTCGAAGACCGGGACCCGGCCGCCGATGGCCGACTGGCCACCCTTTCCCGGGGTGACGCCGGCGACGATGTTCGTGCCGTATTCCAGCATCGCGGTGGAGTGGAACTCGCCCTCGCGCCCTGTGATGCCCTGGACGAGGAGCCGCGTGTCGCGGTTGACGAGGATGCTCATTGCGTGCCCCCGGCCGCCGCCACTGCCTTCGCCGCCGCGTCGTCCAGCGAGTCGGCAGTGATCAGGTTCGCCTCCGCAAGAATCGGCTTTGCCTCGTCCGCGTTGGTGCCGACGATGCGCACGACCATCGGCACGTCTCGCGTGAGCGCGGCCCGCGCCTCGACGATGCCGCGGGCGACCTCGTCACCGCGGGTGATGCCACCGAAGATGTTGATGAGGATTGCCTTCACGTTCGGGTCATCCAGGATGATCTTGAATGCGGCGGTCACCTTGTCCTGCTTCGCGCCGCCGCCGATGTCCAGGAAGTTCGCGGGCTCGCCGCCGGCCAGCTTCACGAGGTCCATGGTGGTCATCGCGAGCCCGGCGCCATTCACCATGCAGCCGATTGAGCCGTCCAGCTTGATGAAGCTGATACCGGCTTCGCGTGCCGCGATCTCGGAAGGCTCCTCCTCGTTGAGGTCGCGCATCGCCTCGAGGTCGGGGTGGCGCGGGAGCGCGGAGTCATCGAGCACGATCTTGGCGTCGAGCGCCAGCAGACGTCCGTCCTCCGTCACGACGAGCGGGTTGATCTCAGCCAGATCGGCATCGGACTCGACGAAGGCCGCGTAGAGGCCGCGCATCACCGTAGCGAAGTCCTTCCGCAGGTCCGCGGGGATGCCCAGGAAGAAGCCGATGCGCCGCGTCTCATGCTCCTGCAGGCCGAGCAGTGGATGGAGCGGCAGCCGCAGGATCGCCTCCGGGTTGCTGACCGCCGTCTCCTCGATCTCCACGCCGCCCTGGGCGGAGGCGATCACGGTGACGGCGCGGGAGCCGCGGTCCAGGATGAGGGCGAGGTAGTACTCGTGCGCGATGTCGGCGGCGGGCGCGATGAGCACCGTCTTGACCGTCGTGCCCTTGATGTTCAGCCCGATGATGTCGTGCGCGCGCTGCGCGGCCTCCTCAGGCGTTGCGGCCAGCTTCACGCCGCCGGCCTTGCCGCGACCACCCACGAGGACCTGGGCCTTGACCACCACGGGGCCGTGCATCTCGATCGCGGCCGAGCGGGCCTCCTCCGGGGACATCGCCACCTGGCCGGCGAGCAGCGGCACGCCGTGACGGGCCAGGATCTCCTTCGATCGATACTCCTGGAGCTTCACTCAGTTCTCCTGCTGCGTGACGTCGGCGCACGCTCGGAGCCTGGGGGAGCCGACGCGAGGTGAGGCGGATTGTAGTCGGCATCGTCGGGTCTCGGCGGGGCGGTTCCTTCCGTTGCCGGGGGCCGCTACGCTGGGCCGATGCGGCGCCCGAGCATCCCGCCGGCTCTGCGCGAGGTCGCCGGCAACCGCGCCCTCGTTCGGGTGGAGGCCGCGTGGATCACGTCGATGGCCTCCGAGTGGGCCTACCTCGTCACGCTGCTGGTCTTCGCGTACCAGGCCGGCGGCGTCTCTGCCGCCGGGCTCGTCACCACGCTTCGCATGCTCGTGCCGGCGGCCGTCGCGCCATTGGCGTCCACCATCGCCGATCGCCTTCCGCCGAACGTCGTGCTCGCCGCCATCCACGCCGGGCGAGCCGCGACCGTCGGCGCCGGTGCCCTCGCGGTCCTCGCGGGTCTTCCGCCCGTCTGGATCTTCGTCGTCGCCGGCATCGAGGGACTGCTGGCGGTGCTGAAGCGACCGGCGACGATGGCCCTTCTTCCCGCGCTCGCTCGATCGCCGGAGCAGCTGGTCGCCAGCAACGCCGCCACGAGCGTCGGCGAGGGGATCGGCGTGCTCCTCGGCCCGGCGCTCGGCGCGGTGCTCCTCGCCACCGGTGGCGTGACGCTCGGCTTCGTCGGCCCGGCG
>JASLBU010000240.1 GCA_030146365.1 Candidatus Limnocylindria bacterium | reverse complement strand
TGGCGCGGCGCTCACCGCGGCGTAGCCGCGACCGTGCACGGTCGCGGACTGTGTGGCGACGGCGGCGGCCGGCCCTTGGATCGAGGAAGTATTCGAGCACCGCCCCGACAGCCAGACCGCCCGCCGCGACGGCCAGCATCGAGAACGCCGGACGAGGGGCGCTACGTCCGCGGCGCTGGGGTAACAGTCGCGTGCGGATGCGCGCGACGATGGGGCGCATGCCCCAAGCGCTGACAAGCATGGTGTACCTCCGATTGTCGCGAAGGACGCTACCCCTTCGCCGTGAGGCGTCAAGGCGCAGGGTGTCCCCGTCTCCGGTTCGACAGCGTCTGCCTCACCAACGGGTGCGATCTGAGCGTCCCAGCGCTGACGGGCGGCGGCGAGGCGACACGGGGCCTTGCGTCGCCATGGTCGGGGTCCGGCGGACGAATCGGCCGTAGCCGCTGAGCTCTGGCGCGCCGGTATGAGCCCGCTTCCCGTGCGGTTAGGCGAAGACCGGCAATCGTTTTGCGGCGCTTCGCGACCGGGTACACGCGTTTGCATCGGTCCGGATTGGGTAGTTCGCGCGCGGGCGCGCGAGCCCCGGACCGGGGCCCCGGTCCGAAGTGGGGAGGATCAGCGATGGGAGACCCGTACCAGCCGTCGGGAATCAGGCGGCGGACGTTCCTGCAGGGCGCGGCAGCAACGATCATCTTCGGAGCTGGGGCGTGCGGCTCCGAGGAAGCGCCTGAGCAGCAGGTCACCGGCAAGGCGCCGTCGACGCAGGTGGAGGATCCCTCCACCAAGCTCTCGGGGTCGCTGAAGATCCTGCTCTGGAGCCACTTCGTACCTCGCCACGACAAGTGGTTCGACAAGTTCGCGGTGGACTGGGGCAAGCAGGTCGGCGTGGACGTGACCGTGGACCACATCGAGGTCACGGCCATCCCGGCGCGCATCGAGGCCGAGAACGCCGCCCGTTCGGGCCACGACGTGATCCAGTTCATCGGTCCGCTGCCTCAGTACGAGCCCAGCGTCGTCGATCTCAAGGACATCACGCAGGAAGCCGAGAAGCGCTTCGGCAAGCAGATCGATCTCTGCAAGCGGTGCAGCCTCAACCCGACCACGGGCAAGTACTACGCCTTCGCCCCCGGCTGGGTGCCGGATCCGGGCAATGCCCGCAAGAGCCTGTGGGAGCAGGCCGGCCTGCCGAACGGCCCGACGACCTGGGACGAGCTGCTCCAGGGCGGCTCGGAGATCAAGGCCAAGCAGAACGTTCAGCTCGGCATCGGCATGTCGCAGGAGATCGACTCCAACATGGTCGCGCGCAGCCTGATCTGGTCGTTCGGGGGAGCCGAGCAGGATGAGCAGGAGAACCTGACGATCAACACGCCCGAGACGGTGGCCGCGGTCGAGTACATGAAGAAGCTCTACGAGGGCGCGATGACCGACGAGGTGTTCGGCTGGAACCCCTCCTCCAACAACCAGGGGCTCGTTGGCGGGAAGATGTCCTACATCGTCAACTCGATCTCGGCGTACCGCACCCTGCAGAAGGTCAACCCGGGGGTCGCCAACGACGTGCTGATCCTCAAGGCGCTCGAGGGGCCGGACGGCTCGTTCGCCGCGCAGCACGTGATGTACAACTGGCTCGTCCCCGAGCACGCGAAGAACGTCGACGCCGCCAAGGAGTTCCTGCTCCACTACACGCAGAACTACGCGCGCGCGACGTGGGAGTCCGAGCTGTACGACTTCCCGGGCTTCGAAGACCTGGCGCCGGATCTCGACAGCTGGCTCGACGACGACCCGTTCGGCTCGCAGCCGCGGAACAAGCTCGCCGTACTGAAGGACGCCCTGGAGTGGAGCCGAAACGTGGGCTACGCGGGCCCGGCGAACACGGCGATCGGCGAGATCTTCGGCACGTTCATCATCCCGAACATGTTGGCCGACGCCGCCCGCGGCAAGCGGTCGCCGCAGGAGGCGGTCGAGCAGGCGGAATCGCAGATGAAGGCCATCTTCGCGAAGTGGCGCAAGCGGGGCCTGATCGGCGGCGCCACCTAGGACCATGGCGCTCGCTGTCGCGGTACGAGGACTGAAGAAGCACTACCGGCACGGAGGCGTCCCCGCTGTCGACGGGGTCGACATCAGCACGAGGGACGGCGAGTACCTCGTCCTGCTCGGGCCGTCAGGGTGCGGCAAGACGACGCTGCTGAGGACGATCGCGGGCCTCGAGGAGCCCACCGAGGGGGAGGTGCTCATCGGCGGCAACGTCGTCAACGGTCTGCCGCCGCGGGCGCGGCAGGTCGCGATGGTGTTCCAGAGCTACGCGCTCTATCCGCACAAGACCGTGGAAGACAACATCATCTTCCCGCTCAAGGCGGAGAAGGCCTCGAAGGAGGAGCGCGCGAGGAAGGCGCGCTGGGCGGCCGAACTGTTCGGAATCGAGAGGCTGCTCGACCGCAAGCCGCGCCACCTGTCGGGTGGCGAGCGCCAGCGCGTGGCGCTGGCGAGGGCTCTCGTGCGCGAGCCCAGCGTGTTCCTGCTCGACGAGCCGCTCTCGAACCTCGACGCCAAGCTGCGCGCCTCCGCCCGTGACGAGCTCCAGCAGTTCCAGCGGCAGCTCGGCACCACCACGATCTACGTCACGCACGACCAGGCCGAGGCGATGGGCCTCGGCGATCGGATCGCGGTCATGTACGAGGGCAAGGTGCGGCAGCTGGGACCGCCGCGAGAGGTGTACGACCAGCCCGTGGACACGTTCGTCGCGACGTTCCTCGGCTCCCCGCCGATGAACCTGGTGCCGCGGGACGGCCACCTGCTGGGTTTCCGCCCCGAGAGCTTCCTGCCGGCAGAGCTGCTCTCGAGCGGCGACGGGGACACGATGACGGCGCAATTCGAAGTGGGCCGCATCGAGCACCTGTCGGGGGACAGGCACGTGTACGGGATCGCGAAGGGCATCGGCGAGGAGACGCGCGTGATCGCGCGCCTTCCCGCCACGGTGAGCACGCCGATCGAAGCCGGCGAGACGCGGGAGTTCGCCGTCCACAGGCGCGATCTGCGCTTCTTCGACGCGGACACCGGCAAGCGGACCGAGGCGCT
>JASLBU010000185.1 GCA_030146365.1 Candidatus Limnocylindria bacterium | reverse complement strand
TCCTGGCGGTAGCGGCCGTGATCGCGTTCCGACGAACGGAGCTGCACGCGCGGCGCGGCGGAAGGCTGGCGCAGTACTGATGAACGAGCTGCGCAACGAGGGGCGAGCCGCGTGGGCGATCGCCCGGAAGCAACTCCAGATCTTCGGGCGCTATCGGCTCAACGCGGTCAACCAGGTGATCCAGCCGCTCTACCAGACGCTGATTCCGGGAGTTCTGCTGGGGGCAACCTTCGCGATCGGCGGTCAGGCGGTCGGGCTGGCCGACACCGCAGGCACGACCGACATCGTCGGATACCTGTTCCTCGGGATGCTGGCGCTGAACCTGGCGTCGGCCGGCTTCTGGGGCGTGGCATTCAGCATCAAGACGGAGCTCGACGCGGGCACCCTGGAGCCCGCGTGGCTCACGCCCACGCGGCGCGAGACGTTCGTGGTCGGGATGACCCTCGCAGGGCTGGTGATCGCGCTCCTGGCGACCTTCATCCTGGTGCTGGTCGGCATCTGGCTCTTCGGCGCGCAGATCGCGCCGCGCCTCGCGATCGGCGCGCCGGTGCTTGCCATCGCGTCGGTCGGTGTGCTGGGCATCGGCTATCTCATCGGCGCGATCGTGCTCCGCATGCGCGACGCCAACTTCTTCGTGGACGCCGCGGACTTCATCTTCGTGGTCCTGTCCGGTGCGGCGTTTCCGATCGTGGTGCTGCCCGAGGCCGTGCGCTGGATCTCGTACCTGCTCCCCACGACCCACGCCCTCGACCTCATGCGGGTCACTGCGCTGGGCACCCGGCCCCTGCTGCCGCTGGCGCTCGAGTGGCTGATGCTGGCGGTGACGAGCATCTGCCTGCTGCTCGTCGGCCGTTGGGCATGGTTGAGGACCGAGCACCGGATGCGCGTGCAGGGAACCCTCGGGCAGCACTGAGCGGCGGCCGCAACCACTCCGCGCGGCCGGCGCCCTAGAATCGCAGCCCGTGATCCCACCCGACGACGCGGCGTTGCCCTGGTGGCATGGTGCCGTCATCTATCAGATCTACCCGCGCAGCTTCGCCGATGCGAACGGTGACGGCATCGGCGACCTCGTCGGCATCCGCCAGCGGCTGGACCACCTCGCCGGCTCTGAGGCTTCGCTCGGCGTGGACGCGATCTGGCTCTCCCCCATCTATCCCAGCCCGCAGCACGACTTCGGCTACGACATCAGCGACTACACCGATGTCGCCCCGGAATACGGCACCCTCGAAGAGCTCGACGAGCTGATTTCCGCCTGCCATGAGCGGGGGCTGCGCTTCCTCATGGATCTCGTGCCCTGCCACACGTCGATCGACCACCCCTGGTTCGTCGAGGCCCGGTCGTCCAGGTCGAGCCCGAAGCGCGACTGGTACATCTGGGCCGATGCGGCCGCCGACGGCGGCCCGCCGTCGAACTGGGAGGCGACGTTCGGGGGGAGCACCTGGGAGTGGGACGCGGGAAGCGGCCAGTACTACCTGCACTCGTTCTACCCGGAACAGCCGGACCTCAACTGGCGGAATCCCGAGGTGTCCGCGGCCATGGCCGACGTGATGCGGTTCTGGTTCCGCCGTGGCGTCGACGGCTTCCGCGTGGACGCGATCTTCGCGGCGATCAAGGACGACCTGCTGCGGGACAACCCGCCGGATCGGCGCCCGCACGCGATTCCCGGACTCGGTGGCATGGCCGGCCAGGATCCGCTGTGGAGCGTCAACCGGCCGGAGGTGCACGACGTCGTGCGGCAGCTGCGCGCGGTTGCCGATGAGTTTCCCGGTCGCGTGCTCGTCGGCGAGGCCTACGTTCCCGTGGAAGAGCTGGCGGGCTACCTCGGACACGGGCACGACGACGAGTTCCACCTGGCGTTCAACTTCGAGCTGCTCCTCTCTCCCTGGGACCACCAGCACCTGACGCTGGCCGTCGAGCGCTCGGAGGCGCTCCACCCGACCGGCACGTTGCCGACGTACGCGATCGGCAACCACGACCAGCCGCGCCCGGCGACGCGGTGGGGGCCGGAGCGCGCCCGGGCGGCCGCGTTCCTCCTCCTGCTCCTCCGGGGCGTACCGGTGCTCTACGCCGGGGACGAGCTGGGCATGGTCGACGCGGACCCGGCGACGCTTCCCCACCCGCCCTACGACCGCGCCGGCCGCGATAAGTGCCGCACGCCGATGCAGTGGGATGGCTCCCCGACCGGCGGGTTCACGACGGGGACGCCCTGGCTCCCGGTGGTCGATGCGCCGACGCGCAACGTGGCGGACCAGTCACAAGACCCCGGCTCCGTGTTCTCGCTGTATCGGCGTCTCATCGCCGTCCGGGCGGCGACGCCGGCGCTGGCGCACGGCTCCCACCGATCGTTCTTCGGGGTCGCGCCGGACGTGCTCGCGTGGCTGCGGGAAGCGTCCGGCGAACGGGTCCTCTGCCTCCTCAACGTGGGAGGCCAAGAGCGACCGTGCCGGATCCCGACGGCTCGGCTCGGTGCGACTGAGACTGACGTGCTGGTGGCCACCACCGACCGCAGCGGCCGGGTGGCGCTGGACGCACTGGTGCTCGGCCCGCATGAGGGAATGGCTCTGCGCCTCGAATGACGCCGTTGTACCGTTCGCCGCTGTGACCAGATCATCCGAGCCGCCCGGAGGGCGGCGCGTCGACCCACACCTCGAGGTTCGCGAGAAGCGCCGCGGACAGCGCCCCGGCGACGCGTACGTCCGCATCGTCCGCCCATTCGAGGAGGCGTTCCACCGCGGCGACGAGGAGGGCGGGCTCGTCGCTACGGAGCGGACGGTCCTCCAGCGGTCGGGTTGGACCGGTGCGCTGCGCTCCCTTCGCACGCGGCTGATCGGTCGGCCGATCAGCTCGGAACAGGAGGAGCACGAGCGGCTCACCAAGGTCAAGGGCCTGGCAATCTTCTCGAGCGACAACATCAGCTCATCGGCCTACGGACCCGAGGAGATCATGCGGGTCCTGGCCCTGGCCGGCGCGGGCGCCATCTCGCTCACGCTTCCACTCGCCGGGCTCATCACGGTGATGCTCGCCATCGTCACGCTGTCGTATCGGCAGACGATCAAGGCCTATCCCAACGGCGCCAGCAGCTACATCGTCGCCAGCGACAACCTCGGCAGCACGGCGGGGATCCTCGCCGCCGCGGCCCTCCTCATCGGCTACGTCGTTACCGTCGCCGTGTCGGTCTCGGCGGGCGTCGCGGCGATGACCTCGCTCTTCCCGGAGCTGTACCCCGAGCGCGTGGTCATCGGCGTCTCGCTGGTGCTCCTGCTGACCCTCGGGAATCTGCGAGGCATCCGCGAGTCAGGCACCATCTTCATGATCCCCACCTACGCGTACATCGTGGTCATGCTCGCGATCGTGGGCTACGGCGTCGTGCGGACGGTGAGCGGCGACGTGGGCCCGTTCGTGGCCCCGGCCGGCTGGTCCGAGGTGGAGGCGGGCGGCCAGGCGCTGGGGCTCTTCCTCATCCTGCGCGCCTTCAGCCAGGGAGCCGTGGCGCTCACCGGCGTGGAAGCGATCTCCGACGGCGTTCCGGCGTTCAAGAAGCCCGAATGGAAGAACGCCCGGACCACGCTCACGTGGGCGGCCGTCGTGTTCGCGCTTCTCTTCGTGGGCATCGCCTTTCTCGTCACCGCCCTGCGGGTCGTCCCGGACCCGACCGAGGAGCAGACGGTGCTGAGCCTCCTCGTCCGTCACCTGACGGGCGAAGGACCGGTGCTGGTGATCGCGCAGATCGCGACGGCCCTGATCCTGGTGCTGGCCGCGAACACGAGCTTCGCCGACTTCCCGCGGCTCTCGTCGTTCCTGGCCCGTGACGGCTTCCTGCCCCGACAGTTCGCCTACCGTGGCGAGCGCCTCGCGTTCACGACCGGCATCATCGCGCTGGCCGGCATGGCGGTGGCCCTCATCGTCGGCTTCAACGCGAGCGTCTCCGGGCTGATCCCGCTCTACACGCTCGGGGTCTTCATCGCCTTCACCCTGTCGCAGGGCGGGATGCTGGTGCGCTGGTGGCGCAGGCGGGAGCCCGGCTGGCGTCCGGGGCTCGCGATCAACGGGCTCGGAGCGTTGACTACGCTGGTGGTGGCACTGGTCGTCGGAAGCAGCAACTTCCTGCAGGGCTCATGGCTGGTGATC
>JASLBU010000177.1 GCA_030146365.1 Candidatus Limnocylindria bacterium | reverse complement strand
CGGAGACGATCGGGAGCGGCACCCGAGCCGCTGCCCGCGGCGGGTTCACCACCGTCTGCGCGATGCCGAACACCGTCCCCGCGATCGACGACGGTGACCGCGTCGCGTCCCTCCGCGATGCGGCTCGCAATGCATCCAGCCGGGTCCGGGTGATAGGGGCGGCCACCTCCGGCCGCGCCGGCGAGCGGCTCGCGAACCTGGCGGCGATGGTGGACGCCGGCGCCGTCGGGTTCTCCGACGATGGGGCGGCGGTGCCGACCGACACGTTGACAATCGCCGTCCTGGGTGCCCTGTCCGGGACCGACCGGCCGCTGATGGAGCATGCGGAGGACCGGATCCTGTCCGGGCATGGCGTGATGCGCGCCGGGTCGACGGCCCTGCGCCTTGGCCTGGCCGGCTGGCCGGACGCCGCGGAGGTGTCTGTCGTCGAGCGGGACATCGCCCTCGCGGCGGCGTCCGGCGCTCGGCTCCACCTCACCCACCTCTCGCGTGAGGCATCGGTCGACGCGGTCCGGCGGGCGAAGGTGGCCGGCGTTCGCGTCACGTGCGACGTGACGCCACATCACCTTGCGCTGGCCGACAGCTGGGTCGCCGGCGATCGCAGCTTCGCATGGGATGAGCCGCACGTCGACCGCCTCCTCGCCTATGACACCGCCTGTCGGGTCAACCCGCCGCTCGGCAGCCGCCGCGACGCGGCGGCGCTGCGCGCCGGCCTCGCGGACGGGACGGTGGACGCCATCGCGACCGATCATGCCCCGCACGCCGCACCCGCCAAGCTCGTGCCGTTCGAGGAGGCGGCGCCGGGGCTGATCGGCCTCGAGACCGCACTGTCCGTCGGGCTTGCGGCGGTCGAGGCGGGGGCGATGGGGCTGACGACACTGCTCGCGGCGCTCTCGTGGCGGCCGGCGGCGATCATCGGGGAGCGGCGCAGCCTGGCCGTCGGTGAGCGGGCAGACCTCGTGCTGTTCGACCCCCGAGCCAGGTGGAGCGTCGATTCGTCGGCGCTCGCGTCGCGCTCCGCGAACACGCCACTGCTCGGCATGACGCTGCCCGGCATGGTGCGCCTCACCGTCGCGGACGGGCGTGTCACCTACCGAGCGAGCGCCTGACGACGGGCCGCGCGATATGGGACGATGCTGCCGCCGCTCGCCGCCCAGAGTGATCGAGGAATGGCTTGTCAGTTCGCTTCAACGAGGACCTGGACCCGAACGAGGGCCCGGGATTCGGCTGCTTCGTCACCCAGGCGATCCTGTTCGCCGTCATCCTGCTGCTCATCCCGGTCGGCCTGTTCGCCTTCGGGTGGCCCGTGTGGCTGCTTGCCGCGCTGCTGTTCATCGCCCTCGTCCTGCTCTTCTTCGTGAGCATGACGAGCGTCTTCCTGCTGCGGGTCTTCTTCGCCGACCGCCGGCGTGGGCGCGGCCGCACGACGGGAGCCGCCCGGCCGGCCGCGCGCGTGATCAGCACCGAGCCGGAGGAGCAGACCGCCGATGACCGCTGACGCCGTGCCGCCGCGGACCGGCGGCTGGATCGCCCTCGGCGCCGGCATCGGCGCCGCGCCGGGCGTCGCCCTCGACAGCATGGCGCTTGGCGTCGGCATCGGCATCGCCATCGGGGCGGCCGTCGCGATCGCCACCGCCGCACGAACGCACTCGGAGTAACGCCGTGCCACTCATGGTGACCTTCTTCAACGTCCGAAAGGGCCGCGACACGCTCTTCAAGCGCGGCATGCGCCACCTGTTTCCCAAGCAGGCGCGCGAGACGGAGGCCAAGTACGGCATCCGCTTCGTCGGCTGGTTCAACGTGACGGAGGGGTCGACCTGGAACAACGTGCTCATCCTGGATCTGCCGAACTACGCGGTCCTCGACCGGCTCTACTCGGATCCGGGGATGCGCGGTTTCGGCCACCGCGTCGCCGAGTCGATCTTCGATTCGAAGCACACGATCTTCCTGCGGGAGAGGATGGGACCCGACTTCGTGTACAAGCCGTGACGACTTCGGGCGGCTCCCCCCGGTTCACGGCCCTCCGCGAGCTGGCGACCGAGGCCGATCTCGAGCGGCGGGACTTTCTCTACGAGGCGACGGAGCAGCTCCGCCGCTTCCTCGAGTCCAATCGCGATCGCCTGCGTGAGATCGGACCGATCCGCCTGGTCGACAACGAGCAGGATTACCTCCTCTACCACCCCGTCGACGAGACATGGACGACCCGGCTCACCTACCAGGACCCGGCGGACAGCGAGTGGTACGACGAGGAACAGGTCGTGGACACGATCAGCGAGGTCATCCAGCTCTACAACCCGGCGGACATCTTCGCGTGGCTCCAGGAGTCGGCGAAGGACCCGCCCGCGCACCTCGTGGCGGCCGACGAGCTGTCGCGCGAGGAAGAGCTCGCCGACGTCACCGACGACTGGCAGGCCGAGCTCTCCGCGAGCCAGCAGGAGACACTCGCCGCGCAGCGGCTCTGGCAGCTTGCTGACGCCTATCGCGCGCAGCTGGCGAGCGCGCAGGCCCAGCTCCTGCGCGAATTCAGCGCCAACGCGGAGGAGGTGCTGCGCCGCACGGGCGACCTGGCGCTGCTGGAGGAGCCGGACGACATCCTCATCCTCCGGGCGGATGCCCGATTCGAGACCTCGCTGGACCTCTCGGACCGACCCGGCGACGTGCTGGGCGACGTCGAGGCACGGCGCTCCGGGCTGTCCGTGACGGAGGCCCGCACCATCGCGGAGTTCTACGACCCGGCCGACGTCCTCCACTGGGTGACCGAGGCGCTCTCCGAGCGCTATCCGGCGGTCGACTTCACCGCCGTCTACGAATGACCGATGCGCCGCTGGGCGCGGCGACGGTCGAGGACCTGTTCAGGCGCTCCGGCGCGCTGCTCGACGGCCACTTCGTCCTGAAGTCGGGGCGTCACGCCGGGCGGTACCTGGAGAAGTTTTTGGTCCTCCAGCACCCCGAGATCGGCGTGGAGCTGTGCCGCCGGTTGGCGGAAGGGCTGCGTCCGTACGAGCCGACCATGGTGGTCGGGCCGACCACGGGCGGGGTGCTGCTGTCGTTCGAGACCGCACGTCAGCTCGGCGGCTCCGTGCGGGCGGCCTTCGCCGAGCCCTCCGCCAAGGGCGGCCGGGCGCTGCGGCGGGGGTGGCCGATCGCGGCCGACGAACGGGTCGTGCTGGTCGACGACATCCTGACCACGGGTGCATCGCTGGCCGAGACCGTCGATGCGGTGCGCGCCGTGGGCGTGGAGCCGGTGGCGGCCGCCGTCATCGTCGACCGTTCCGTCACCCCGGTCCGGCCCGGGTTCGACCTCCACGCGCTCGCCCGACTCGAGATCCCGTCGTGGACGCCGGAGGCGTGCGAGCTGTGCGCCGCCGGTGAGCCGCTCCGGAAGCCGGGCAGCAGCTAGCCCTTCGCGCCGCCCGTGAAGTTCCAGGATGCCAGGTGGAGCGAGGGAACCGCGTACGCGCCGATGCCGAACGTGCCGCCGGCCACCAGCGTCAGGTCTGCCCCCACACCCTTCACCGCCCCGGGCCCCAGCGCCTGGTGGAACGACTGCGTGAAGCGCATGTTGGTGACGGGTCGGACGACCTTGCCGTTCTCCACGAGCCACACGCCGTTCCGCGTCAGGCCCGTCACCACCTGGGTGCGCGGATCGAGGATCCGGGTGTACCAGAAGTCGGTGACGATCACGCCCCGTTCGATGCCGGCGATGAGCTGGTCGTGCGTCCCCGGCCCCGGGTCGAGCACGAGGTTGGCCGGGATCGGGCCGTACGGGCCTGCGCCGGCCACCGCGTTGCCCGTGGACGACTCTCCGAGCGATCTTGCCGTGCGGCGGTCGTGGATCAGCGCCATCGTGACGCCGTCCCGAACGAGCTCGAGGCGCCGCTTGGGCGTCCCCTCGGCGTCGAAGGGGACCCCGACGGCCATGGGGTGAGTCACGTCGTCGGCCAGCGAGATCGCGGGGTCGAACTGCAGCTCCCCCACCTCGGCGAACGATCGTCCCTCCTCGACGGCGCGAGCATTGAAGCCGTGCAGGGCAAGGAAGGACAGCGTGTTCACCACGCACGACGGCGACAGGAGCACCTCGTAGCTTCCGGGCTCCAGGTCGGTGGCATCGGCGGAGAAGCGCGCTCGCTCCGTGGCGTCCCTCCCCGCGAGACCCCCGTCGAGTTCGTCGAGGCGGACCGACGCCTGCCGGGCACTGCCGTCTGACGTGCCGCTGCGAGCGATGCCGTCCAGCGCCGCCCGGGTTGCCCGGCCGGCGAGCTGCTGCCCGGCGGAGTTCGCGAACGCGACCTCCGAGCCTTCGGTCGAGCAGTAGCCCGCGCTCTCGTAGTCCCCCGCGGCCGTCACGAAGGCGGAGACCCGGTCTGCTCGGGCGGCCGGATCCGCCTCCGCGGTCGCATCGTCCCAGTGGTCCACGGCCGGTGGGGCAGCCGGCTCGGCGAGGCCCGGCCAGCCCGGGTCGACGGGCACCAGGCGAGCCGCCTCGAGGGTCGAGCGGACCAGCGTCCGCAGCGCCTCGTCGTCGAGCTGGTTGGCGGTTGCCTCGGCCACGCGACCGTCCAGCGCTACGCGCAGCTGCACCGAGCGAACGTCATCGGCGACGTTCTGGTGTATGAAGCGGGTCGCGAACCGCGTGAGCGCCTCGTGCCCGGCGGTGACCGTCACCTCGGCCTCCGCCTCGGAGCCGACGAGGGCCAGCACCCGGTCGCAGGTGTCGAGCAGGTTGTCGGCGCTCATCCGCGCACCCCGACACGCACGCCCCGGAAGCGGCAGGGGACGGCCGGGTGGCCGGTGTGGCCCACCTGTCCGGGCTGGCCCTTCCCGCAGTTCGGCGTGCCCCAGAACGTCCACTCGGACTCGTTGCCGAGCATGTCGAGGCTCTGCCAGAACCGCGGACCGATGCCCGTATAGGTCGGGTTCTTGAGCATTCTGCCGCGCCTGCCGTTCTTGATCTCCCAGCCGATCTCGCATCCGAACTGGAAGTTCAGCCGCTTGTCGTCGATCGACCAGCTGCGGTTCGTGTCCATCAGAATGCCGTCGTCGGTCGCCGCGATCATGTCCTCCAGGCTGCTCGTGCCCGGAAGCAGGCCGACGTTTGTCATGCGCACCATCGGCAGGCGGTTGTAGCCGTCGCCGCGCACCGCGCCGCCGGAGCTCGCCAGGCCGGCCAGCGCGGCAGAGTCACGGCCGGACAGCACACCGACCCAGATGCCGTCGCGCACGATGTCGACCGGGTGGGCCGGCGTCCCCTCGTCGTCGTACCCGAAGCTGCCGAGCGCGCCGGGGAGGGTCGCATCGGCCGTGACGTTCATGAGGTCGCTCCCGAAGCGCAGCGAGCCGAGCTGAGAGAGGTCCAGCCACGAGGTGCCGGCAAAGGCCGCCTCCCAACCCAGGATGCGGTCCAGCTCCACCGCATGACCCACCGACTCGTGGATCTGCAGGGCCATCTGCTCCGAGCCAATGATGAGATCCGTGGCGTCGCGGCTCGGACACTCCGGCGCCCCCAACAGGGCGCGAGCCTCCTCCGCGATCCGTGCCGCGTTGCCCGGCAGGTCGATCTCGCGAACCAGCTCCCAGCCTCTGGTGCCGTACTGGCCGCGGATGCCCGGGTAGCTGCGCCGCTGGGTTTCCCGCTCACCGTTGGCCGTCGCGTCCATGCGCGCACCGCACTCCCTGATGCGCTGGTCGATGCGATGCCCCTCGCTGCTCACCAGCCATTTGGTCGTATCCCATACGTCGTAGCCGGCGTTCGCCGTGTCCGCCCCGTGCTCGCGCATCGTGCGCGTGGCGGCCACGAGCAGATCGCCCTTCTCGGCCAGCGGCACCGACATCGGGTCGACATCCACCGGGTTCTCCCAGTGGTCCTGGCGGACGTCGACCGGCGCAAGCTCGAGATCGGCCCCGGGGACCGACGCGCTGGCGCGCGCGATGGCCGCCGCGTGGGAGCCGGCGCCGCGGGCGGCATCGGTCGAGAGGTCCGCGGTGGAGAAGAAGCCCCAGCCGGACCCGAGGAGGGCACGAACCCCGAGCCCGACCGAGCCCTCCTGGGTGAGCCCCTCCACCTCGCCGTTGCGAGCGGTCATCGACTCGTGGCGGCGGTCCATGACCCGCGCGTCGGCGTAGCGGGCACCGGCGGCGATGGCGGCCCCGACTGCGGCCTCGGCGACTTCGAACATCGGCAAAGGGTAGCGAACGCGTGCCGCGGACGCGTCAGTCCGTTACGCCCGGCCCCGCCGGAATGCTGCCGCCGGGCCGGTGAGCGGCGTCGGGGCGCTCGACCGGCTCGTGCCAGGTGATCTCCGTGATCCGGGCCGGGGGCCACTCGCCGTCGGGCGGGACGATGTCCGCCTCCGCCTCCAGCGGGATCCCGATCGGCGCCACGAGGTAGCGTCCCGCCAGCCGCCGCGCCTCGCGGTCGAGCGCGAAGCCGGCCTTGGCGCGGTGGAAGGTGACGGTCACGTCGGCGGAGACGACGGGCGTGGAGCGCGCGCCGCCGGTGAGGTCGACCCGCGTCGGAGTGTCGACCGCCACCACGGATACCGGCCGCGACGCCGCCTGTGCGTGCGCCCGGGTGGCGTTGACGAGGTCTACCGCCGTCGAGATCGGCTCACGCAGCGGCCCGGACGCGCCGGATCCGAGCAAGGCGTCGACCAGTACCGTGGCCTCGGCGAACCTCTCGCGGAGCCGCAGCAGCAGCTCCGGGGTCGGCGCCACGAACAGCTCGAGCGAGCCCGCGGCGGCCATCGCCTGGAGGGCGATCCAGCCATGTCCGGCGGCGCCGTGTGCGATGCGCGATGCCTCGGCGGCCAGGATGCAGAGTACGGAGCGCCCGACGGCGGCGAGCCGACGCGCCACCACGAACCCGTCGCCGCCATTGTTGCCAGGCCCGCACAGGACGACGACGAGCGGCTGCCGGCCGAGGGGACCGCCAGGCCCCGCGACGCGGTCCGTCAGGCGGCCCAGCTCGGTGAGGACGACCTCCGTGACGGCGGCGCCCGCCGACTCCATGAGCGCGTCGTCGCTCAGGCCGATGCGCTGCGCCGCCTCGTCGATGCGCGCCATCTCATCGGCGCCGATGAGGACCGGGACGCCGCGCTCCGTCCGGGCAGCGGGTTCGACCACGAACTACTGGAGCGACTTGAGGTAGGCGACGATCGAGTCGAGCTGCTCTGCGCTGAACTGGTCGCCGAACGCCGGCATCCCCTTGCGGTCGATGCCCTCGGTCTCCGGATTGTCCCCAGCGATCCAGAGCTGCGCCCAGTTGTCCGGGTGCTCCGCGCCAAGGTCCTGGAGGTTCTCGCTGACCGGCCCATCGGCCACGCCGCGGAGGCTCGGAAAGTCTCCCTGCCCGCCGAAGTCCGCGCCATGACAGGACGAGCAGGCCGGCGACGCCTGGCCCACCAGCGCCTCACCCACCTCGGGGTCCGGCTCCCCGCCCTCGCCGCCGCCCGGCACCGTGCTGGCGCCGGGGATCGCGAGCGGCGGGTTCTCGCCGCCGAGGTTCGACAGGAGATAGACGCCCCCGGCAAGGAAGAGGACCGCCGTGAGCAGCAGGGCCCACGGCGGGACGCTGCCGGAACGGGTCTCGATCGGTGTGTGGACGGTCATGGCTGGATCAGTGCCCCGCTGCGGCTGCGGCCTGGCCCGGAACGACGTACTCGACCGGCTCGCCGCTGGTGTACATGAGGAACAGGTTGACGAGCATGGCCAGGCCCCCGAGCGCGACGAGCCCGAACCCCATGAACGCGGCCACGCGATACGGCGTCAGCGCCACGGCGACCTGGTCGGGGGCGGACTCCGCGGCCCGCATCGCACCCTCCGCCATGCCGCCGCCCATCAGCGCCACGCCGGCGATCGTTACGCCGGCGAACGTCAGCCACAGGAGGCCGCCGGAGAGCGCGCCCCCGCCCCAGCTGCGCCGGAGGAGGCGCGGGAGCGCATGTTCGGCCAGCGCGAACGCCGCGAACGAATAGGTGCCGAAGGCAGACCACAGGAAGACGCCGCGCTCCCAGTCGGTGCCGCCAACGCGCGCGTCGATTGCTCTGAGGGCGCCAATGGCCTCGAGCAGGCTCGCGCCGAGCAGGAAAGCCAGCGACACCGCGGCGAACCCGATCACGCCGGTCCCGAACAGGAGCGTCCAGCGGCCCTCCATCGATTGGACGAGGTTCACGACGGCCAGGGCGGCCGGCACGAGCAGCAGCATGGTCGCCACCGCGCCGAGCGCGGTGATCACGGCCGGCACCTCGGGCAGCCGCAGCTCGCCCAGCAGGGAGCCGGACGCCAGCGCCAGCCAGGAGATGAACGTGATCAGCGCGAGGCCACCCGAGGCGAGCGGCTGGCCGGTTGCGCGCGGGACGACATAGAACAGGGTGGCGTAGGTCACGCCCAGCAGCCAGAGCACCACGATGCCGCGCTCGATGACGAGTGAGAGGAGCGCGATCAGCACCTCCTCGATGTCGAGGAAGAGCTCGGCGATCCCGATCGTGGCGTTCAGCCCCAGGAGGCCGAGCAATGCCAGCAGCGCGACGCCGGCGAACCAGGTGCTGACGTACGCGCCGCGGAGCGACGACGCCGCCGTGGCGAGGAAGGCGCCGGTGACGATCAGCGCCGCCGTAGCAAGGCCGCCTTCGAACAGCCACGGCATCGCGGTCAAGGGCGCGTTCGGGCCGAGCTCGAAGACGTAGAGCGCCGCGATGCCGCCGGCCAGCGCCAGGTTCCAGATGGCCACCGCCACGCTGAGGAGCTTCTCGCCAGCGAGGGTCCTGCCCAGCAGCCGCGGCGTAATGAACACCACGGCGGCGAATCCGGCGTTCGACAGCCAGCCGTAGATCGTGGCGTTCACGAATGCGGCGTCCACGCGTCGAGCGTTCAGCTCGAACGCCAGGTCGAACAGGCCCAGCGGAAACGTGATCTCGAATGGCACGATGCGGATCAGCATCGCCAGCATGCCGATGCCGGTGGCCACCACCAGCCACAACGCCGCCGCGACGAGGAAGCCGATCGCGGCGCTTCCCGGCGCATCCGGGATGAGCGTCCGTCGCCGCTTCGGCGGCTGGTCGTACGGGCGGCTCTTCTTCGGGTTGCGGTTCACCGTCATGCGGTGCGTCGACTCTCCATGGGGTTCGCTTGAGGCGGAGTTGGCGGGCGCATTGTACCGGACGAATACCGGCGCGAGGACTCATCATGGCGGCCGATATCCCGCGCGCCAGAGGCACCGTTGATCACCCAGCTGTTCCCGATCGTGGCCACGCCAGACCTCGACCGTTCCCTCGCCTTCTATCGCGACCTGCTGGGCGGGACTGTGACGTACGAGTTCCCCGGTGGGGACGAGCTCCCGGTGTACGTTGCGCTCTCGCTGGGCGCTCCGCCCGATGCGACGTCGATCGGCATCGGCCTGGAACGAGGCGTGGAGGACGCGCCGCGTCCCAGGGCCGTGAGCCTGTGGGCCTACACCGACGACTGCGATGCGGCCGTTGACCGGCTTCGCGCCGCGGGCACGCGGATCGTCGAGGAGCCGGCCGACCAGCCGTGGGGCGAACGGGTCGCTCGCGTCCTCGACCCCGACGGCAACGAGGTCATCATCGGCGCTCGCGGCTCGGCGGAAGGCTAGGTCCGCTGGGCCTGCGTCCGCCGGTCACACGAAAGCCGCCCCGGGGAGGGCGGCTTCCGATCTGGCATGCGTGGTTGCGGGGGACGGATTCGAACCGCCGACCTTCGGGTTATGAGCCCGACGAGCTACCACTGCTCCACCCCGCGACCGCCCATGGTAGTGGCGACCCGGTGTTCGGTCAAACCAGCTCAGCCTCGACGGCGCAGGATCGAGCGCAGGACGAGCAACGCGACGATGGCGACGATCTGGCCGCCCAGGATCACCCGGTTGAGGTCCAGCGCTGGCTGCCAGACCGCTGTCCCGTCGCGGATCACGTACATTCCCGCGGGCTTGGCGGTGACGCCGAAGCCGGCCCCACCGTTCCCCTCCGTATCCCCGCCTCCTCCGCCGCCGCCACGGACCTTCGCCACCGGCAGGAACGTCGCGCCGTCGCGCTCGATCGGCTCGCCGTAGACCAGCCTCGCCTCGATCGCCTGCGTCGTCCGCTCCATGGCCATCTGCACCACGCTTGTCACTCGTCTGCTCCTTCTGGGGGCTGCTTCGGGCCAGTATCTCGCACCGTCGGTCCGCACCGGAGCTGACGGCCAGGACGGCGCCGATTTCGCCGGCAGCGCGGCCGCGGGTCTGGCTGTGGGCAACGCGCGGCACGGTTGCCCGCCGGGGATGGCCGTTGGTTCCGGTGGAAGGCAACCGACCCGGCCGCCAACGAAGCGGAACGGGGTCAGGTGGGTCGGTGCACGCCCGGCGCCATGTCCACGACCGCGTGATGAATGCCGTGAACGTCGAGCAGCGCGAGGTACGGGTCCGGGTCGAACGCCTCAGGCCCCAGCACCCCGGCCCCGGACCACGCGCCGGTGGCCAGCAGCTCCATCGCGATCGTCGGGTTGAAGCCGGTCTGCCAGCCCACGACCTGCAGCCCGAATCTGGCCCAGGTCTCCTCCGCGTCGGCCATCTGGTAGGCGAACGTCTCGCGCGGCGCGCCGTCCTTCGTCCCAAGCACCCAGGTGCCGACCACGGCGCGGCCACGGAACTTGTCGCCGAGGGTAATCGGGTCGGGCGTGATGGCGGCGAGCACGTCCCGCGGCGCGACCTCCACCCCCTTCACCGTGACGCGGTCGGTGCGGTCCATGCCCAGGGCATGAATGGTCTTCAGCTTGTCGATGAAATCCGCACCGAGGGCGTACTTGAAGGTCGCCTTCTTCGTCTCCAGCCAGCGCGGGACGAGCAGGACCTCCTCGTGCTCGACGTTCACGCACTCGACCGGCCCTATCCCCTCGGGGAAGGGGAACGACTCCGGCGCGCTGAACGGCTCGGTGGTGTGCCAGTCGCCATCCTCCCACACGATCGGCGGGTTCAGGCATTCCTCGATCGTGGTCCAGATACTGAAGACCGGGGCGAACGCGTACCCCGGGATCTCCAGGTCGCCGCCGTCGCGAACGTGGACCTCGTGGACCTCGTCGAAGTCGTGCCTGGCCGCCCGGGCCGCGAAGACATCGGTCAGACCCGGATCCATCCCCATGCCGACGAGCGCGAGCTTGCCGTGGGCCAGCCAGGCGTCGTGCATGGCGAACTGCTCGTCGCCGAGCTTGACGCCCGGGATCTCGTAGGGCCGCTCCGCGTGTGGCCTCGACAGGCTGCACGCCATGTCCATGTAGTGCACGCTCGCCTCGAGGGCGCCGCTGAAGATGGGCATGACGAACTGCGGATCGACGGCGTTCATGACGAGGTCGACGCGGTGTGCGCGGGCCAGGTCCGCGACGGATGACGCTTCACGCGCGTCGATCCGTGCGGTCGGAAAGCGAGGAGCACCGCCGAGTGAGTCAGCGACCCGGCGTGCGCGCTGCTCGTCATAGTCGGCGAGCACCATGGTCTCGCACCAATCGGCTTTCGCCGAGATCCGGGCGATCGCCTCTCCGACCGTGCCCACTCCGATCAGCAGGACTCGCATTCCAGCCACCTGACTCAGCGTGTTCCGATGGGGGCACGCGTCTGCGCAACAGGATCTCGAGTGCCTCGGATCTACCGATTCCGTGGCGTGCGCATCAGAGGGCGTCGAGGTCGGTGATCCGAGCGCGATCGTAGCACGGAACCCGCACGGCTCAGTGGGACGTCAGTGCGGGCGGGATGCCACCATGACAGGGACCGGGAACGCTGCGGGTCCCTCGTTCCACGACGGACCGACCTGGTCGTCGAGGAGCGTGGCATGCAGGCGGTGCATCGCGAGCCGGATGCGGCTCTTGACCGTGCCGAGCGGCAGGCCGGTGAGCTCCGCGATCTCCGAGTGTGAGCGGCCCTCGAAGTAGGCCATCGCGATCGCCTGGCGCTGCTCCAGGGGGAGCTGGGCGACGGCATCCCGGACCGTTCCTCGGTCCAGCAATGCCGTGACCTGCTCGGCCACACCTGGGCCGGGATCGCGCAGAGCGAGAAGCACCGCCTCATCGTCGCCGTCCGACTCTCGTCGCGCGCGTACGAGATCGATTGCGCGATTCCGCACGATGCTCGTCAACCAGGTCTTCACGCTCCCCCGTCCCTGGACGTACGAGCCGGCCTTGCGCCAGACCGAGAGGAAGGCGTCCTGCACGACGTCCTCCGCGCGGCCCCGGTCGTTCACCACGCGCAGCGCGAGACTGAACGCCAGAACGTGGTAGCGGTCGTAGAGCGCAGCGAGGCTCGCTTCGTCGCTACGGGCCACGCCCTCGAGCAGCTCACCATCGGTCAACTCGATGTCTAGGGTTTGTACAGCCATGTGACGGACTGTACAGCGTGCCAGCCATCCTTGTCAATACTTTGTATATGGGTATGATTAGACTAAGCATGTACACCATCAAGCAGGCAGCCGTCCGGTCCGGCGTCAACGTCTCCCTCCTCCGGGCGTGGGAGCGGCGCTACGGGATCGTCTCGCCCTCACGGACGGACTCGGGGTACCGGCTCTACGACGACATCGCGATCGAGCGCCTCCGCGCGATGCGTTCGCTCGTCGAGGCAGGGTGGTCCGCGCGCCAGGCCGCCGATCGCGTCTCGACGGCCAGCGAGGAAGAGCTCGTCACGATGGCGCCGGACGGCCCCCTGGCGTCCCCGCCGGCCGAGGATTCTCTCGCGAGCTTCGTGGAGGGCGCCGCGCGTCTGGACACGGCCGCCATCGAGCGCGCGCTGGACGACATGTTCGCCGCTGCAAGCTTCGAGCGGGTGGTGGAGGATCGCGTCTTCCCGGCCCTCCGCGCGCTCGGTGAGGCGTGGAGCACCGGGGCGGTGGATGTGGCGGGCGAGCATGCCGCGAGCGCTGCGGTCGCTCGACGGCTGGGCATGGCCTTCGAGGCTTCGGCGGCAGCGGGAGCGGGCCGGGGTCCCGTGCTCGTCGGCCTTCCGCCCGGCGCCAGGCACGACCTGGCCGCCCTGGCCTTCGCCACGGCCGCCCGACGATCCGGCCTGCGCGTCCTGTATCTCGGCCCGGACGTGCCCCTCGATTCCTGGATCGCCGCCGTCGAGCGCGCCGGCGCGCGGGCCATCGCGTTCGGCGTGGTGATGGACCGCGACGTGACCGCGGCCGATGAGGTCGCCCGGGCCGTTCGCGCCCGGTATCCGGACGTGGTCATCGCGGTCGGCGGACGCCAGGCGTCCGTGGTCGGCGACGGAGGGGTGCTGCGGCTGCCGGATGGACTCGCGGATGCCGTGGAGGTCCTTCGCCGGGCTCTGGACTGAGCGGGCACGCTGCGCTTTCAGCAACACGGGCATGCTGTCTGCGAACCGGTTCTCCTCTAGCCGCGAGGAGCTGATCAGATGACCGACTTGCCGGATCCCGTCGCCGGGGCGCACGCCCCCAGCCGAGATGATCAGGACGCCGATGTCCTGGCCAGCGATCACCGCAGCACGGCCGCAATCGCCGGGCACCCGCTCCATCCGTCCCTGGTGCCGCTGCCGATCGGCCTGCTGGTGGCCACCACGGTGAGCGACGTCGCGCAGGCGATGACCGGAGACCGCTTTTTCGCCCGGGCCAGCCGATGGCTGGTCGGAGGCAGCGTCGTCACCGGCGTCCCCGCGGCGGCCGTGGGCGCAATCGACTTCAGCACCATCCGCGCGGCGCGTCGGCCGACCGGCATCGCGCACGCAGCGGGAAACACGTCGATCCTGGTGATGTCGGTCCTCAGCCTGCTTCTGCGGCGCGGTTCGGCACACCACGTGCCCCGTGCCGCCATGGCCCTGTCACTGGTGTCAGCGCTGCTGCTCATCGTCACCGGCTGGCTCGGTGGCGAGCTGTCGTACCGGCATCGGATCGGCGTCGTGCCGCTCTCGGAGCGCTGAGACGCATGCAGGATGCGACGCCGTCCGGACCCGGAGAAGACGGCGCGGCAGGTCCGGCCGGCGATCCCGCGGGACGCGAGGGCCGCCTGCTCAAGCTGACCCTGGTCGGGACGTTCCTCTCGTCCGTGCTGCTGGTGGGCCGCGACCGCAGGGTCCAGGCGCCGGTCGCGATGCGCGACCTGCTGCTCCTCGGCCTTGCGAGCCACCGCATCGGCCGCATGGTGGCGTTCGAGCGCGTGGCGGAGCCGATTCGAGCTCCGTTCACCGCCACGGTGCCCGATGACAGCGGTGCCGACGAGACGGTCGTCGCTCGAGGGAGAGGGGTGAGGTGGGTCCTGGGCGAGCTCCTCTCCTGCCCCACCTGCGTGGCGACGTGGTCGGCCCTCGGCCTTACGATCGGCCGTCGCCTGCTCCCCGGACCCACCCAGATGCTGGTCAACATCCTGGCCGTCGTCGGCGTGTCCGAGGTCGCGTCGAATGCGGTGGAGGAGCTCGAATGGCGGGCGCGAGCCCATCGCCGAAGCGCCGCGCCAGCCGCAGACTAGGGACCAGTCCGCGTCCGGCGCGGCTGACTCAGGCCAGGCCGCTGACCTCCCGGACGTGGCCGTCCTTGATCTCGACGATCCGGTCGGCCAGGTCGAGAAGCGCCGGGTCATGGGTCGCCACCACCGCGGTCACGCCCTCCGCTCGCACCACCGAGCGTAGCGTCGCCATGATCGCGTGACCGGTCGTGGAGTCGAGTTGGCCGGTCGGCTCGTCGGCCAGCAGGAGCTTCGGGCGGTTGGCCAGGGCTCGTGCAATGGCGACGCGCTGCTGCTCCCCACCGGAAAGCTCATGCGGACGATGGTTCGCACGCTCGGCGAGGCCCACCAGCTCGAGCAGCTCCATCACCCGATCGTCGCGCACCGACGGCTCGGCGCGAACGAGCCTCAGGGGGATCTCCACGTTCTCTGCCGCCGAAAGGATCGGCACCAGCCCGAATGCCTGGAAGATGAACGCCACGGTGCTGCGGCGGAACTCGACGAGCCGCGACTCCGACATGGTCGACACCTCCTGCCCATCCACCAGCACGCGGCCGGCGGTCGGCCGGTCCAAACCGCCGAGCAGGTTCAGCAGCGTCGTCTTGCCGGAGCCGGACCTGCCCTTCACGGCCATGAACTGGCCGCGTCCGACAGAGAGGTCGATGCCTCGCAGCGCATGGACGACGCCGTCACCGGACGGGTAGTCGCGGACCAGCCGATCGGCCACCACCATCGGCCCGGAGCCGCCCGCGGCGTAGCGGTCGGAGGCGTAGCGGTCCGGCGCGGTCATCGGTCCTCCGGGCGACGACCGTGGTGGTCCGGCCAGATGCTGATGTGGTCCGACTCCAGGTGGACCCGGACGCGTCCCTCCAGGCCAAGCGCCTCGACGTGCGCGCGGGGCAGCTGCAGCCGGCC
>JASLBU010000153.1 GCA_030146365.1 Candidatus Limnocylindria bacterium | reverse complement strand
AGGGCCAGGCACGCCTCACCCTGAGGATCGGTCGAGCACTCCGCCGTGCGCAGCAGCGCGAGGAGGTCGTTGCCGCCGATGTCGAGGGTCACCAGCGTGATCGGCGGATCGGCGCGAGCGATCTCGGCCAGCGCACGCTCCAGCTGACCGCCGTTGATCATGGAGTCGCTCGTCTCCCCGCTGATCGCGAGGTTGCGATGCGTCGCCACCGGCGGCGTGGCGCCCGGCGCCCCCAGCGCGCGAGCCAGCGCAGCCACGTAGCCGGTCTGGTCCGGCCGGGTAGCGCCCACGCCGACCGCGAGCGAGTCGCCGAGCGCGAGGTAGGTGCCGGGTCGCCGCTCCGCTATTGGGGCAGCCAATCCGAGTTCTGCCCGGGTGTCGTCTCGTCGGACTGCTCGCGGACTTCAGGGTCCGGCTCCTCGTCGAGGTCCGCACGGCCGAGCGTCTCCATGCTGCGCAGCGTCGGCTCGTTCAGCTCGTCCTCGACCGAGGAGCTTCCGTCGGGAGTGTCGGGATGTTTCTCGTCCATGCGGCGTCGGTTCGCACGCGCCGTGCCACGCGCGCCGTGCTCATGCCGCGCCGCGGGTCGCCCAGGCGGACGAGGCCAACGTGAACGGCGCCTTGGGGAGGAGCGAGCGGCATCGGTCGCGGAGCTCCGCCTGCTCCTCGTGGCTGAGCCTGGCCACGTAGACGCCGGCCGGGCCGACGCCCGCGGTGTACGGCTCCCACCACTCCTCGAAGCTGGGGTGCTCGAGCGTCACCTCCAGCGCGACTGACTCGATCTCACCGAGTCCCGCGGCCTCGAACATCTCGGCCAGGTGGCCCTCGCGGGCTCCGGCAAGCCTCGACTCGTCGGCCGCTTCGCGGTTCAGGGAGCGCGCCGCCTCCCAGAACAGGCTGAGAGGGGCCCGGCCACCGGCCAGGTCCCACACGCAGGCGGCCACCACGCCGCCCGGCCGCGTCACTCGGCGCATCTCCGTCAGGCCCACCACGGGATCCGACATGAAGTGGACGACGAGCTGCGCGACGGAGGCGTCGAACGAATCGGTGGCGAACGGGATGGCCTCGGCGGGCGCAAGGTGGACGTCGACGCCGGGATGGCGCTCACGGGCCGCGGTGACGAACGAGTCCGACGGGTCGATGGCGACGATGTTGTCCGTGCCGACGCGTGTGACCAGCTCGGTGGTTAGCGCGCCGGGACCGCAGCCCACGTCCAGCACCCGCATGCCGGCGTGCACGCCGGCGAAGTCGGCGAAGCCGGGCGCCAGGAGGCGCGAGTAGCGGCCCATGAAGCGGTCATAGGCGTCGGCGGCGACATCGAAGCTCATGCGCCGGAGTGTATCGGCGCGGATGGGCGCGCTTCACTCCACCTGCGCAGTGGCCGCCGATGGCGCGAGCGCCCCGGGTCGGGACTGCCGGCCGAGGGTCGCAATGAGGGCCAGCGGCACCAGCAACACCGCCAACCGGATGGCGAATGCGGCGAAGCTGCCGGCCAGCGCATCGGCGGATATGCGGCTCCCACCGGCGACCAGCTCGAAGGCAACGGCCGGCACGGCGACGCCCATCGCGGCCCCCAGCTGCCGAAGGCTGTTGAACAGCGCCGAACCGGTGCCCGCCTCTTCGGCGGTGAACTGCGAGAGGGCATCGGTCGCGCTCGATACGAGCGTGAGCGCGATGCCGGCACCGGTGACGACGCCAATCGCGACGATCCACCAGGTCGGCGATTCGGCGCCCCAGGTGAGCATCAGCCCGGCGCCGAGCGCCAGCAGGGACAGCCCGGCGCGGAGTGAGCGGTCCACGCCCAGCCGACGGACCAGGCGGCCGGCGAACGGGAAGCCGACGAGGCCGACGAGCGGGGACGCAAGGAGGATGACGCCCGACTCTCCCGCCCCGAAGCCGCGACCCAGCTGCAGATACAGCGCCGCGTAGATCACCGACGACATGATCCCGAACCAGGCGGCCGCGCCGGCCAGGCTGGCCAGCACGAACCGGCGATTGCCGAAGATGCGCAGCTGGACCGCGGGCTCAGGAGTCGATCGCTCGATCCGGACGAACGCGTACAGCGCGACGGCAGAGACGATGGCCGCGACCATGGCGCGCACGCCGCCATCCGGGTCCGCAAGCTGGAGCATGGCGAAGGTGGCGGCCACGATGAAGATGGAGGCGGTGCCGACCCCCGCGAGGTCGAAGCGTCCCGCCCTTCCCCTGCCGGCGCGCAGCAGCACCAGGGCGCCGACCGTGACCGTGAGCGGCAGCGGCAGCTGGGCCATGAACACCAGCCGCCAGCCCCCGAGATCGGTGAGCAGTCCCCCGACCACCGGGCCGATCACTGCGCCGAGCGCCCCGGAGGTGAAGTAGATGCCGATGGCCGTCGCGCGACGCTCCGGCGGGAAGGCGGTGACCGTGATGGCGAGCGAGACGGTGTAGAGGAAGCCACCGGCGATGCCCTGCGCGACCCGCGCGGCGACCAGCGTCTCGAAGCTCGGAGCGAGTCCGCACAGCGCCGTGGTGACGAGGAAGCCGATGCCGCCGAGCAGCATCGCGGGGCGCTGCCCGTACCGATCGCTGACCCGGCCCGCCGCCAGGAGCGTCGCCGCCAGTGCGAGCAGGTACCCGGTCGCGACCCACGCCACGTCGCCGACCGGCCGGTCGAGGTCGCGGGCGATATCGGGCAGGGCCAGGCTGACGATGCTCGCGTCGATGAGCGTGAAGCCGGCGAGCCACGCCAGCGCCAGCAACCAGCGGGGATCCGCTGGACCATCGGCTCGGGACGAGTCCATGCCT
>JASLBU010000127.1 GCA_030146365.1 Candidatus Limnocylindria bacterium | reverse complement strand
GCGGAAGCTCGTCGGGCGCGACGGCGTCCAGCAGGTGTGCGCGCCCTCCATACCGCGGGTCACGGACCTCGCTCCTCAGCCACTCGGTCATCGACCCGAAGCCGAGGAACGCCAGGTGCGCGTCCCGCATCTCCGGGCGCTGGATCACCTCGAGGAGCTGCTCGATCCCGCGATGCGGCGCGAGGGACCCGTGGTACAGCAGCAAAGGCGTGGCGCGAGAGAGCGCCAGCGCTCGGCGTAGTGGCGAGCCTCGCATCGGCTCCCGGAAACGCGGCGGGCAGTTGTAGAGCACCTGCACGGTGCCGCACGCGAGACGAGTCTCCAGAATCCGAGCGACCGAATCGTTCACGGAGACGACGGCGTCGACCTCCTGCACCAGCCTGCGCTCGAGCGCCTCGAGCGGCTCCTTCGCCCAGCGGGGCTGATCGGCGTGCCGGCCGGACTCGAAGTACACCTCGTGGCTGTCGTACACCGCGAAGCCGCCCCGCCGTCGCTTCAGCTCCACCACCGCCGGAAGGCTCGTCATGTCATGGGCGTGCCACACGTCGGCGTCAGGGGCCTGGTCCGCGACATATTGAGCCCATCCGAGCCAGCGCCAGCGCCAGCCGGTCTGCCATTCGATCGCCCCGCCTGTGACCCGGTTGGCGAGCAGGTAGATCGATCCCCAGGCAAGCAGGGCAACGATGCTGCCCCATGCCCGGAGCGCGGTGCCGATCCACCGCGCGACGCTCAATGGCCCTGCGATGATGTGCCTCATCGACCAGGCCGCCAGTGAGGCGGCCGTGGGCAGCAGACCGATCCGAGCCACCGCACGACCCCACCGCTGTCCACGGGTCATCCTGGCGCGCGCGGCGCCGATGGCGGACCGGGCCTTTCGAGCCCACGCGCCGCTGGGCGCGCGCCGTGCTCGTCTCGACAGCCGTTGCCATCGATCGAGCGCATCACGGGCCACCGAGGCGAGGCGCAGAGCAGCTGCGCGCGGATGTGCGGTGGTGGCCGTGGTTCCAGTCCGCCGTCGCGCACGCCGGACGTCGGCGAGAAACTTTTCGCGGCGGCGGCGTGCCTTCGCGAGCTTGAGGTGGCGCCGAGCGCGCCGGAGCAGCGCGACGATACGGGCCCGATGAAGCCGGTATTGGCGGTTGGCCCGATAGCGAACGCGGCCGTAGAAGTCCGGTGGAATCCACCAGCCGGGGGGGCTGGCGCGATACCTGAGGCGATGAATGACGAACCCGTCCCGGACCTCGACCTCGGGCGCGACCGTCTTGCCGGTCATGATCCCGAGGACGGTCACGCGGTGTCCGGCGGCCGCCAGGACGGCCGCTTCTCGCAGGACCCGGCTGTCACGGGTCACGTCATTGGCCACGACCATGACGACGCGCAGCCGATGGTCCGGACGGGGGGTCCGGCGCGCGGCGAGTCGGCGCGAGGCCATGGATGGCCCCACAGACCCTTGGCGGTTGCCCACGGGTCCACCCCTCGTGTGGTGCCGCACCTGACGGGAGCGGTCCGTCCCAGACTCAACCCCCGGGGGCAACCTGACAATCGCGCGATGGTACCGAGACGACCCGGCAGATGGGGCGCCTAGCTGGCGGGACTCCGGTCGGGACGCAGGCGACGCCACACCCCGCACTGTGGACAGTGGCGATCGGTGGACATGCCAGCGCAGGACGAGCATCCGTAGGTACGCCGCACCGATCGAGCACGATGCAGCGTCGTCACACCGCCCGGCGCACCCTCGGCGATGACCTCCCCGGCGTCGAGCAGCACGGCATAGCTGGCGAATTCGGAGACCCAGGCCATGTCGTGCGATGTGACGACCACCGCATGGGCCCGCCCGACCAGGTCCATGACGCGCTCGCGGCTCCGCTCACGGAACGCGGCGTCACCGGTTCCCATCACCTCGTCCAGGAGCAGCACGTGCGGCTCGATCATCGACGCGGCCGTCGCGAACCCGAGCCGAGCACGCATGCCGGAGGAGTACGTCCGCAGCGGTGCGTCGATGCTGTCGCCGATCTCGGCAAACTCAAGCACGGCTGGGAGGCGGGCCCTCGTCTCCGAACGGCTGAGCCCCATCAGCGAGCCCACCAGCCGCACGTTCTCGCGTCCTGTGAGGAGCGGGTCGAAGCCGATGCCCAGGTTCAAGAGGGCGCTGATCCGCCCATGCACCTGGACCTCACCGACGTCTTGCTCAAGGAGCCCGGCCACGACGCGCAGCAACGTCGACTTCCCCGCTCCGTTGCGGCCCACGATCCCGAAGCATTCGCCGGATCGCACCGCGAGGTCGACGCCGCGGAGCGCCCAGACTTCTCGGGGCGGCGTACGCCGGAGGAGCCGGCCGAGCATGCCGCGCAGACCCCAGGGCCCGGGCGAGGTGCTGAACCGCACCCCCACGCCGCGAACGTCCACGACCTTCGGCCAGGAGGCCCGCGATGCCAGGAAGACGGGCCAGTCCTCGGCGACGACCGGGGGGACCAGCACGCCGACGCTCACAGCGCCTTCCCGAAGTGACGCTCGGTTCGGGCAAAGAACGAGAGCGCTGGCGCGAGAAGCACCAATCCGACGCCGATGGGGAGCAGGAGGCTTGTGGCCGTCGGCTGCACGCCGTGGTAGGAGACCGCCCGGTACGCCTCGAGAACCAGTGCCACCGGGTTGAGGCTGTACGCAGCCCCGACCCCGGCCGGGACGCGATCGACCAGCTGGTCCATGCCGTACAGGACGGGGGAGAGATACAGCGCCAGCCGCATCACGTGGCGCATCAGGTTCGCCAGGTCGCGCACGAAGACGGTCGCGGCGCCGAGGACGATGGCAAACGGCAGGACGAGGATGGTCTGGACCACGGCCAGCACCGGCAGCCACGCCAGCGCGGGCGAGACCCGGTGGGGCCACACGATGAGCATCAGGATGACCATGACGACGAGCGCAACCGCCAGCCTCCACAGCTGCGCCAGAATCCTTGCCGCCGGGAGGACGACGCGGGGAAAGGGCAGCTGCCGGAGGAGGCGCTCGTTTCCGGTGATGGCGGTGCAGCCGCCGCTGATGGAGACGGCCAGCCCCTTCCAGGCGATCAGGGCCGGGAGCACGAACATCGGGTAGTCCTCGAGCGGCCGCTCGAAGATGACGC
>JASLBU010000107.1 GCA_030146365.1 Candidatus Limnocylindria bacterium | reverse complement strand
GACGCCGACCGCGACCCCGACACCACGTGAGGACACGGCCGGTGGCAACCCAACGCCGGGCTCCGGCAGCCTGCCGAACACCGCGACTGACATGCCGGCCACCCAACTGCCGGCGTCCGTCCTCGCCCTGATGGCGCTTGTTTCGCTCAGCACTCTCATGTACGCGCGACTGGCAGGCGTTCGCTCCCGCCGGTAACCAACCTGCGGTGACGCTCGCCGCCCCATGCTCAACGCCCACGAGGCCCCCGGATCCGTCCGGGGGCCTCGTTCTCCAGTGGTGCAACGGGCGACGGGCGGACGTTGCCAGCCTTCGCGGCGGCTCCTACGGCGGACGCCACTGCGGGCGATGACTTGGCGGCTTACGCGACCGTGAGCCGGGAGGGGGCCGTCATGCTCGACGCCAGTGAGCTGCCCTTGCTCCGAACGGCCAGGTGACACCGGCTGCGCCTGCCACTGCCAGCAGTGCGATGACGGCGATCGGTGTCGCCGAGCCACCCATGCTGGTATCGGGGAGTAATGGGAGCGGGCTCACCTCCGGAACGCCAGGCGACGGCGATACTTCTGGAGTGCTCGGCACGGCGGTCGGCACGGCGGTCGGCACGGCGGCCGGCACGGCGGTCGGCACGGCGGTCGGCACGGCGGTCGCGATGGGTGTCGGTGTCGCGGCGGCCGCGAAAGCGCAGCCGGGCGGCGGAGGAGTGATGACGTTGGTGTCGAGCGTCAGAGCTCCGTTCATGGCCAGCGCACGCCCACCGTGGCCCAGACCGCCGACGCCGATCGTCGCCCCCGTATTCATGGTGATGCTCGTCATCGCCATGATCGTGCCCTGGAAGTCAGTCGTGGTTCCCAGGGTTGCCGAACTGGCCACCTGCCAGAAGACGGCACATGAGCCGGCGCCGTTGATCAGCTCGACCGTCGAGTTTGAGGAGGTGGTCAGCGTGCTGCCTACCTGAAAGACGAAGGTTGGGTTCGTGCTGCCCTGGCCGTCGAGGGTCAGCGTGCCCGTCAGCTGAGCCGAGCTATCGAAGGTGTAGGTGCCGGGCGTCAGGGTAAGGCCGCCAAGATCGGTGCCCGTCAGGTTGACGGTGGTCGTCTGGCCGGCGGCATCGTTGTAGGCGCCGACGAGGTCGGTGTGGGCGAGGACGGAGTCGGCGTTCGCCATGTCCATCTCACCAGTAACGACGCCCGGCGGGAAGCCGGTCACCGACGATGAACCGCCGGGGCTGATGGCCAGATTGCCGTTCACGACGGTGGGGCCGGTGTTGGTGATAGCCGCGGCCCCCATGACCGCGTAGTTGCCGGCAGTTCCCATCCGCGGCTGGTCAGCCGCCAAGGCCAGGGAAGCGCTCACGCTCAACGCGCCGGCGAGTGCGGCCGCCGTGAGGAGACGGAGTGGTCGAAACAGGAGTGCGTAGCGACGCATGTGCGACACCAAGTGCAGGTCAGGCGTCGCGGCCAATGGATATCAGTCCCGGGGGCCCGTGACTCACAGGATGACCCGGCAGATGCCGAAGTCAACCTGACCATCAGGTTCGTCATGCGCGGCGCCCCCACACGGAGCCACCGCTACCCCGAAGTGCCGAACCGTCCTGCCAGGGGCCGGGACATACGCGGGCGGGGCGAGCGGTGCGTCTCGCTGGCGAGAAGCGTCAAGAAGTCCGGCTCGGCGAGAGGATGGCCGAAGTAGTATCCCTGGCCAACGCCGCACCCCAGGACGAGCAGCTGAGCCCGTTCCTCCTCGGTTTCTATCCCTTCAGCTGCGACGCTCGCGCCGAACCGCGATGCCAAAGCAGCGATGGTCTCAACGAGCGCCGCCGTGCGGTCATCGCCTAGCCGATTCACGAACTAGTGATCGATTTTGATGATGTCAAAGGGGAGGTTCGCCAGTTGATTGAGCGACGCGTGGCCGGTCCCGAAGTCGTCAATGGCCAGCTGGACTCCGCTCGCCGACAACCGCTGCAGAACCGGTTGCGACACGTCAAGACTCACGAACGCCGTCTCGGTGATCTCAAGGATCAGTCGTTCTGGCGGAAGTCGGGACGAGGCCAGCACCGCCGTGACCATCGCGGGGAACTCAGGATCGGCAAGCTGGACCGCTGACACATTGACACTGCGGAGAGGGGGCCGGTGCGGAGGGGACGCACCGAGTGGCACCTTGACTTCCCGAGGCCGCGGCCTGAGCCGAGGGCAGCTGCTCGCCCTGCTGGTCCTTGCGGCCTTGATGGCCTTGCTCGCTGCCCTGTGGTGGCCGGTGCCGCCTGGCATCATCGCGCTGAGCATTGCCGCCATCGCAGCTGTTGCCGTCGCGCTCATCGCGCTGGACCGCAGGGGCCGAAGCCGCTGAGCAGCCACAATGTCGGCATGTACGCCGATCACCGGGGGATCAGGCAGGTCGTCCGAGAGGTCGTGCGCTGTGTGGCGTAGCGAACGCCCGGAACGGTGTCTAAACCGCCGGTCGCAGGTTCGAATCCTGCCGGGGACGCCATAGCAACCGGCACGAAGCCGTTTCACAGCTGCTCGAGCAGCCCGATGGCTGCGCCGGCGCCGTCCTGAGCCCATCGGGCTCGCCAGGCCGCGCGCCGCGGCGCGGAGCAGTGGATCGATCGCGGCCGGCACGGGCCACGGGATCGCGGTCACTTCATGGCGGCGGCTCGCAAGAGCACGGAACGGACGACATCGTCCGTGGTCCCGACAGTCGCGACCGCGCCCCGGATCCTCAGATCGTCGCGATGCTCCGCGGGGTCAGCCGCGGACCGTACCGCGGCGCCCGAATGCCACCGACCTCGAGCAGCCGCTGCACTCGGCCCCGTTGGCCGACGTACGGTTCGAGCAGCTCGAGCATCCGTTCGTCGGTCCCGCGCGGCTCCCCGGCGAGCGCCCAGGCAACGCTGCTCGGTATGTGGAAATCACCCACGCTGACGGCGTCGGGGTCGCCGAAGGCACTGCGCAGCACCTCGGCAGCGGTCCATGCGCCGACGCCCGGCAGGGACAGCAGCCGTCGCCGCGCCTCGTCCGCGTCGCGGGACGCGTCGAGCCACGCCGCGCGTCGAGCCGCATGCCGGACGACCTCCGCTCGACGCCGCTCCACGCCCAACGGGTGGAATGCCCAGTACGGGAGGGTGGCCAGCTGTTCGGGGGTCGGAGGCAGGCGGAGGTCCGTCGGTCCGGGAGCTCGCTGGCCGTGCGTGCGGAGCAGTGCCGCGTAGGATCGGAACGCCTCCGTCCCGGTCACCTTCTGTTCGAGAATCGAGGGCAACAGCGCGTCGAAGACACGTCGGGTGGCCGGCAGCCGCAGTCCGTCGTGCCGACGCTGGAGCTCGCGCACCACCGAGTGCCGCGCGACGAGGCGCTCGGGCTCATCCCGCTCGCCCACCAGCATCGGGACCGAATCGACCGCCATGTCACCACCGTCGCCCCACGCGGTGGCGAGGATCGTGGTCTCCGACTCCTGAACCAACCGCAGCGCTGCCGCTCCGGTCGGCGTGCGGAACGCCAGCCAGGCATCGCCGCCGCCGAGCCGTATCGTGGGGTCCCGGTGGCCATGCCGAAGCGGGGCGAGGGTGCGAATCAGGTCGAGCGGCATCCGGAGCTGGATCCGCCCTCCCGCCGTCGGCCTGGTCACCGCCGCATCGAGAGCAGGATCGGCGCGTCGCTGCGCTGCGCCTGCTCGAAGTCGTCGCGGCTCCGGATGCCTCGGTAGCCCTCGGCGACCACCAGGTGCGCGCACGCGGCTCCCAGCGACCCTCCGGGTCCCGGCAGCAGGAGAACGTCCGGCGCGTGCTCGCGCAACGCGACGCGCACGGCCTGCGCGGTGTCGTACCGGCTCGTCGGCAGCTCCTCGAGCGTGATCCGCGCCAGATCGTCCGGGTCGGCGGACCAGGGCGTGTGACGACGGCCCTGCCCGTCGACGAGCGTGACGCTCGGCGAGGACCACGAGAGATCGTCGAGCTCGGCGGCGGCTGCACGGGCGTCCTCGGCCCGCAGCGGCGTATGCCAGCCGTCGCCGAGGGGCAGTCGAAGCGGGTAGGTGCGGCCCGCCACCATCGCCGGCTCGAGCCGAGATGCGCGGGCGTCGAGCGCGCCCTGGTGGCCGGCAACGAGCGCGAAGGCGCCGAGGTCCACGGCGACCCACGTGCCGTCACCGTCCCCGTCGCGCGATGCCTCGAGGGCCGATGCCCGTGCCGGGTCGGGTGCCCACCGCTCGTCGACGAGCGGGTACACGAGCTCGCCGGCCGGCTCGCCGTCCGAGGGTGGGCCGTCCGCCGCGAGCGCCATTCGCTGCACGAGGCGAAATGCGTCATCGAAGCTCAGGACGCTGGCGGCGGCGAGAGCCGTGTACCAGCCAGTGGAGCTGGCCGTGACCACGACCGCTTCGTGGTCCTGTGCGATCCGCTCCGCGTCCAGGAGGCCCGACAGGAAGACGAGCGGCCAGGCGTTGGCCGGTCGGAGATGCAGGGCGGGGTCGAACCCGTCGGCCCCGTCGATGTCGATGAGCGGCGGGAGCCCCACCGCGGCACGAAGCTCCTCCGCGCGAGCCACCCAGGGATGACCCGGGACGAGTGAGCCCAGCGAGGTCGCGGCGTACGAGCCGCGACCGGAGAAGACGACGGCCGCCCGGCTCATGTGCGTGCGGCGGACGCTCGCCGCTTCCGGCTGACGGCGGCAACGCCCGCCGCCACGACCTGGTCGAGCCCGACGAGGACTGCCGCGGTGGCCGGTCCGAGCGGCACGAAGGAGTCCACGGCGCGAACGGAGCCGAGTCGGCGCCCGATGCGTCGCTCGGCGAGGTCGGAGATGACGGCGTCGGCGATGCCGCCGCCGGTCGCCCGGCACTCGTCGACGACGACCACGCTGCCCACGTCCGACGCGTGCTCGCGAATCGCCTCGACGGGGAGCGGGTTGAGCCAGCGCAAATCGATGACGCGAGCCGTCAGGTTGTGATCCTCCGCCAGGCGTCGCGCCGCCTGGAGGCTGAGACGCAGCCCGTTCGCGTAGCTGACGAGCAGCACGTCGGCGTCGCCATCAGTCTGGCCGTACAGGCCGACGTCGCCCGGAAGCAGCACCTCCGGAGGCGGTGAGTACGTGCTCAACCAGCCCTCGTCACCGTCGGCGTGGAGATCCTTCTCGTGGTAGAGGGCGATCGGCTCGAGGAACGCGACCACGCGGCCGTCGGCCTGCGCCATGGCGAGCGCGCCGCGCAGCATGCGAGCGGCATCGTTCCCGCGAGCCGGCGCGGCGAGCACGAGCCCGGGGATGTCGCGCAGCGCGGCGACGGAGTTGTCGTTGTGGAAATGGCCGCCGAACCCTTTCTGGTAGGCAAGCCCCGGGAGGCGGACGACCATGGGATTGCGGAATTGGCCCGAGCTGAAGAACCCCAGCGAGGCCGCCTCGCCCCGCAGCTGGTCGATGGCGTTGTGGACGTAGGCCAGGTACTGGATCTCCGGGACCGGTAGGAGCCCGGCGTGGGCGGCGCCCTGCGCGATCCCCAGGATGCTCGTCTCGTCGAGGAGCGTGTCGAAGACGCGGGCTGCGCCGAACCGTCGCTGGAGCCCGCTGGTCACGTTGTACACCCCGCCTTTGCGCCCGACGTCCTCGCCGAAGAGCACGAGCTCCGGGCGCCGCAGGAGCTCGTCGGCGAGCGCCGCGTTCAGGCACCCGGCCATCGTGCGAGCGGTCGGCAGGGACGCCCGCTCCGGCAGCGTGGCGCCGAAGGACTCGTTACGGACCGCCTCGTCCACCCGCGGCTCCGTCGCATGGCGGAGGACGTCGTCCGCGTGGTACGGCGCCACCGGCCACGTCACCTCGTGCGTCGTCTGCAGTCGAGGTCGGCGCGCGGCCTCCTCGGCCACGGCCCCCACCCTTGCCCGCGCCTCCACCACCAGGTCCCGGAGCTCCTCGGGGTCGGCGACGCCGGCCTCCACGAGACGGGCCGCGGTACGGAGCAGTGGGTCGCGCGACTCCGCCGCTTCGATCTCGTCCAGCGAGCGATATGCGTGCTCGGCGTCGCTGCCGGCGTGGCCCCACAGCCGCACCGTCCGAAGGTGCAGGAACGCCGGCTGTCGCGTGCTGCGCACGTGGTCGATCGCCTCACCGACGGTCTGCCAGACGTCCTCGATCTCGCCGTCGGCGTACAGGTACCGCAGGTTCGCCAGGCCGCCGAAGGAATCGGCGATCCAGCCATCGGGCGTCGGGACGCTGATGCCGGTTCCATTGTCCTCGCACACCAGCAGGAGCGGCATCGGCTGCCCCAGCCTGACGGCGTACCGCGCCGTGTTGATGGCCGACAGCGCGGACGCGTGGTTCGCACTGGCATCGCCGAAGGTCGCCACGACGATCGCATCGGCCTCGATGTCGTTGTCGATGCCGAGGCGGCGAGCCCGCGCGAGACTGAATGCCAGACCCATGGCTTTGGGCAGGTGGCTAGCGATGGTGCTCGTCTGCGGCGGAATCCACATCCGACGGCTGCCCCAGACCTTGTGGCGGCCCTGCGAGATCGGGTCGTCGGACGACGCGACGACGCCGAGCAGCGTGTCGAGGGTCGGCGTGACGCCAGGATGCTGGCGTGCCCGAGCCAGGAAGAACGCCCCGGACCGGTAGTGCAGGAAGGCGGGGTCCGTCGGACGCAGCTGCGCGCCGACGACGGCGTTGTCCTCGTGGCCCGCGGAGCCGATGGTGTAGAAGCTGCGGTTCGTCTTCTTGAGCGTTCGCGCCGCCACGTCGAGCTGCCGGGATACGAGCTGGTCCTCGAAGAGCCGGCGAGCCCCGATGGCAGTGAGTGACGAGCCGGACCGGAGGGGCTCGTGGAGGCCGAGCCGGTGTGCCGACGACGGCAGGCTCTCGATGTGACGGTCGAGCCGCTGCTCGACGACGGTGACGCGATCCCAGGTCATGCGACAGGCGAGTCTCGGGTCGATGGAGGGCGGGGGAGCCCATGATACTGCCGCCGCAACCGGCCATCACCGCAGTGGCCAATCCGCTCCGCCCGTGACGGCGAAGGTCGTGGCGGTGAGCACCAACGTCGCGCACACCGCCAGCAGCGGTGAACAGAGAAGGGCGAGGCGAAGCCGCCCCGGCACGGACCGTGGCATGGTGGGTTCTCCTGCATCGTCGCGGACGACCGCGGGGAGCGGTCGGGACCGCGCAGCCCGATGGGACCGCATGGACGCTTATCGTCCGCTTACCCCCCGCTTACCGGGGGCCCGCCCGGTCGCTCAGCCGACCGAGATCAGCACGATTCCGAGCAGTGCCAGGCCGACGCCCAGCTGGCCCAGCGGAGGCAGCCGCTCATGCAGGAGGAAGCGAGCGAGCAGCATCGTGACGATCGGGTACAGGCCGGTCAGCGCCGCGCCGAGGCCGATGCCGAGGAGGTCGCCGGCGACTACGTAGAACGCGTTCCCACCCACGTCGAGCAGTCCGGCGGCGATGACCAAACGGAGCGGAAGACGGCCGCCGCGGAGGAACCCTCGTGCTGCCACGGCACCGGCGAGGCCCGCGGATGCGGCCCGGCTGAAGGTCAGTGCCCACAGCGGGTCGCCACCCGTCGCGGCCAGGTCGATCAGGACGTACCACGCCCCGAAGCCGAGCGCCGCGGCACCGGCCAGCGCCAGCGCCTGACGGCCCAGCTCGCCGCGTGACGCACCGCTGGCCGCGGCCGCCGCGCCAGCGGCGCACACCACGCCGGCCAGCTGAACCTCGCTGATCGACGCCCCGAGCAGAGCGCCGACGGTGAGGGGGATGGCAAGCGAGCCCGCGCCACTCAGGGCCGTGACGAGCCCCATGGCGCCAACGGACATGCCGCGATACAGCGCGGCTAGGCCGACGGCGCCGGCGACGCCGGCCATGAGCCCGAAGGCCACCGACGTGAGCCCGGGCAGGGGCGGGGCCATCCAAGCCAGGGCCAGCAGCAGCGCCAGGAGCCCGATGCCGTGCGCGCCGGCCACGGCCGCCAGTGCCCCGCTGCGACGCGATGCGAGCGCTCCGGCAAAGTCGCCGGCGCCGAATGACAGGGAGGCCAGCAGGCCCGCGCCGACGCCAGCGCTCGGCATCCGCTCTCTCCTTCGTACGACGAGTGGCCGCCCCTGCGGCCACTCGTTTGACTCTACCGCACATGGCTCGATCGTCCGATGGGCGCGGTCTTGGCGCCCGCGGTAGCCTAGTGCCGTCGTCCGGCCACCCGAGCGCCGGATCGTACTGGAGCCTCCCCTCGTGTCCAGCACAATCCCCACACCCACCGACGCAGGGGTGGCATCCGCCCGCCGATCGTGGCGGCCGTTCGCTGTGATCGGCATCGTCGCTGCGCTGGCGGTCGGTATCGGCCTTGCGGCCGCAACCTTCCTCACTTCGCGGGCGACGACGGCCGGTTCGGGTTCCGACTACGTCCCCGCCGACGCTGTCCTGTATCTCGAGATGCGGCTCCAGCCCTCCGATGCCCAGGATGAGGCGCTGCGACAGCTGCTCGGCCGATTCCCACCGATGGAGGGCCTCCATCTCGAGCGCCCGCTCAGCGAGCAGCTGGTCGAGATGTTCGACAAGGGCTTCGCGGACGGTGGCCTGGACATCAGCTGGAACACCGACATCGCACCCTGGACCGATGGGCACGCCGCCATCGCCATGCTCGAGCTTCCGGAGCCGCCGACGAACCCCGAAGCGAATCCGACGGAGATGGCGGAGGAGCCATCGATCGTCCTCATGTTGGGCGTGACGGATGCCGACGCCGCGCGGGACGCGATCGACCGGATCCTGGGTGAGGCCGGCGCCCCCGCGTTCGCCGAGACCGAGCATGGCGGCGTCACCATCCGCGCGTCGGAGGCCGAGGGGGTGGCCTACGCGATCACGGACGATCAGCTGCTGGTGGCGCCATCCGGCGACGACATCATCACCGCGCTGGACGCCGCGGACGGCGGCGAGACCCTCGCTGGGCGCGACGACGTCGCGGCGCTCGTCGCGAGCCTCCCGTCCGACTGGCTCGCTTTCGGATCCTTCGACATGGGCGACGTCATGGCCATGGCGATGGAAGAGGCCGGCGCCAAGGCGACGCCGGAGATGGCAGCCATGACGGAGCTCATGGAGCATCAGCCGACCCTCGGGGTCTTCTCGGTGAGCGCCACCGACGATGGACTCGCCTTCGACGCCGCCGGTCCGCCGGCGACCGGTCCGTTCAGCGTCGAGAACGAAAGGCGCGGCCTCGCCTCCGAGGTGCCGGCCGACGCGCTGTTCTACACCGAGGGCGGGAACATCGGCGAGGCGCTTGCCGCCTCGATCGGTGCTGCCACGGACGTTGCGGCCCAGGACCCGGAGGCGGCCGAGGGGATCGCCACGGCGGAGGCCGCGCTCGGGGCGGAGATGAAGGAGCTGGTGGCGTGGATCGACGACGGCGCGCTCGTCGCGGGGTGGCCCCAGGGAGGTGATCCGTACGCCGGGCTGGTGCTCGTCCCATCCGACCAGGACGCGGCGGAACGACGAATGGAGCAGCTGGGCACCTTCGCGCGCCTCGCCACCATGGATCCCAGCATGGGCGTGAGCGTCGAGGAAGGCGATGTGGCCGGCGTGTCCGTGACCACCCTGCGCTGGACGGGACCGGAACAGGGGAGCGAGATGATGCCCCTGCCGGTGGCCGGGTTCAGCCTCCAGTACGCCGTCACGGACAGTCGCGTCCTCATCGGCATCGGCGAGACGTTCGTCGGGCGCGCCCTCGGGCTCAATTCGGCTGACTCGCTGGGGTCCGAGCCCCGCTACCTCGACGCGGTTGCGTCGCTGGGCGGCCCTGATGCCGCTGGGGTCACGTGGGTGGACCTGGCAGCGGTGGCCGACGCGGCCACAGCCGCTATGGCGGACTTCGGCGTCGACCTCGAGACCGACCACGGGATCGAGGCATGGCTGGCGCCGCTCGACCGGATCGTGGGCGCCTCGCGCCTGGAGGGCGAGGTCCTCGTACAGCGCTCGGTGCTCCTCCTGCGGTGACCGAGGGCCTGGAGCGGCTCAGGGCGCGAGGAGTCGGGGTTGAGGCGGCGGCGGAGGCGCTGCGGGCAGCCGGCGTCACGCCGTCGGCGTGGACGAACGGCCCGGAGGACACGTACGGCGCGCATGAGCATCCCTACGCCAAGCTCCTCATCTGCGCCGAGGGATCGATCACGTTCTTCGTCGGTCCGGCAGAGGAGCCGGTCGAGCTCACGGCTGGAGAGGGCGTCGTCCTCCCGGCCGGCACGCGTCACGGCGCCCGGGTCGGGCCGGCGGGCTGCACGTGTCTCGAGGGCCACCTGGCCGCCCACGGGGTCTGAAACCTCCCTGGGCTTGGGGGCCCCGGCCCGAATCACGATGGCTACGGGTGACGAGGCCGGCGCGCCGCCTCCCTGGCCGCGATCTCGAAGCGGTTGTCGCGGTACCAATGCCTCCCGGCTCGCCACGCCCGGAGCGAGGCGGCGAGGTACCTGGCCGGAAAGCTCATGCCGTGCCGCTGCCACTGCCGAACGTGCTCCAGCTCGTGGACGACCTCCACGTCGTCGAGCGGCCGCCAGGCGATGACGTGCCGCCCGAGCGAGATGGCCAGCCAGCTCGGCAGGAAGCGTCCTCCCAGCCGGCGAGTCCACGGCCAGACGTGCAGCCGATGGCTCACCCGGTCGTCTCCTCCTCCACCGAAGGCCCCGTGCCGAGGAGCAGGTCGTCGCGGTCACGCCACCGATCGAGGAAGCGGTAGAAGTTGCGCCTGCTGAGCCGATCGCGCTCCTCGTCGGACAGCGAGGTCCATCCGCGGTGCTCGTGCCGCACCATCGGCAGTGGACACACGCGCACCGCGCGCCAGCCGGCGTCACGGACCGCAAAGCTGAGATCCAGGTCCGCATTGCGGTAGTAGCGGTAGCGTCGATCGAACCCTCCGACCGCACGGAGGGCCTCCCGTCGGACGGCAAGGCAGTAGGCCTCCACCGCATCCACCTCGCCGGCCGGCGCCTCCTCGAATTGCCGGCCGTCCGCGGATCGCAGGCCCCAGCCGCCGGCCAGGCCAATGCCCGGGTCCCCGAACGCCGCGAGCAGCGGGGTGGCGAAATCGCCGGTCGGCTCAACCGATGCGTCGAGCAGGAGCGTCACGTCACCACGCGAGGCGCGGAGCCCGAGGTTCCGGGCATCGGCCCACCCGAGCCTGCCGTCGCTGCGCAGCACGGCCGGCGCCACGGGCAGCGGGGCTTGCGCGAGCACGGTATCGACGTCGAACGCCGGCTCGTTCGCCACGACGACGAGTTCCCACGTGATGCTCGGCGGGTGCGCACCGAGGCCGTGGAGCAGGCGAAGCAGATCCTCCGCGTGGTCCTCGGCCGCGGCCTGGATCGAGAGATGGACGGCGGCCGGCTCGTCGAGCGGGTCGACGCCGCCCTCTCCGGCCCTGGGCGCAAGGATCGGCCGGACAGACGAACCCGCCGGGGAGTCCTGCACGTCCCAGCCGAGCGCCGCGAGCTCGTCTCGGAGCGCATCGGCGCGGGCCCAGTCCCGGGCGGCACGCGCGGCGCTGCGCTCGTCGACCAGCCGACGGACATCGGTGGGAAGGGAATCGGACGGCATGAACGGAAGTACTCCTCGGGCTGACCTGAACGTACCGGGCGGGCCGAGGGCACCGCAACCTTACTATCCGACCACGAGCCGCTCCTACCGCACCTGCCCGTGCGACGAGCGAAGAAGTGCCCATACAGAGGACCGAAACGCTCCGATGATGACGAACGAGGTCGGGAAGCTGCTCACGGCGTCCGAGGTCGCCGAGATGCTGCACCTGCACGTGAACACCGTCAAGCGGCTCGGCGACCGCGGCGAGCTCCCGTTCTTTCGGGTCTGCAAGCGAGGCGATCGCCGCTTCCGATACGACGACGTGGTGGAGTTCCTGCGCCGCGCGAAGTAGCCCACCACCCATTTGATGCTCCCGGCCCCACGCCGGGCGCGCCTCCTCGCCAGGGGGCACGACGACCGCCGAGGTGCCAATCTCTCGGCGGTCGTTCGCGTGCGTGCATAATCGCCCGAGCGAATGACTGACGAACCGACCCTGCGCCTCGACGAGGGGCGCCGCCTGCTCGACGCAGGCGACCTCGATGCCGCGGTGCGCATCCTCGGCCCGCTCACGGGCCACCCCGACGCGGAGCTCTCCGGTGAGGCGTGGCTGGCGATCGGCGCTGCCCGGTACCGCGGCGATGACGAGCCCGGCGCGCTGGCCGCATGGCAGGCTGCCGCGAACGCCGGCGGCCGGAACGCATGGCTCGGCTGGCGGAGTGTCGCGGAGCAGCTCGTGCGCGACGGTGATCTCGATGCCGCCATCGGAGCGTACCGCGAGGCTGATCGCCGCGCGCCGGCCGAGGAGCGAGGTGCCATCGCGAACCGCATCGCCTGGCTGCTGAAGGAAACGGGGCACGACTTCGCCGCGAGGCGCCAGTTCAACCGGGCGCGTGGCGCCTACGCCGAGCACGTGCCGCTGGTGACGTACGCGATCATCGCGATCTGCGTGGTGCTGTTCGGGGTCGATACGCTGCTGGCCCAGGGCGCGACGCTCGGCGGCGGCGGCCTGTTCGGCGGTGGACTGGGTCCGCTGGGGGTCGAGCACACCATCAACGCGGTCCTGGTCGCCCAGGGCGAGTGGTGGCGGATCTTCACCAGCGCGTTCTTCCACCTCGGCCTCATCCACCTCGCCTTCAACATGTACGTGCTGTACCTGTACGGGCCGATCGCGGAGCGCATGTACGGGCCGATCGAGTACGCCGCGATCTACCTGCTGGCCGCTGCCGGCGGGAGCGTCGCCACCATTCTGCTGGACCCCGCGCAGTTCGCTGCCGGTGCCTCCGGCGCCATCTTCGGCATCGTGGGACTCTTGTTCGCGGTCTCGCGCCGACACCACGCCATGCTGGGGCGTGAGGCGCGGCGGATGATGGGCGGCCTGGGGTCGTACCTGATCTTCCTGCTCATCTTCACCTTCGTCGTGCCGAACATCAGCTGGACCGGCCACGTCGGCGGCCTGCTGGTTGGCGTCCTCCTCGGCTTGCTGCTTCCCCCGACGGGCGTCGCCACGATGGGCGGCATGTGGCGAACCCCGACGGGCGAGCGGCTTCAGGGCGCCATGCCCGTCCCTGTCCGTGCCGCGATCTACGCGGGGGTCGTCGCCGTCCTGGTCGCCGGCTCGTGGTTCGCCGTCGATCGACTCGTGGGCTAGAGGGGGTCGCGCGGCGGGCATAGCGTGTGCGACGATCGGCGGGCATGTGCTTCTCGCCCGACCAACGCCCGCCGCTGCCGCCGAACGGGGACGGTGGCGCCGAAGCGCGGGACGTCACCCTCACCAGCCGTGACGGGACCGCCGTACCCGCCCATGCCGCACGAGCCGGCACGCCGAGCGGAGCCGGGATCGTCATCGTGCCCGACGTGCGTGGGTTGCACCCGTACTACGAGGACCTCGCGCTGCGGTTCGCCCAGGCCGGGGTCCACGCCGTCACGTTCGACTTCTACGCTCGCACCGCCGGCTCGGCCAAGCGCGACGAGACCTTCGAGCCGCAGCCCCACGTGCTCCAGCTCCAGCCGGACCGGGTCAACGAGGACGTGGCGGCCGCCGCGGCGTTCCTGCGATCGCCCGATGGCGGCGAGCCGGAGCGGCTCTACACCATCGGCTTCTGCCTGGGTGGGCGCATCAGCCTGCTCCAGGCGGCGGGCGGGCTGGGGGTGGACGGGGTCATCGGCTTCTATCCATGGCCGACGGGGCCGCACCGGAGCGGCCTTCCGGCTCCTGCCGATGAGGCGCCTCGCTTCGGCTGCCCGGTCCTTGCCGTCTATGGCGAGGAGGACGCCGGGATCCCGGCGGAGTCGCGCGACGCGTTCGATCGGGCCCTCGCCGACTCGGGCGTCGAGCACCGGTCCGTCACCTATCCCGGCGCGCCCCACTCGTTCTTCGACCGCAAGGCCAACGAGCATGCCGACGCGAGCGCCGATGCCTGGCGCCAGGTCCTCGACTTCATGGGCCTGACCGACTCCTGAGTCAGGCGTCCGGCGCCGAGGCCGCGCCGTCGAGGGGGTAGACGGGCACCTCCCGCGCTCGCGCGTGGGCGATCACCTCCGTCCCCACCTCCAGCGTGGCGCTCGAGGGGGTGGCCGCCTCCAATTCGAATCCCTGGGCGCTGTGGAGGACGTGGTGGACCTCCGACCCGTGGAAGACCCGGCGCACGATGCGCAGCACCGTCTCCGGACGCGGCGGGCTCGAAAGCCGTGCCACCGGCAGCATGTGGAGCTGCTCGGGGCGAAGGAGGACCTCCGCCCGCGTGCCGTCGGCCATGGCGCCGTTGGCGGCGCGGAAGCGGCCGACGATCGTCTGTACCTCGCCGTGGCGGACCTCGCCCGGCAGGAGATTCGCCTCGCCGACGAAGCTCGCCACGAAGCGGTTGACCGGTCGCAGGTAGAGCTCGTCCGGCGTCGAGACCTGCTCGATCCGGCCGGCACGCATGACCGCGATGCGGTCGCTGATCTCCAGCGCCTCCCCCTGGTCGTGCGTGACGAAGACGGTCGTCGCACCGGCCGCCCGGAGGATCTCGCGAACCTCGCCGCGCAGGTGAGCCCGCAGCGTCGCGTCGAGGCTGCTGAACGGCTCGTCGAGCAGGATCAGCGCAGGGTCGGGCGCCAGGGCGCGCGCCAGCGCGACGCGCTGCTGCTGCCCGCCCGAAAGCTCGTGCGGCATGCGTCGCCCCAGCCCGGCA
>JASLBU010000097.1 GCA_030146365.1 Candidatus Limnocylindria bacterium | reverse complement strand
TGGTCCGGCCACCATGCCGACCGGTAAGGGGGGCCGGTCTGCCGCACGAGCTACCGCAGCGTTCGTGCCGTGCCGTCGGAGATTGTGGCGGACACGGAACGACCGGGCCGCTGCCATGGACGGAGGATCACACTCAGCGGTGCGGCCAATGCAAACCCGGTGGAGGCTCATTTCCGGTCCGGCCAGCTCGTGACTAAGAGGCAGCGCTCGTGCCGCGCTTTCCGATCACCGGCTTAGTCCCTTGAGCGGCAGCGTGGGCGCTCCTAGAGCGTCGTGGGGGCTCCACCCCTGCCCTGGGAGTTAGCCGGCATCGTGCGGCAAGGGTTCGACGGGAAAGGGCACGATGGAGCTGCTCCCGTTGGCTTCTACAGCACAAATCATGCGGGTCGTCTCTACGCTCAGCTCATGCCGGATGGGCTCGGCGGTAATCCACACCTGCGCCGGGATCTCCTCGCCGCCCGGAGATGCCAGTCCGGCCTCGCCCAGGGTTGTCTCGCCGGCGAACGACAGGGGAACGCCGTCGGGAAATTGACATATCGCCGGCGGCGGGCCGATCGGGCTGAGGATGCCGCAGGCGGCGAGGCCGGTGGCGGCCATAACGGCCGTTGCGCGACGCATCATTCCTCCTCAAGCCGCTTCAGGAGCACCGTGAGCGCCACGAGAGCGTCGTGTGGGCTCCCACCGCTGCCCTGGAGGCGCTGCCCGTTCGGTCCGGTGGCACACGCCAGCCACCCCGAGCCGTGGATAGCCGGATCGACCTCTCGCGGCCCACACACAACGCCAGCCAACATCCAGTCCGACGGCTTCGCGGCCATTGCCCCGTTCCACAGTTCGGTGAGCCCCTTGGATGCCATCTCAGGATTGTCGCGCACACGGAGAGGCCGGACCGCTGACATGAAGGGAGTCACACACGCAGCGGCCAGTTCAAGTGCCAGCAAAGGCACGGAGCCCGGCGTCCTCGCCGGGCTCCGATAGGCGCACTAGAGCGGCGAACTAGCAGCGGATGGTGGTCATGTAGGTCGTGAGCGAAGCCTGTCCCCACTGCTCGTAGACCACACCATCAATGGTCATCGTGCCGGCCACTTCGGCGCTCGTCCCGGTGGATCGGTAGCGATACGTGCACTCGCCGTCCGAGAAGGTCCCCCGGTCGCTGTGGGTGAACACTGCTCCAGTCGCCGTGTCGTGAGCCGACACAGTAATCGTCTCACCCGTGTACTCGCAGCCGCGCCTGTCGCACCGCATCACGGGGATGGTCGTCTCGGCGAGGGTGACATCCCAGTCGCCCGTGATGGTCAGCGCATCAGGCGATGTCGTATCGCAGTTGCTCTCCTCGGACACGACCCGACCGGTGCGCATGTTGTACGTGTACTCGTAGAGGCACACGAGCAGCGTCTCGGAGTCCATCATCCATGCATCGAGCACGAGATCCGTACACGTGTTGCCGCTACATGTGGAGGAGACGCTGTAGAAGCTCTGCTGGGTTCCTGATTCCTTGAAGGGCGGCGCGGCGGCGGCAGGCGCCGCCATCGCCAACAGCAGCATGGGAATTACGATGGCGGGGACAAACAGGCGACGCATGGGCTCGAACCTCGCTACCTGGGCGGGGTCAGGGCCGGCCACTGCGACTTAACAGTCCCCCGCTCTGCGGAGACGCTACTCCTCGGCGCGGACACGGCGGAATACGTCGTTTGACGTAGACCGCGATGGCTTCACTGCTCGGTTCCGGCTCTTGTCAAACGCGATGCCGCATGTCGCCTAGGACCGTCGTTGACGCCGCAGCGCACAATGAAGCCCATGTCGCCAGCTCGAAGCGTGCGTTAGCTGCGGTCGCCCGACCGGCGTTGGCACCTCACTGTTTAGCGACCGTCGCACCACGGGTGGATGACGGCACGGCCCTGCACCTGTGCGGCGACTGCAACGAGAGAGCGATCAGCCACTACGGCCGTCAGCCGAACGAGCGGGACATGGTGCAGATCGCGGCGCGTGGAGCCGGCCTCGGGTTCGCGCGGACGGCGGTATGGGCGCAGGAGCTGGGCCTGGATTACGTGACCGGTAAGGAACAACCATGCGCGGCCTGCGGGCGGGAGACGCGGCCGGGCTCCGCGCTCTTCGCGGGCCGACGCAGCGGCGTCGACCGACAGACAGGTGCGAAGGTCGTGCTCTGCGCGTCTTGCGTGGCGGACCGCCAGACCCATGGTGATCGGCCATCGGATTCGCGGCTTGGAACGATCGAGCTGGCGGACACCTTCAACCGGTAAGCCGCCAGTACGCGGCCCCCAGAGCGTGACCCACGGAGCCCCCGAAGCCCGGCAACTAGTCCGCCGACTGTTCTAGACGGTCGGGAAGGTGCGTCGAGATAGCGGCGGCTTGTCGTACTCGTCGGGGGACACATGGTCGCCCCACTGCACCTCGGGTCCTTCAACAGGCGCTTCCCACATGGCGAGATGGCTCATGAAGTGATCGGGTGCCGCGCCGTGCCAATGCCACTCACCGGCGGGTGCGTATGCGGTGTCACCGGCACGGATTTCCAGCACGTCGCCACCGCGAGCCTGGATGCGGCCGACGCCTTCGGTGACGTGCAGCGTCTGCCCCGAGCCATGCACGTGCCACGCATTGCGAGCTCCGGGAGCAAAGCGGACCACGTTGACTCGCAACCGAGAGCCGGGGTCACCACCGGCGAGTCGGTCGATCCAAACGTCACCGACGAAGTGGTCGCTCGTGCCCTTGATGCTGCGCTGCTTCTGCCTCAACTCCATGCCGCTCTATCGTAACGGGCAGCCGACTGTTCTAGACGGCTGGGAAGGTGCGTCGGGATAGCGGCGGCTTCCGGGGACCAGGTCATTCGTCGCGTTGCGATGCCCTGTGCTGGCCGCCAGCCTTGCGAGATGGTCGAAGGCGAACTCCAGCCGGCACCCGGTGTGCGGCGGACCCGACGCCTGTCCGGGGGTGCGGGCGGTCCAGGGGTGCGGTCACGACTTGCGGGTTCGTTGATCCTGCTTGCGTTCGGGGCAGTTGCGATGCAGGTACTCCTCGCACGCGGCGTGACGAACGCGGATGCCGCTGACGTGGTGACGGCAGTCGCAACCGCGGGATTTGGGCTGGCGGCGCTTGCGAACCGGTGGGCCGCCATCCCGGCCGCACTCTGGGGCGGGGGCGCAGCCGGTCTCGCTGGAATCCAGCTCATCCCGCCATATGAGCCGCGGATCGGGGACCTGACGTTCTACCTAGGGTACGGGCTCACCGGGCGCCACTGGGACGCCGCCGGGGGCTACCTGCTTACAGCTTTGGCCTACGGCGCAGCCGCACTCCTCCTTCTATGGTCGATGGGAGACTCCCGCCCTGATGCGGCGACCGCGTCGTTGCCGTCTCGCACGGCGGGTTCGCTGCTGGCTTTGGCTGCCCTCTTCCACGTACCGTCCGCGTTCCTGCTTGGGATGTTGGTGCTTGGCTCGCCCTACGGATTTGATGCATTCGACGCGACCGGCGTGTGGCTCGGGGGTCTTGGCAGCGTGGTCGTCGCGTGGTGGGCGCGTCATGGGCGGCGTCGGTGCCGTGGCGGGCTGGTCGGCGCTGATGTTCGCTGGGAGCTCCCTGTCGATCACCGGCGGAATCGGCACGGGCCCCTTGCCGGGGATATCCTTCCTAACTGCACCGCCGGCAGGGCTGCTCGTTTCGGTCCAATTCGTTTCGCGTGGCATCCCAGACGCTTCGCTGGTTGGGCAATGGATGATCGCGGGAGCGTGGCTGTGCGTCTGCCTTCTCGTGATCGCCGACCGCATCGCGGGGACGCCGTTCGTTTCTTTACCTCGGGGAACCGGCTGAACCCGCCAGTAAGCGACCTGCAGTAGCGTCATGCGGAGCCGTCGCGAAGCCCGGCA
>JASLBU010000037.1 GCA_030146365.1 Candidatus Limnocylindria bacterium | reverse complement strand
CGAGATGATCCGCAACCTGCGCGAGACGATGCGCCAGAACACCGAGCAGGACTGGTTGAAGACCAACCTCGAGCGCTTCACCCGCATGCTCCAGGGCCAGCGCGATCTCGCGACGGTCTCGAACATGATCCTGTCCGACCTCACTCCCCTCGTCTCGGCACAGCACGGGGTCTTCTACGCGCTCACGGACCCGGAAGACGGTGGCGAGCCCGTCCTGCAGTTCCAGGCCGGCTACGGCTACAAGGAGCGCAAGCACCTCTCGAGCTCCTTCCGGCTGGGAGAAGGTCTCGTCGGCCAGTGCGCGCTCGAGAAGGAGCGGATCCTGCTCACCGAGGCCCCGGCCGACTACATCCAGATCTCCTCCGGGCTCGGCGAAGCCAAGCCGCTGAACATCATCGTCCTCCCGATCCTGTTCGAGGGATCCGTGCGCGCCGTGATCGAGCTGGCCTCGTTCTCGGCCTTCAGCCCGACTCACCAGTCCCTTCTCGATCAGCTGACGGAGAGCATCGGCCTCGTGCTCAACACGGTTGCCGCACAGGCGGTGAGCGACAAGCTGCTCGAGCAGTCGCAGACACAGGCGAAGGAGCTCCAGTCCCGCCAGGAGCAGCTGCACCAGTCCAACGCGGACCTCGCGGAGCAGGCAACGCTGCTGGCTGACAAGAACGACGAGGTCGAGGGCAAGTACCAGGAAGTGGAGGAGGCGAAGCGGTTCGTCGAGGAGAAGGCGAAGGAGCTCTCGGTCTCCTCGAAGTACAAGTCGGAGTTCATCGCCAACATGTCGCACGAGCTCCGCACGCCGCTCAACAGCCTGCTCGTGCTGGCCGAGCAGCTCGAGGACAACCCCGACGGCAACCTCACCCCGCGCCAGGTCCAGTTCGCGCACGTCATCCGGTCCTCCGGCGTCGACCTGCTCAGGCTCCTCAACGACATCCTCGACCTGGCCAAGGTCGAGTCGAACACCGTCCACCTCGAGTTCAGCGAGCTCCCGCTTGCCGACCTCTACGACACCATGCTGCAGACCTTCCAGCCCGTCTCCGACGGCCAGGAGCTGGACTTCGTCGCGACGCTCGACCCCGAGCTGCCGCCCACGATGACCACGGATCCCCACCGCTTGCGGCAGGTGCTCAAGAACCTGCTCGGCAACGCGTTCAAGTTCACCGAGCGCGGCCAGGTCTCCGTGCGCCTCGAGCTCTGCACGAGCGGCTGGAGCCCCCAGCATGCGGGCCTCGCCGCCGCCGACCAGGTCATCGCCCTGGTCGTCAGCGACACCGGCATCGGCATCAAGGCGGAGCAGCAGGGGTCGATGTTCGAGGCGTTCGCCCAGGCCGACGGGTCGACTGCGCGCAAGTACGGCGGAACCGGTCTCGGCCTCTCGATCAGCCGCAATCTCGTCGAGCTGCTCGGCGGGGAGATCACGCTGGTGAGCGAGTACGGACAGGGCAGCACGTTCACCGTCTACCTTCCGCTCAGGTCCGAGCGCGGCGGCGGCGACGCGGCCAACCAGCTCACCCCCGACGCCGCCGCGGCGTTGAGCGCCTTCGACCCGCTCCCGCATGCGAACGGCGCGCTACGCGCGGCGAACCGCAACGGCGCGACCAAGGTCGCTCCCGAGGCCCCGGCCGAGCTGCTCTCCCCGCTCCCGGTCGAAGCGGGGGAGTCCGCGCCGGCCGCCAGGGACGTGGCGGTCCCGGCCACCGGCCCGGACACACGCCGCGACGCCGTGAACCGGGAGGGCTTCTACGGAGGCGTGGCCGCGGGCGCGACGATTCTCGTCGTCGACGACGACTTCCGCAACATCTTCGCGCTGTCCGCGCTGCTCGAGCGCGGGAACTTGAACGTGGTCGTCGCCGAGAGCGGCGCGGACGCGCTGGCGATCTTCGACCACCGCTCGGACATCGACATCGTGCTGATGGACATCATGATGCCGGGCATGAATGGCTACGAGACGATGGAGGCGATGCGCAAGCGCCCCGAGCTGGCCGATCTGCCGATCATCGCGGTCACCGGCAAGGTGGTCGGCGGCGAGCGCGAGCGCTGCATCGCGGCCGGCGCGTCCGACTACATCCCCAAGCCGGTCGACACCGAGGAGTTGCTGCACGCGCTGAGCCAGTGGTTCCCCGAGGCGGACCCGATCCCGCTCGCGACGCAATGAGGCTGCGTTGACGCTGTTTCCCAACGCGACGACGACCGCCGACGCGGCGATCCTCATCGTCGACGACAACGCCGGTAAGCGCCTGTCGATCAACTCGATCCTCGAGCCGCTGGGTCACGCCATCGTGGAAGTGGAATCGGGGGAGGCGGCGCTGCGCGCGGTGATGGAGCGGACCTTCGCCGTCATCCTGATGGACGTCCAGATGCCGAGGATGAACGGCTACGAGACGGCGCGGCTGATCCGCATGCGCAAGGAGTGCGAGCACACGCCGATCATCTTCATCACCGCGCACACGAAGGAGGAGGCCAAGGTCCCGGCCGCCTACGCGAGCGGCGCCGTCGACTTCATCTTCGCCCCGATCGTCTCCGACGTCCTGCGGGCGAAGGTCAGGATCTTCGTCGAGCTGTTCCTCAAGTCCCGCGCGCTGGAATGGTCGCTCGAGCAGTTCCGCGACGGCGAGGCGCGCACGAGGGCCGTGCTCGAGAACGTGGTCGACGGCATCGTCACCTTCACCCCTGATGACGTGATCGAGACGTTCAACCGCGCCGCGACCGAGCTGTTCGGCTACAGCGAGGACGAGGCGATCGGCCAGCCGTTCTCGATGATGGTCGGCCCCAAGCATCCCGGCGACTTCGCCAGTCATGCCGACGCCAAGCGCCGGATCCTGACCCCGCAGGACAGGGGAGGGCGCTCCAGCGAGACGCTCGGCCGCCGCAAGGACGGCTCGACCTTCCCGATGGAGCTGGACTTGAGCTTGGTCGAGTTGGGCAGCGGAACGATCCATATCGCCTGCGTGCGCGACATCTCCGAGCGCCAGAGGTATACGCAGGACCTGCAGCACCAGGCGCTGCACGACGATCTCACAGGCCTGCCCAACCGCGTGTTGTTCGGTGACCGCGTGGACCTCGCGATCCGGGCGGCGCTGAGATCGAACGACTCGCTGGCGGTCCTCGTCATGGATCTCGACGAGTTCAAGCAGGTCAACGACACACTCGGGCACCAGCATGGCGATGTCCTGCTCAAGCTGGTCACGGAGCGGCTCGTCGGCTGCCTGCGCGACGGCGACACGGTGGCACGGCTCGGCGGCGACGAGTTCGGGATCCTTCCCGGCGGGAGCATGGACCTGGCCGGAGCCGCCACGATGGTCTGGAAGATCCAGCAGGCGCTCGAGCCGACGTTCCTGATCAGCGGGCACGCGATCGAGGTCAAGGCGAGCATCGGCATGGCGCTCGCGCCCCTCCACGGCGAGAACATCGACGAGCTGCTCCGGCGCGCCGACCTCGCGATGTACGACGCCAAGCGCTCCGGTGCCGGATACGCCGTGTTCGCGACGGAGCACGAGGAGACGCCGGCACGGCGTCTCGCGCTGCTCGGCGACCTCCGCCGCTGCATCGATCGCGACGAGCTCGTGCTCCACTACCAGCCCAAGATCGACCTCGCCACCAAGGAGACGATCGGCGTCGAGGCGCTGATCCGCTGGAACCACCCCTCGGGCCGCCTGTTCATGCCGATGGACTTCATGCCGGAGGTCGAGCGCAGCGAGTTGATCGTCCCGATGACGGAATGGGTGATCAACGAGGCGCTGCGCCAGCTCCGGGCGTGGCGCGACCAGGGGCTGGACCTGACCATGGCGGTCAACCTGGGAGCGCGCTGCCTGGCGGCCGGCACGGAGCTGTTCGACACCGTCGACGAGCTGGTCGAGCGATGGGGCGTTCCGGCGGAGAAGCTGATCTTCGAGCTGACCGAGACCGCGCTGATCGACACGGCGGTGCCCGGCATGCTCGCGCAGCTCGAGAGCATGGACGAGCGGCTCTCGATCGACGACTTCGGCACGGGCTACTCCTCGCTCGTCTACCTCCAGCGATTGCCCGTCGTGGAGATCAAGGCCGACCGCTCGTTCGTGATGACCATGTCCACCGTCGAGGACGACGCCGTCATCGTGCGGTCGATCATCGACCTCGCACACAACCTCGGCGTCAAGGTGGTCGCCGAAGGGGTGGAGGACGAGGCGACGATGGCCATGCTCAACGACTACGGCTGCGACGAGGCGCAGGGCTACCACTTCGCCAGGCCGATGCCCGGCGGGGATGTCGCGCCGTGGCTCGAGAGCTCAGCGTTCGGCATCCCGTCGCCGTCCGCGGCATCGCATGCCGGCGTCGGGGTCCTTACGTCTTCGCAGCCTCACGGGCGTTGACGACCGGGATCACGTGCTCGCCGTACGCCGCGAGGGTGGCGTCCTTGGCGTCGTGCTGGAGGTAGAGGGCGAACTGGTCCACGCCGAGGTCACGCAGCTCCAGTAGGCGCGCGACCTGGTCGGCCGGCGGGCCGATCAGGCAGAAGCGGTCGACGATCGCGTCGGGCACGAAGTCCGTGTGGGTGTTGCCCGCCCGGCCGTGCTCGTTGTAGTCGTAACCCTGGCGCCCGGCGATGTAGTCGGTCAGCGCCTTGGGCACCGCGGAGCCGTCGGCTCCGTAACGGGCCACGATGTCGGCCACGTGGTTGCCGACCATCCCGCCGAACCAGCGGCACTGATCGCGTCCGTGGTCCAATCGTGCCTGGCTTCCGTCGGTCACGTAGGCGGGCGCCGCGACGCAGATGCGCACGGCCTCGGGATCCCGGCCCGCGGCTTCCGCGGCGCTGCGGACGGCGCCGATGCTCCAGGCCGTGATGTCCGGGTCGGCGAGTTGCAGGATGAACCCGTCGCCCTCCTCGCCCGCGAGGGCAAGCGCCTTGGGGCCGTAGGCCGCGACCCAGATCGGCAGGCGGCTCGCGGGATTCCAGGCGAGCCGCAGCGTCGTTCCCTTGTACTCGGCGGGGCCGCCGTTGGCCAGCGCGCGGATGACGCCGATCGCCTCGCGCAACTCGGCGAGCTTGACC
>JASLBU010000284.1 GCA_030146365.1 Candidatus Limnocylindria bacterium | reverse complement strand
GTCCATGGCAGCGGCCCGGTCGTTCCGTGTCCGCCACAATCTCCGACGGCACGGCACGAACGCTGCGGTAGCTCGTGCGGCAGACCGGCCCCCCTTACCGGTCGGCATGGTGGCCGGACCACGGGCGTGACTGCGGTGGTCTGGCCTCACCATTGGGGCCGGAACGTAATCACGGTCGCCACACGCGGGCAGTTCCCCGTGACTGACCTTCGACCCAGCCCGAAGGTACGGCGCTGCCGGCACTGTCGGGCACACCAGCCGCAGGGGCTCAGCCATGAGCCTCTCCCACCACATCCGCGCCTCGCGCACGGCTTTCCATATCGACCATGAGCCGGTGTGTGACCGCTGCGGGCACGGTGCCTCGCTCCATACCGTGGATGAGCGCACGCCGTGCATCGCCTGTGGCGAGCGAGCGGCCGAGAGCGTGGTGTCCCGTGGGGCGTGTCTTGGATTCGCCTCCGAGTGGTTCGACAACTCGAGCATCGCCGCACGGCCGTCAGCCACCACTGAGGCGACCCAACCGTCGCCCGTAGCGCGATAAGTCCGGGCGGGGCATGGCGCGTGCGAATACCGGCCGCCCATGGCCATGGAACTGTTCGCGTACACCATCATCGGCATCGGAGTCGTGGCGCTCGTGCTCGTCGCGGTCCACGCGGCCATGAAGCGCAGCTAGTGCAGCTCTGAGGGTTGAGCCTGCGAAGCAACTATTGGGACGCGGAAGGCCGGATCGATCACTAGCCCTCCCTCGCATGCCGCGCAGCATAGGGAGCCGCCGGGAGACGTGCCGAGGCCTGTTAAGGCGTCCGCTAAGGCACGCTTCGGGGACATGGCGTCATGGTGGGCGGGCGGCGTCAACGACACTTCGGGCGGGAGGAGCCATCGGCGCGGCCCGCCGTCTGCATCAGTACTATCGGCCGACCGGCATGGAAATGAGCCTCCACGCCCCGGCTGGCACTCGACCGGACCGCTGCGTGTGACCCCCTCATTCATGGCAGCGGCCCGGTCTTCCGTGTCCGCCTCAATCTCGGCCGGCACGGCATGGCCGCTGCGGTAACTGATGCGCCGACCGGCCCCTTACTGGTCGGCATGGTGGCCGGGCCACAAGCGTGACTGTGGTGGTCCGGTCGTCCGCTCCCAAAGGCACGCGATCTGCGAGGGCTCCGCCATGCCACCAGAGCTAATCGCACTGCTCATCATCGGCATCACTGCGACGGCGCTCGTGCTCATCGTGCTGGACGGGATGGACCGGCGGTCATGATGGTCGATTCGTTCCATGACCCGCCGCCCTCGGGCGAATCGAGGGTGAGGTTGCCGGGGACGTGACGGAGTGACGCCGAATGCGCACGGGCGGCGGCGATCGGCCCGAGCTTTCGGCGCCAGCCGGGGCTTTCCAGCCATCACCTATGGGAGTGGGAGCCAGCCATCCTCCGTGGCACGGCCGATGCGCTTGGGTGCCAGGGCCGGACGCCATGGCCCCCTCGGATGTCCGGCCCTCTCCGTGCGCCCATCCCCTCGTCGCCTGCTCTGCGAGCGGCGAGCCATCCGCGAACGTGAACATCAGCGGCGCCCGCTGCACCCGTGCGGGATCGCGGCGGCTCTTCATTTGCCGCGGTGTCGTGAAAGACGCGCTAGGGGTCGCACTCACTCGGGAACTGCGGGTCGTTCGGATCTGCGTAATGGCAGAGCGCGGGGGGCACCGATGGCAGGTCGCGCCAAAGGGCCATGAATGGTCCCATTGGACCAAGGTCGTCGACGCCGTCACCGCGCATGACGAGGAACACGTCAGGATTGATCCCATGGAGCGCGAACGCGATGGGCTCCACCAGCGTGTCGTTGGCGTGGGTGATCGGCGCGTACTCCCGAAGCTTCAGCGCATCCTCGTCCAGCCAGCGCCCAACCCCAACGTGGTACTCGAGGCCGTTGACGCGTACGCGCGAGCCACAGCTCGCGATGACCGGCGATGCGCCGATGTGGAGCGTGATCGCGGACGCGGCGACCGGCTCGAGCCCGCAATCATCGCTGCCGACTCCCTCGACGAGCTCCCCCAGCCAAGGGTCGGCAATGAAGATGAACCCAGCCAACCGACAAGGATGCCGGCACTCGTGATTGCAGCCCATTTCGTGATGCGACGACTTGGCCGTCCGCTGTCCATGCGCTCATCCTAGGGGTCGCCGCTACCCCGGACGCACCCTCCGGACCGTCTAGAACAGTCGGCGGACTACTTGCCGGGATCGCGGCGGCTCCGATGGACGGTACTACGTGTCGCTTACTGGCGGCTTACCGGTTGAAGGTATCCGCCAGCTCGATCGTCCCCAGGCGCGAATCCGACGGTCGGTCACCGTGGGCAGCGCGGTCATCTACGCAAGAAGCGCAGACCAAAACCCGGTCGCCAGTATCCTGGTCCACACCCCTCCGACGGTCAGCGAAGAGCTGGGAGCCCGGTCCCGTCTCGCGGCCACACGCGGCGCAGGGTTGCTGTGTCATGGACACATTGTGCGCTCGGCGTCAACGCAAGCGGAACGGAAGCCGCCGCGCCCGCTGCACCGTGCGGGATCGCGGCGGCTCCGTGGATTCAGCGCGATTCGGTTGATCCCGACCCCGCTACTGGGAACTCAAGGCCACAGAACCGGCACACCTGGGCCGAGGCCGCGATGCTTTCGCCACACCGGGGGCAGTCCATGCGTGCCGACTCCGACCTCCCCGCAGCCGCGGGCGCCGGAGGCAATCCGTCAGTCAAGGTGCCGACTGCGGCCGATCGAACCGGTTCGCATGGGGTTCCCCGGCGCTGGCCCACCAGACGATCAGAATGATGATGCCGATGAGCGCGATCAGGGCGATGAGAACCCACCAGCCCGAGCGGTTCGTGTCGTGCACGGGGCCGCCCGTACCGTCGCGTGAGACGTTCGCTCTGGCCCAGTGGTACGGCTTCGACGTACCCTGTCACACATATGCCGGAGGCCTACCGGATGGACACCGACCGAGCGACGGGACGGCTGCGCCTCTACAACGCTGGCATGGGCCTGCTGCACGCGATCCAGGGGATCGCCGTGGTGCTTCTCTCGAACGACTTCGCGCTGCCAGTGACGGCGGCGTTCATGGAGGGACCGCCGGGGACGCCCGCGCAGACGGAGGAGCTCTTTACCCTGCCGCTCGGGCCGGCGGTGGCCGCCTTCCTCTTCCTCTCCGCCGCGGCCCACTTCATCGTTGCCGGACCCGGATGGGGCAAGTACGGACGCGACCTGGCCGCGCATCGCAATGAGCAGCGCTGGGTCGAGTACGCGTTCAGCTCCTCGCTGATGATCGTCCTCATCGCGATGATCACGGGCATCGCGGACGTGGCCGCCCTCGTCGCGCTGTTCGGGGTGAATGCCTCGATGATCCTGTTCGGCTGGCTGCAGGAGCGTTACGAGGAGCCCGGACGGGCGCGATGGTGGCCGTTCGTATTCGGCTGCATTGCCGGGATCGTGCCGTGGGCGGCCATCGGCATCTATCTCTGGGGCCCGGGTGCGTCCGCGGAACCGCCGGCCTTCGTGTACGCCATCTTCGTGTCGCTGTTCATCTTCTACAACTCGTTCGCGCTGAACCAGGTGCTGCAGTATCGGCAGGTCGGCCGGTGGCGGAGCTACCTCTTCGGCGAGGCGGTGTACGTGGGGCTGAGCCTGGTCGCGAAGTCGGCGCTGGCGTGGCAGGTGTTCGCGAACACTCTCGTCGCGAGCTAAGCCGCCGACCTCAGCCGCCGACCTCAGGACAAGTGGGCAGCGAGCCGCCCGCCGAAAAGCGGCTCGCCGACGTCAACTAGGCAAGTTGCATAGAGAAGCCGCCGCGTCCGCTGCACCGTGCGGGATCGCGGCGGCTCTTTTAGGGACGCTATTGAGGGTCGCTTGCTGGCGGCTTGCGTCACTGTCAGGTTGCTCGCGCCCCATCGGCCTCTGCCCGGACGTCAGCCGCCGGCCGCAGGAGACGACTGTCAAACTCCCTCCACAACTTGTGGTGAAGCACCTGCTCCCACCCCTCGATTTGGCGTGGCCCTGCAGCCAGGTAGAAGGCGCGGGCCACTTCGGCAAACGCGAGGACCTGTCGGCGGTAGTCGGCGATGGGCACAGCGGCCCGGACATCGAACTTAGTCTCGCCCGCCTGGGCGTCGAAGTGACTGGGCTGGCTGAGTAGCACCATCCCGTCGTCGTGATGAACGACCCAGTCGGTGCCGAAGTTCCCGCAGCCGAAGTGGCTCGGGTAGCCGCAGCCGTGGCAGAGCAAGTACCCGCCGCTGACCGGCTCGGCAGGGCTGTGGTCCTGCTCGAGCGTTCGAAGGAGGGACAGCGCCGACTGACTGATCCCGTATTCGGTGTCTTCGGAAGTCACGACCGTGCCGGCGATGACAGCGCGGATTCCACCATGTGAGCAGCCGTCATGAGACTGCTCGTGCGGTTCGCCAAGCCAATGCTGGTCGGTGATCTCAAGCTCGAACGTGGCTGTCACCTCACCATCGTAAGCGGCGTCGCGGTGGCGCTTGCCCGCGTCGTCGTCCCACACGCTTTCCAATCACGGTGCGACCAGCCGGGGCGAGCCATATCGAATGGCGATAGAAGAGGCTCGCCTACACCGAGCCGCCCCGCTTAGCGAACATCTCCTGCAGGAGTGTCCATGTGCCGCTCGGGTCCTCTGACGCCATCCCTCTCCAATGGAAAGCGTCGTCAGTGATGTCGGTGAAGACCCAGCGAAAGTGAAGGCCATCGTCCTCGGCCTCGAGCCAGATTTCATCCTCAACGGCTCGCCCGGTCAGCCGCGCCACGACGCCCGTGGTCGTCCCGAACCAAACTACGTCCCATTCTTCCGTCGCGGGATTGAAGAAACGGACGGTGGTGCCGATGCTGCGCTCGCCTATCGCATCGCTCTTCGTCGCGTAGCTCGGAGCGACCAGCACGTCCTGGATGGCACGACCGTCGAGGACCCACGCGAACGACCAGAACCCCTCCTCGTCGTACCGGATCTCTCCGTCCTGGATCATGTGGATTCGGACGCGCCACTCGCCGATAAAACGTCCGAAGAGCATGAGTTCTTGCGCGTGGTCCGGGTGTGGTCCGGCGGCGGGCAGGGCTGCGAGGAAGGGCTGCGGGTCCATGACTCCTCTCCGCGTATCAGGTTCTCGCTGGTCGAAGCACCAAATGTAGTCAGGCGCGGTCAGGTTACGACTGCGCCGAAGATGGCCACGCCTGCGGAAGTGCGGTGGGACTGGCCGGGGCGAACCGTGCGCTATGGCATTAGAGAAGCCGCCGCGCACCCTGCGGCATCGCGGCGGCTCCGACGGATGCTAATTCATGGCAGCTGGGTCCACGTGCCGCAGCCCAGGCTGTTGAAGGCCAGGTCGCCCGGCGCGATGGCCACGGTGGCTCGCCCCTCGGTGAGGTCGCTGACGATGATGTCGCCGACGTCGCCGCTCAGACCCGCGAGGCGCTCCCAGTAGCAGACGTCGATGCCCCCCAGTTCGCCGCCCCCGGATGGGTCCCTCGACGACTGATAGGTGCCGGGCTGGATGTCAGTGCCGACCACCTGGATTCCGCCTCCGAACGAGGTCGCAGGCGTCGGAGCCGGCGTGGCGGTCGAAGCAGGCGTCGGGACAGGCGTCGCGGTGGCAGCTGAGGAGTCTGCCGCAGGTGTGGCGCTGGCGGTGGGAGGCGGCTGAGCCTGCCGGCTGGCCGTCGGTGACGAGTCCTCCATTGTCCCGCACGCGCTGAGCAATAGCGGGAGGCAGGCGAACGCCAGGCGACGGGCGGGTCGCAACTCGGACGGCATGACGCCCACCATGAATGTGGCTCCGGAGGCACAGCGTACTTCCCACGGGACCTCGAGGCGCTGACGAGCGCTCAGGCGCTGCCACGCGCTGCCATAGCCACGCTCCGCTGTCGTGCCTCGTGCTGCTCGGCGTTCGGCGTCGCGCTGCTTGGTGCATCGAGGACAACGAGGTCCGCGAGCGATGAGCCGTCCGCAACCCGAGCAGGGACGGGCGATCATGGCCGCACCGGGGGGAGGGGTCGCCCACGGGGTCAACCCCTCTCGCATGACCCCGGCCCTCTTATCCGCGAGAAATATTCCGGGCGGTATGCTCGGTGGCGTGCGTGCTCGCTGGTTTTCTGCTGTAGCGACCCTCATCGCGGTGAGTGGCTGCGGCCTGGTGCCCTGGACCTCCTACGGGGAACCACATCCCAATTGCAGGGGCTTTGACCCCGACGTACCGCTCGAGTGGGCAGGATTCGGCACACCTGACCAGTTCGGGCTGTGGCCGGAGGCCCTTCCAGATCTCGTCCCCGGCGCCATTTACGTCGGGGTGATGCTCGAGCCGAGCGAGCCGGACCGCTGGTGGTGCCACATTCCCAACGAGGGGTCCGATACAAACTGGGGGGCAGTCCCGGAGGATTGGGTGCGGCCGCCGTAGGTCCTTGCAGTACGGAAGCGCGGCGGCCGCATCGCGGCGAAAAATAGCCGAAGGCGGCGTATGCTCCGCCCCGTGCGACGAATGACGGCGCTCTTGATCCTGCTCGTAGCTCGCGGCATGCGGCACGCCAGGCGCCACCGGCTCGGCGTTGCGTCCGGCACTGCCGTGGAGCCGATGCGGCAGGTCTGAGGGTCAGGGGGTGGCGATGCCCCGCAGGCTGTCCACCACTTCCGCCAGGGGCAGGCCGCTGAGCGCGGCCAGCGCCTCCTCGTCGTCGGGGGCATGCACCCGGCCGCCGTCCACGACCAGCTCGGAGGCGAACGTCACCAGCCGGTGATAAGGCGCCTCACGGAGCTGTGCCTCCACCGGCAGCCCGGCCGCCGCCGCGGACGTCGCCTTGCTGCGCAGGAAGAGGATT
>JASLBU010000273.1 GCA_030146365.1 Candidatus Limnocylindria bacterium | reverse complement strand
GGCTGAGTCCGAGCCTGCCCGCGATCTGCTGTTGGGTCAGGTCGTTGGCGAAACGGAGGCAGAGCACGGTCCGCTCCAGGTCATCGAGCGAGCGGAACGCGTCCTCGAGCACCGTGAGGTCCTCGACGTGCTCGAACCCGGGATCGACCTCACCCAGACGATCGGACACCGTCAGGGCTCCGTATTCGTCACTCTGCGTCGTCGCGTCGAGTGGCACACAGAGCCGCGATGACGCCGCGCAGAGGGCTTCGACGACGTCTTCTTCGTCGCACCCCAGTTCACGCGCGACGTCGGCGGCCGTGGGCATGCGCCCCGATCGAGCTTCTATCTCCTCGACAGCGCCCCGTACTTGGCGAAGCCTCTCCTGCACCGGCCTCGGGACGTGTGCCGGCCACGCCACGTCACGGCAGAACCGTTTCACCTCGCCAAGGATCGTGGGCACGGCGAAGGTGCTGAACGCGTAACCCAACTCCGGACGGAAGCGATGAAGCGCCTTCAGAAGTCCTTCGACGGCCGCCTGCTCGAGATCCTCGAGCGATCGGGTTCCCGTCGCATAACGACGTGCGAGCCGGTGCGCGAGCGGTCGATGGAGCATGACCAGGCGCTCGAGGTCGGCCGGTTCCCGGTCACGTGCGTACCGCCGCAGCACATCGGCAACAGGCTCCAATGTGCGCTCCCGGGTCGCCGCTGCCGACGCTGCGGACATGCCTTGAGTCTGCTTGCGCTGTTCCCCCGGGTCCATGGGCGCCGGCCACCATGGGGGGAAGCTGGAGCCACCACCAACCCCTCAGCGCGGTGCTTCCGGGCCGAGCGTTCCTCGATATCGGTTGCGGAACTCGCGTAGGGCCACGAGTGCGTCGGTGTTGAGCGACGGGCAGCCGAGCACGCGTCGCCAGGCAGTGGCCGCCACCCGGTAGGGCATCCCCGTCCCGTCCGGTGCCACGATGACGCCCGGCAGACCCGCCGCCAGCTGCAGTGCGGCTCGCGCCCGCCTGTCGAGGCTCCCCCGGTATTGCACCACGACGGTGCCGCGGCGCAGCGCTCCGACGATTCGCTCCACGGGTAGGCGTGCCGTGTAGACGCCGTCCGCCGCGGGGCGTCTGGCCGGACCGAACGTCGGAGGTTTCGAGACGTCGATCATCGTCGCCGGGTCCCCGCCGGCGTCGGTGCGAAGCACGCAGCCCGCCCGTTCCGCGGCGGCCACCAGCCTCGCCCGCTCGGGATCTTCCACACGGCTGGATCGATCGTCCAACAACGCCGCCACCACCGCGACGATCGCTGCGCTGGCCAGTAGCCAGACAGCCATGTAACGGCCTATCGCCCAGCGGTCGCGGCGTTGTCGCGTACGAGTCTTGCGGTGACGCATCTCAGTCAGCCCTATGAGCTTCGACCGCGCCAGGGGTCGGGTTCGGCGTTTGTCGTTCCACTGACGGCCCCGTCTGCCGACCGACCTAAACTCAGGCCCGCTTGAAGGCGCCATGGAATGATGGCCCGATGCCGTCGAGACTGATCCGCGCCATCATCGTCGACGATCACCCGGCGATGCGAGCCGGCATCGCCGCGGTACTCGAGCGAGCGCCCGACATCACGCTCGTCGGCGAGGCGGAGGGCGCGCGCGAACTCTGGCCGCTGCTGCAGCGCACCGCGCCCGACGTCGTCCTGATGGACTTCCATCTCGGCGAGGAAGACGGAATCCTCTTGTGCCATCGCATCAAACGCGCAGCCGCAGCGCCTCGTGTGGTCCTGTACACCGCGTACGGAGACACATCGTTGGTCGCGCCGGCGATGCTCGCGCAGGCCGACGCGTTGCTGGCCAAGCGTGCACCCGCCCGTGAGGTCTACGAGACGCTCCGCGAGGTGACCAGTGAAGAGTTCTCGCCGCCGCGGGAGCTGCCGCCCGAGCAGCGGGAGCGGCTCAACGCGATGGTCGAGCCCGGAGATCTCGGACTGGCAGGGATGCTGCTGCTGCGGACGCCGGCGACCGAGATCGCCCGATCCCTCGGCCCCGCCGCCGGGGACCTCCACGAGCGGACCGAAGCGCTCCTGGTGCATGTCACCGATCAACGGTCGCGGCTGGTCTGACGGGCACGTCGAGCAATACCGACGTCCCGACCGCGCCCGGGCCCGCCGCGAGCTCCAGCCGGCCACCCAGCGTTTTCGCACGAGCTTGCATCGAATCGATGCCCGTGGAGTCCCGCGCTTCGCGCGTCAAGCCACGCCCGTCGTCGGTCACCATCAGCCTGAGTCGTTCGCCGTCCGTTTCGACCATGACATCGACGCGACTCGCCGCAGCGTGGCGGACCGCGTTGGTCATCGCCTCTGCGGCGACCCGGTACGCGTGGACCGTCACGAACGTCGGGAGCGGACCGGCCCTGCCGTGGACGCGGATCACGACGCCGCTGGCCTCTTGCAGCTCGAGGGCCCGGGCGTTGAGCACCTCGTCGAGGCCCCGGCCGCCGAGCGTGGTCCGGAGCTCGGCCACGCTGGCGTCCATCTCGTCCGCGGCCGCCTGCAGCTCCCGCATGGCGAGGTGGAGCGCCGATCCGTCACCGTTGACGCTTGCAGCCTGCAGCGAGCTGAGCACCAGATGCGCGGCGTGAATGCGCTGCTTGGCGGAGTCGTGCAGTTC
>JASLBU010000208.1 GCA_030146365.1 Candidatus Limnocylindria bacterium | reverse complement strand
CCCCCATCGGCGAGCCGATGAGGAACACGGGCACGTCGCCTCCTTGCGCGCCGGCACGCACGTCATAGGTGATCGTCGCCCCTGGCGCGTCGAGCGTGCGCGTCGTGAGCTGGGCTGCAGTCGTCATGGGAGTCTCCTTGGCTGGCTGATGGGCGCGTGTGCGTATGACCGGTCGCGCCGCTGAATCTCGTCGGCCAGGCGGTCGTCCCGCCCGTCACGACTGCCTACGGCTGGGTGCCGACAGCATCCTCTGCGAGGATCGCGTCGATCTGCGAGATCGCCTGCGCCAGGCCATCTTCCATGCCCATCGCGGTCAGCTGCTCCATGGCTTCGATGCTGGGGAACCGGTTCTCGATCGACATGCGGGTGCGATCCGCGTCGATCGGCTCGATCGTCACGAGAGCTTCGGTGCCGGCCAGGTCGGTGTTGGGGCTGCCGTCCGCGTTCGCAAACCCATCGCGGAACACGAGGCGGCGAGGCGGATCTGTCTCTACGACGTCCCAGTAGCCGCGCGGCTGGTCGCCCTCGGGGCCGGTCATGTGGTACTCGACGCGCCCCCCGGGGGTCAGATCGTGGGAGTCGACCGTCGCTGGATACGTCGGCGGCCCCCACCACCGCTCCAACTGGCGCGGGTCCGCCCACAGCTGCCACACCCGCTCGGGAGACGCCTCGAACTCGGCGGTCATCGTCATCGTCAGGTCATCCGCGTTCTTGACGACGTCGGTCACGGTCATCTGGTCTGCTCCTTCGTTGCAATGATGAGGTCGGTCATTCGGTCCACCCGGGCGCGCCACAACGCCTCGTACCGGTCCAGCAGGCGCTGCGCGGAGCGGAGTGCCTCCAGGTTGGTGCGCACCACCTTCCGTCGGCCGGTGCGCTGCTTGGTGACGAGACCCGCCCGCTCCAGTACCGCGACGTGCTTCTGCACGGCAGCGAAGCTCATCGGGTAGTGGCCGGCGAGCTCGACGACTCCCTCGTCGGCGTCGATGGCCCGCCGGACGATGTCACGCCGGGTGGCATCCGCCAGGGCGGCGAAGACGCGATCGAAGTCGGGGGCTGTGGTCTGCATTGATACAACCATACGGTTGTATTGACCTGGCGTCAAGTCCAAGAATGGGAGACAATGGGCGCATGGTTGGACCCCTCGTCCGGTCGGTCCTGCCGCCGGGTCCCCCCTGATGGCAGCAGTCACAGTCCGCCTTGAGCGGGCGGGGGAGGAGCGGCGAATCCGCGCGGTGGTCGAGGAGGCATTCGTCGGCGCGGCGGTGGTCGGAGAGCTGGTGGATGCGCTCAGGCGATCGCCGGACTGGCTGCCCGGACTTTCGTTCGTGGCCGACCTGGACGGCGACGTCGTCGGCCACGTCCTTTTCACCCGGAGCCTGCTCGACGCTCCGCGTCGACTGGTGGACGTGCTCGTGCTCAGCCCGCTCGCCGTCGCGCCCGCCCACCAGCGGCAGGGCATCGGCAGCGCGCTCGTGCGCCATGGCCTTCATGAGCTGAGGCGCGTGCGCGGCGAGCCCCTGGTCTTTCTCGAGGGTGACCCGACCTTCTACGCGCACTTCGGATTCGAGCCTGCCGAACCTCTCGGCTTCCGCCGGCCGTCGCTCCGTATCCCGGAGCCCGCGTTCCAGGTCGTCCGGCAGCCTTCGTGGGAGCCGTGGATGACCGGCACGCTGGTGTATTCGCGCGTGTTCTGGGACCTGGACTGCGTCGGCCTGCGCGATCCCGTTTGACGCCGACGCTCCGGCGTCCGTCAGCCGTGCTTCGGGGCGGGGGAGCCAGCCGAGCCGCGGGGGGCCTCGATGATCCGGATCATGTTGCCCGCGGGATCGCGGAAGGCGCAGTCGCGGCCGTAAGACTGATCCATCGGCTCCTGGATCACCTCCGCCCCGGTTGCCAGCACCCGATCGAAGGTCGCGTCGAGGTCCGGGGTGGAGAAGTTCAACCCGCGGAGCAAACCTTTGGCGAGCAGGTCTGCGATGGCCTCGCGGTCCGCCCGGGAGATGCCCGGATCTGCTGCCGGCGGCTCCAGCACGATGTTGATGTCCGGCTGCGAGGGCGGCCCCATGGAGACCCAGCGCATCCCATATGCGCTGACGTCGTTGCGGATCACGAAGCCGAGGGCGTCGCGGTAGAACGCGATGGCCTTGTCGTGGTCATCGACCGACAGGAAGCAGTCTTGAAGTTTCACGTCCATGCGTCGGAGCCTAGGTGCTTCCTGCAGTCGTCGCTTCTCGGTTCCTGACCGGTCGCAGCGCGGCCCGCATCAGGCAGGCGGGGAGTGGCTCCATCCACGAGTGATCCCGGGCTCGGTACGCGCTGGGGCTCTCGCCCACGAGCTCGGTGAACCGGGCGCTGAACGACCCGAGCGACGAGCAGCCGACCTCGAAGCAGACGTCGGTCACCGAGAGGTCGCCGCGCCGCAGGAGCGTCATGGCGCGCTCGATGCGCCGTGTCATGAGGTAGCCGTGCGGCGCCTCGCCGTACGCGGCTCGGAAGCTTCGCGAGAAGTGGCCGGCCGACATGCACGCCGTCCGAGCCAGCGCCATGACGTCGAGCGGCTGGGCGTATTCACGATCCATC
>JASLBU010000086.1 GCA_030146365.1 Candidatus Limnocylindria bacterium | reverse complement strand
CAGCCATGCCTCGACCGCGCTCTGCGTCCATGGCTCCGGCGGCTGAAGCTCGGGAGCCGCGGATGCATGCACTTCAATGTCGAAGGTCCCCGGCTCAGCTGCCAGCTGCGCCGACACGCCCGGAAAGCCCTCGATCCGGTGAAGATCGGCCGGAAGCGAGAGCCGCAGCGAGCCGGTTTCGTCCTCGAAGGTCTGCCAGCCGGCGGGGATGGAGGGGACCGCTTCAGCCGCAGCCTGGCTGGCCGGCGGCGGCGAGTCAGTGACTACGCTCGTGGCCGATGTCGTCGGCTGCTGTCCGCAGGCAAAGTCGAGGACTTCGCCCCGCGTCCAGCCTGTAGAGCCCGCGCCCGCTTGCACCCGTGCCGGATCGCGGCGGCTCAAGTGACTAGGGCGGGTCGCTTACTGGCGGGTTATCGCCACCGGTCCCCGGTGGCGGTGATGTACCGCTTCCAAACGTAGTCCCACGGCGTTACGGCGATGATGACAACAGCGAGGACGACGCTGCCAAGGACCGTCCCCATCTCTTCGGTCATGTCGCCCGCCATCAGATGCGGAGTGGCGACCGCACCCAGCCAGAGCACCTTCCACAGCGACTCGAAGATCAGGAGCGGCAGCAACTGGACGGGGTAGCGAAGGCCGAGGAAGGCAAGCAGACACATCGCGCCCAATAGGGCGGCGACTACGCCTTCGAATACCGACAGCGATGCAGCGCGGCCCTGGATGAATTCGGGCCAAATGACGACCACGCTGAGGCCTACGGCCATCAACAGGTAGCCGGCACGCATCAAGTTCAGCCGCCAGACGGGCAGACCGTGGCCAGCATTGCTTTGGGACCCGGCACTCGGGACAGCGGGACCGGCAGCGGTCGGGGTGGTCACTCGGAGCTCCTTACTGGGCGCAGTCCGGGAGGGCACTGAAGCGACTCGTCCCGTCGGCACACTAGTCGTGCGGCCCCTCGGATCGACTGGCTGAACCGGTGTGTCGCAGGACGTTGCCGGGCGAAAGTTAAAAGCGGCCGCCGCGCGGGCCATCGGCCTCAGCTGTGCGCCCAGGCGAACCTACCACAGTGCTGCCGGAATTCGGTTTCTCGTTACGTCGCCCGCGTGCTCATGGCCCGCAATTCCCACTTCGAGGCATCGACGCCTCTGATGAGGAGCCACAGCGCAAGCGACAGTTCGCCGACGAAGGCGGGAAGCAGGAGCACGATGCTCGCCAGCTCGGGGGTCACGAGCAGGAGGAAGCTATTGACCACGTAGCTGACGCCACCGAGCTGTATCAGCACGCCGATAAACCACGGCAAGTAGCCCGAGTGTCGGATTAGATACCCGACCGCCACCAGCGTGAACCCGAAGAAGACCAGGCCAAGTGCCTCGCCATACGAGTACGCGGCTATCACAACGCCGGTTAGCGCCGCTTGGTCTGCGGCCATGAGTCCAGCGGCGACAAGTGTCAGCTGGTTCGCCACGAGAGTGGCTGTCTGGATGATGTTGAATAGGAGCCCGAGGAACGCGATGTTCTTGTTGACCGGGGAAAGCAGCAGGAACAGGATCAACATCAGCGGCACATCGCAGAGATGCACGACGACGTTGACGGCTATGCCGAGTCGCCACAGCGTGGGAGCTGCCGCGATGTTCTGCGCGGTGGTAGCCGCCTCGCCGGGCACGACCAGCTGCTGGACCAGCAGCGGGCCAGCGATTCCGGCGACGATGATCACGAGATACAGCGCACCGCCGATCCGGGCGTAACGTTTGGGCACAAACGGGAGTCTACGACGCTCGCGGGGTGAGGCCGTGACTCTGCGGCTTGCGCACTGGCACGAAGCCACCGCTATGCCGACGCGCGGTGCCGAGCGATCAAGCCGCCACGCGTGCTGCACCGTGCGGCATCGCGGCGGCTCCGAGGGCTAGAGGCGCACCGGCGGACAAATCGAAGCCCCTGGGTAGGGCCAGGGGCGAGCCTCGGAAGGACTCATGGGGTTAGGGCCCCACTCGGCCTACATGGTACTCCGGCCAGCGAGACATCGCTGCCGGCGTGGTCGGCCGGACGCAATGGAGGAGGGCCGCGATGCCAGCGGCTGATTCAGCCGGTAATCGCGAACACCGGCCGCGAGCCGCTGAGTCCCTTCAGCTCGTGCACACCGCGATCCTCGAACCCGAACGAGCTGCCATCAAGAAGATCTCGCACCGTGCCCGAAACCAAGATCTCGCCGGGCTGTGCAACGGCCATGACGCGGGCCGCGGCGTGGACCGCGAGGCCGCGAACATCACCAGCCGATATCTCAACCTCGCCGCTGTGGATGGCTTGTCTGATCTGCAGATCGAGGCCATCGACCTTCGACCGCAGCAGGACGGCAGACTGTACCGCCCGTTCGGCGCCATCGAACACGGCCAGCATCCCATCCCCGGTCCACTTCACGACGCGACCGCGATGGCGATCGACCGCTGCCTGAGCCTGCTCGTTGTGCTGAGCGACGAGCTCCTTCCACTGGCTGTCACCGATGCGATTCGCCACCGCGGTGGAGTCAACGATGTCGGTGAACAGGATGGTCGCCAGGCTACGGTTGTCTCGCACGTCGACCCCGCGTCCGAAGGACCGCATGGCCTCGAAGTCGACCGATACCCAGGGCTCGTCGCCGACCACCCACGCGTCGTGACCCGGCGGAATCTCGAACACATCTCCGGGCCCGATCTCGAGCTCCGTGCCATCAGGCGTCTCGACCCGAAGAAGTCCCGACAGCGACACGCCGAGATGGTGGTAGGTGCACCACTCGGTCCCGGCGATTGGCTTGACGTCCCTCGACCATCGCCAGCCGGGCTCATAGGTCATGCGTCCCACGACCACATCATCCAGCTCGACGACGTCGACGCGACCGTTGGGAAAGTGCCGCACGTCGACCGCGTCATGGAACCGCTTGCGCTGCATTCGCACGGTCCGATACTACGCCGCCCCTCCGAGCCGGGGGCATACGGAAGCCGCCGCTATCCCAACGCATCTTCCCGACCGTCTAGAACTGTCGGCGGACTACCTGCCGGGCTTCGCCGCGGCTCGAGGGCACGATACGTCGGCTCGCGTACTGGCTGCTTACCACAGCAGGGCGTTGCTCGGAGCGCTGTAGGGAGGCGTGGACCCACGGCAGAGTTCTGCTGGGCCCCTGCGTCTGAACGCGTGCCCAATCGCTGTGGCCGCGCCAGTACACGTGCTTTCGGAAACATACGCCACTGGGGTGTCCGGGTCCCGCGCCGAAAGACTGTGGGTTCCCGTAGTGGCACTCTCTCGGCCGCCCGCATAGCGTTGACCGTGCAGCAAGGAGCACAGCAATTGCAATCAGGGAATGAACCGGGCGGAATTTATCTCCGACATGCGATGGATGCCATCAATCTTGACTTCGGAGACCTCGATGACCTGGCCGACCAGCCACACCCGCTCGGCACGCCGGTCGGCGTGTATCGGGGCTGGGATGCCGTGTACGAAAAGGCTTGGGACGTCAAAGACGCCGACGACGGCAGCGCCGGGTACCGGCGGTCCGAGCGATGAGAGCCGATCTTGACCAGAACCGATCCCGCCGGCCTCCGCCGGGGGGCATGAACAGCAGGTCGATCCAGCTGGCCACGTTTGCGTTCGTGGCCGCGCTTCTCGTCGCTCTGGCGGTGCTTCTGCTGCTCGGCTTCCTCGGCTAGGCGGCGGGAACCCTCGGCACAGTCTCTATCGGTGACCGGCATGGCGACATCGGGACTCACACACGTCTGGAACGCGGCGATGGCATCCAAGCCTCCGGACTGGACCCTGCGCGGCGTCGTGTGCGGACCTCGGTGGGCCGATCCGGTCATCCACGGCTGGGGCTGGGTGGCGTGGGCCACCGGCCCCGACGGTGGGCGGCTCGAGGGAACGGGTGAGAGCCCCACGACGCGCTCACGGCGCTGACGGTACTACTGAAGCGGCTCGAGGCATGATGCGTCGAGGGATGGCGGCGATGGCCGCCACCGGCCTCACCGCCTGCGGCATCCTCAGCCCGATCGGCCCGCCGCCGGCGATATGTCAGTTTCCCGGTGGCGTTCCGCTGTCGTTCGCCGGAGAGACGACCGTGGGCGAGGTCGGACTGGCATCTCCGGGCGGCGAGGAGCTGCCGGCGAAGGTGTGATCACCGCCGAGCCGATCCTGTACGAGTCGAACGGGGAGACGACCGCCTTATCTGTGCTGTAGAAGCCAACGGGAGCAGCTCCATCGTGCGCTTTCCCGTCGAACCCTTGCGGGACGTTGGCGGCTAACTCCCATTGGAAGCGGCGAATGTCCGCATGACCCGTAGTGGCTCACGGTGCAGCTCAGGGGACTAACCCGGTAGGACTGCGAACTCTTCTGGGCAGAGGGTTGCCGTATCGCGGGCATGCCGTAGTAGCAGGCCGCACGGCCCGTCGGAAAGGGGGCCTTAGGCCCACGCCGAGTGCGCCTTGACCAGCAACACTCTAGAGAGCGACCAATCAGGAACAGCACGGAGGCACTTCGGTGGAGGTCGTCAAGGATTCGTACCGCCTTGCGATTGCGGTACTTCGGATCGGCATCGGCATCATCTTCCTGTGGGCAGGGCTGGAAAAGGTCTTCGGCCCAGAGCCCTTCTCGGCAGGCGGGTTCCTCGAGTTCGCCACCGGCGGGACGCTGGGGTGGCCATTCGTCTCGGAGCCGGTGGAAGGAGCGGTCTACAACCCCACCCAGGGGTTCTGGGCCGGCCTGGCGGCGAACGAAGGCGCGATGTCGGTCATCAACGTCCTCGTCCCATGGGGCCAGATCGGCATTGGCCTCGGGCTGATCCTCGGGCTCCTCACGCGGTTCAGCGCGGGGATGGGTGCGCTGATGATGGTGTTCTTCTTCTTGGCGGCTTGGGAGTTCGAGCACGGCATCGTCAACCAGCACATCACCTACGCGCTGGTCACCGCCTTCATCGGGCTCATCGGTGCCGGCAACTACTACGGGCTCGACCGCCGACTTGCGGGTGCAGTCCCCGCTGGCA
>JASLBU010000078.1 GCA_030146365.1 Candidatus Limnocylindria bacterium | reverse complement strand
TTCCCACTATCCGGCAGGGCTTCCCCGTGGCCGTCGAGCCGATTCGTTGCCGGCTGCGGCTCGCGTCGTTGCGGCCCGACGCCCTGCGGTATGTTGGTGTGCGGGTGCGGAACGTACACAAGCTTCAGCGTGCGTCCGTCGAGCACGGTCGACTCGACGAGATCGAGATCGAACTCCGGCCCGTCGCGGAACAGGGCCGCGTAGCCGGCTCTACCGGTGATCGCGGGGAAGACCGTGAGCTCGAGAAAGTCCACAAGTCCCGCCCCCAGCAGAGCCCGATTGAGCGCGATGCTCCCGTGGCAGCGCATCGGCTTGTCGGTCTCGCGCTTGAGCCGCGTCATCGCGGTCACGGCATCCTCTGAGATGACGGTCGAGTTCGACCATCCGAGCGGCTCCTGCAGGGTGGCCGAGAACACGATTTTCGGCAGGGCGTTGAGGCTCTCGTAATAGGGCTCGTCGTACTCGGCGACGAACTCGCGGAACATGCGAAACGTCGTTGCTCCGTAGACCAGCACCTGGTCCTGTGCGTACTTCTGCACCAGGTGCTCGCGGAGCTCCGGGCCTTCCTTGCCCCAATATCCGGGCCAGCCGTGCGCCGAGCCGTTGCCGTCCAGGCTGGTGAAGAAGTCCACCGTCAATGTCGCCATCACAGGCTCTCCCGCGAGTTGGCTTCGGTCCATACCTCGAACGATCGCCCAGTGAAGTCCACCAATGCCTCCTGACCGAGTTGCTTCCTCAAGGTGACGAGAGGGAATGACAATCAATACGACTGTGCGAGGACGCGAGACTCATCGCCAACCGAAACGTGGGTATGGGGACAGCAGGCTCCCACGACAGTCACGGTTTCTTCCTGCCACTCGCCACGGTTCGGTTGATCGGCCGCGGCAATCACGGCGTTATGGCGATTGAGCGGGATGGAAAAGCCGCCCGCTCGCGCTGCACCGAGCATGAACCTTCACTGGGACGCCACATATTCTCGGGCGGGGGTTCTTCTTCCCGCCCGCTGGACGACCTACGCTCGCGCCAGCGCAGTGCTCGGGCGAGTGACGTGGCATTCGACAGCCAGGGTTGCGGATCGTGGGTGCCGGTGGCCTGACTGCAACGCCGAACCTTCGCTGCCTCACCGGCGCGACCGCGGACGGGAGCTGGCGAGTGATACAGCGGCGTTTCGTGCCCGTAACTTCGGTGTAGTCGGGCGTCCGCGGGATGGCGTTCACCCATCATTCGGACCCGACTCGTCGCCTATCCCTTGCCCGGACCCGCCCCGCCCCCCCGGGGCGGGTCTGTGGCGTACCGCTGCGAGAAGTGGCGCTCCCCGGCAACCGTCGGTAGCGTATGAAGCGGCCGGGCCGCCTCCTTCCCCCCGAGGCGGGCCGGCCTCTTGTTCCCCCCGAATGTCGCGGTTTGCACCGCACGTGCCATGCGCGGGCCGGGCCCTCGCGGCGGTTGCTTGCAGCGGTGCGCGGAGGAGACGTTCGGTGGATCAGGCTGCGAGCCGGGCACAGGCAGGCCTGCGTCTGGCTCTCGAGCACAGTGCGAACCGCACCGCATGCGCCGCATCGAGCGCGATGGCCACTCGAGCGGGTCGCCGTCAGCGCGAGCGGCGGATCCGCCGGTGAGCCGAGGGAGGCATCACGGAGCGCGGCTGGCTCTCGATTGCGGCAAGGATCGCCTCCGCGTGACGGCGGCTCGTGCGCAGCTCGTCCCGCACCCGCGCCACCGAGAGCGAGCCCGCCATGTCGCCCACGCGGACCTGGATGGCGGACCATACGTCGGCCGGGTAGTCGATTCCGGGCGCGATCTGGCGCAGCATGCCGCCCGCACGGAGCTGGTCGATCACAGTCGGCGGGATGCCCAACCGACCCGCCAGCCCATCGATGCGCGGCGGCTCGGTGCGGGTCGACCTGAGCCCCTCCATGAGCCGCTCGACGCGGTCCGACATCTCCGGATCCATGCCGGGGACGCTGTCGGGCAGCCCGAAGCGACGGCCGGTGCGGCGAAGGCGACCGTCATCGGCCATCTCCTCGATGACACGCCGCAGATCCGGGTCCTCGAGCGTCAGGGGCGTGGCACCGCGGTGCCGAGGAGGCGGCTTGCGGCCGGCGGCGGCCCGCACTCGGCTGACCAGCGCATCCAGCCGGATGTCGACGGACAGCGGCTGCTCCTTGTGGAACTTCCGAAGGGCACCGAGCACCAGGCGCTCGGCCACGCGGCGCTGGTCGGGATCGATCGCCCCAATGGTCATCGAGGCTGCGTGCCCTCGACCGCGATTCGAATCGCCTGCGCCTCCTCCTCCGAGAGGTTGTGCGCCGATACGCCTGCTGCCACCGGCTTCGCGAAGATCCTCGTGTTCGCCCGTCCGTGGAGGCTGCTCAGTACCACCCCATCGCGCCGATCGTCGAGCAGCGCGATGGCGAAGCTCTGGTCGGAGCCGGTGTCGTCGAACGGGTTGTATCGGACCATCCCGATGTGCTGGAGGCTCCGCTTCGTCCGCTCGTCGATGAGCGCGTGCATCGCCTCCATCTCCGCCATGCGATGGGAGGCCCGCTCGACCGCCAGCGCGTTGCCGGCCAGCAGGTCGTGCAGCGAGCGTCCCCCGCTTGCCTCGTCTCGCACCACCTCCCGGTATGCGCGTGTCGCACGGCCCAGGCGAGCAGCCTGCACGAGCACGATGACGAGGAGGATGAGGACGAGCAGGAAGAGCGCACCCACGACGAGCGCCAGGTTGTCGGCCAGCAGCCGGTTGAGGTCGGTCATCAGATCGGCGGTATCATAGCCGCCCCGCCGCTCGATTCACCCGTGGCGGGCTGCCGTTCCCGACCCATATCACCGAGGTACCGATGGCCCGACGAGTCGGCAAGGCTGCCAGTCGCAAGGCACGCCAGCGCAACGTCCCGCGCGCTCCTCGCAGCGCGACGACGGCCGCCTCAGCCCCCCTCGACGTCACGCCCGTTCCGCCGGTCGGCACGCCAGACGCCCGTGAGGCCATCTCGCTGGACCCGCCCCGCCGCGTCGTGCCGCCTCGCGCGGCGCTCGCTGGCTCCACGCTGACCGATCGCCAGCGGGCCGGGTACCACTACGTCGAGCGCGACCTGCGGAACATCGGCGTCCTCACCGCGATCATGGCGGCGCTGCTCCTGCTCGCGTGGCTGGCCTTCACCGCACTGGGCCTCACCGGCTGACGGCTGCACCTGGCCCGACCGATGAGCGAGTCGGCCGCTGACGGTGCCGCTCGGCGGCCGAAGCTGCGCCGGCCACAAGCCTTCGCCACAGACCGCTGCGGCCCGTCATGGCGACCAGCAGCTTCGCCGCAGTCCTGGCGTTGTGCGTCGGGGCTTGAGCATCTCCGACGACGTCATCACTGTCCCACGCTCGCGCGCAGGGTGAGGAGGAGCTCGTCGAGTTGCCCGAACGCCTCGACCGTCGCATCCGCCGCCCCGGTGCCGGCAGCGTCGTCGGTGGACCCTCAGCAGCGGAGCGCCGGCGACGGGCTACCTGCCGCGCCTGCCCTCGAGGCGGTGCCGGCGGAGGCGCTGGAGCCGCTCGCCGATCTTGAGCTCCAGCCCCTCCTCGCTCGGTTCGTAGAAGACCCGGCCGACCAGCGCGTCGGGAAGGTACTCCTGGTCAACGTCCGCGTCGGCGTAGTCGTGCGGATAGAGGTAGCCCTTGCCGTAGCCCTGCTCCCTCGACAGCCGCCGATGGTTCGACGGCCGCAGGTGCAGCGGAACGGGAAGCCGGCCGTGCTCCTCGATCTCCGCCAGCGCGGCGAAGTACGCGGTGCCGGCGCGGTTCGACTTGGGGGCGCTGGCGATGTAAGCGGCGGCCTGCGCGAGAGCGTACTGAGCTTCCGGTAAGCCGATCATTTCCGTCGCCTGCATGGTGGCCACCGCCAGCTGCAGGGCCCGGGGATCCGCGTTGCCGACGTCCTCCGACGCGGCGATGACGATCCGACGGGCGATGAAGGTGGGGTCCTCCCCCGCCGCCACCATGCTGGCCAGCCAGTACAGCGCGGCGTCGGGATCGTTGCCGCGCATGCTCTTGATGAACGCCGAGGCCGCCTCGTAGTGCTGATCGCCCACTCGGTCGTAGGCCAGCAGGCGCTGCTGTGCCGCGTCGGCCACCTCCTGCGGACCGATCGGCACGCCCTCGGCCGCCGTGACGGCAGCCGACTGGAGCACGCCGAGCGCCTGGCGCGCATCACCGCCGGCGAGCTCGAGCAGCGCGGCTCGACCCTCGCCCGTGAGCTCGACCCCACCGGCCAGCCCACGCTCGGGATCGGCGAGCGCTCGATCAACGATCTCTCCGAGTGCCTCCGCGTCGAGCGGCTCGAGGCGGTAGACGCGCATGCGCGAAAGGAGTGGCGAGTTGATCTCGTAGTACGGGTTCTCCGTGGTCGCCCCGATGAGCGTGATGGTGCCGTCCTCGACATGAGGAAGGAGAGCGTCCTGCTGGCCCTTGTTGAATCGGTGCAGCTCGTCGATGAACGCGACCGTGCGGCCGCCAGCCTCGCGAAGTGCCTTTGCCTCCGCGATCAGCGCGCGGATGTCGGCAACGCCACTGCTGACCGCCGAGAGCTGGCGCCACGTGCCACCGGCACGGTCCGCGAGGAGCCGCGCCAGGGTGGTCTTGCCGCTCCCCGGCGGCCCCCACAGCACCAGGCTGGGGAGGAATCCGGGCTTCACGACCTTGCTCAGCGCGCCTTCCTCACCGATGAGGTGGCCCTGGCCCACGAACTCTTCCAGCGTTTTTGGCCGCATCCGCGCCGCAAGTGGCGCATCGGGGGCGAGCTCGGCGCTGAACAGCTGTTCCGAGGCGGAGATCCCGGGCGTGCGGCGAGGCATGCCCTCGATTATGCGCGACGACCCCGACCCGTTCCGGTGCCAGGCGTCGGTCTGGCTATGATGCGAGCCATGGAACAGAACCTCCGGACCCCCGGTCCGACGCCGATCCCGCCCGCCGTCCGCGAGGCGCAGTCGCAGCAGATGATCGACCACCGCGGGTCCGAGTTCAGCGACCTGCTGCGCGACACGTCGGCCGGACTGGCCGAGCTGATCGGCACCAGCGGCGAGGTGCTGCTCCTCACCGGATCCGGGTCGGGCGCGCTCGAGGCGGCCGTCGTCAACACGCTGTCACCGGGCGATCGGGTGCTATCGGTCAACATCGGCGCGTTCGGCGATCGGTTCGCGAAGATCGCGACGGCCTTCGGGGCGCAGGTGGACTCGCTGCCGTTCGAATGGGGCACATCCGCATCTCCCGATGCCCTCCGCCAGCACCTCGCGTCCGCGGAGCCGTACCGGGCGGTGCTCGTCACGCACAACGAGACGTCGACCGGGGTCGTGAACCCGCTCCGGGAGCTGGCCGGGGCGGTCCGCACCGCCACCGGCGAGCCGCTGCTCCTGGTCGACGGGATCAGCGGCCTGGGCGCGATGCCGTTCGAGATGGACGCGTGGGGCGTGGACCTCGTCGTGAGCGCCAGTCAGAAGGCATGGATGGCCTCGCCGGGAATCGCGATCGCGGCCCTGGGAGAACGGGCCGTGGCCGCGGGGGCCACCGCGCGGATGCCACGCTTCTACTGGGACTTCTCGGAGGCCAGGGACTGGGCGTCGAAGGGACAGACGCCGTGGACGCCGGCCATCACGGTGCTCTACGGCCTGCGCGTCGGCGTGCAGCGGCTCCGGGACGAAGGCCGGGAGCGCACGTGGGCACGGCACGCGGCGATTGCGGCGGGCGTCGCCGCCGGCCTGGAGTCGCTCGGGCTGGCGCTGGTCGCCGCCCCGGGCGACCGGTCCGCGACCGTCACCGCGGCCTGGGTGCCGGACGGCATCGAGTGGGCATCCTTCAACGCCGAGATGCGCGATCGGGGGCTCGTGATCGCCGGCGGTCAGGGCAAGTGGTCAGGCAGGATCCTGCGATTCGGCCACATGGGCGAGGTCGGGATCGACGAGATGGCGGAGGCGCTCGAAATCATGGGTGGCGTCCTGCCACAGTTCGGCCACGCGGCCGACGGCGCGAGCGCCTCGCGCACGGCTCGCCAGGCGTTCGACGCGGCGACTGCCGTCGCTCGGTGAGCGGTCCTCGGCTCGTCCTCGTGCGGCACGGGGTCACGGACTGGAACCGCGAGGGCCGATTCCAGGGCCACCTCGATCCGCCGTTGTCGGCGATGGGGCGAGACCAGGCGGCACTGGTCGGGGCACGCATCGCCGCCGATCCGGCCCTTCGCCCGAACCGGATCATCACCTCGTCGCTCACGCGGGCCGTCGAGACCGCCGCCGCCATCGGCGCGGCGACGGACACGGCTGTGGTCCCCGACGGGCGGCTGATCGAGATCGGGCAGGGAGAGTGGGAGGGCCGGACCCACGCCGAGCTCGAGGTCGCCGACGCGGACCGCTACCGAGCGTGGCGGGACGCAGGCGGCGTCAGGCAGCCGCCGGGCGGCGAGCCGATCGCCACCGCCACCGCCCGCATCGCGTCGCTGCTGGACGAGCTGCACACGGGGCCCGACCGCGGGGAGGACACGATCTGCCTTGTCAGCCACGGTGGCTCGCTGCGGATCATGGCCCAGGTCCTCCTCGAGCTCGCCGGCGACCGGTCGTGGGCGCTCGACGTGGACAACACGTCGATCAGCGCCGTGACGTGGGTCAGGCAGCGGTGGCGCCTGGACCGGTGGAACGACACGAGCCACATGCTCGGCGGAGCGCCCACACATGTCGACGAGGCCGAGGGCCGTCCGCTCGCGCTCTAGGCAGCCCGCTCATCGGCCTCCGGAACGCCCCACTCGTCTGAACCACCGGCGGACGGCGAGCACCATCATGGGGATCCGCAGGCTCGCTGACGCTGCATCGAGCCGCTCCGACGCCGTCAGGTTCATGCGGCGTCCGGAGTAGCTCTGCCAGACCTTGCCATCGGCCACGGTTCGGATCGGCTCGCCATGCCGAGGCAGCTGGTCCTCCAGCCACCCGGCGTATTCGTAGATGGTCTCGGACGGGCGTGGACCGACGCCGGCACGACCGGCGGCAGCGGTAAGCTGCCTCCACGCACGCTCGCCGGCCGGCATCAGCCGCCAGTGCCGTTGCGAGCGTCGGGTCTGCCACCAGACGACGCCGACCGCGCCGAGGCCGAGGGCGATCATGACGAGCAGGTTGCCCGTCCGGGAGGCGCTGCCCCCCGAAGGCGAATCCTCCGGCTGCGTCGGGTCGATTCCGCCGGGCACCAGCACCGGCGAGGGCAGCGTCTGGATGCCGCCGTCGGCTTCGTCGATCGGCATCTGGTCGATGCGCGGATCGACGCTCCCACCGGGCGGCGGCTCGGCCGTGGCGGCGTCGCCGGGCGTGCGCACGAAGGCCGGATTGATCGACTTCGTCGCTTCGAAGATCTCCCACCCGTACCCGGGGAAGTAGATCTCGACCCAGGCGTGCGAGTTCGCCTCACGCACCAGGGTCAGGCCGTCGCCGAGCGGCTCCCCGGGCGCGAAACCGACCGCCACGCGGGCCGGGATGCCGAGCGATCGTGCCATCAGCGCCATCGCGCTGGCGTAGTGCTGGCAGTAGCCGCGCCGGCCGCCCTCTCCGAACAGGAACGTGTCGACCAGGTCGCCGTCGCGCGGGACCTGCGGGCCGACGGTCGAGTATTCGAAGCTCGCGCCGCGGAGGAACTGAGAGAGCGCCTTTGCCTTCTCGTACGGACTCGCGAGCCCTTCGGTGAGCTCGAGCGCGAGCTCCCGCACCCGATCGGTGAGGCCATCGGTGCCGAGGTAGAGCTCCCGAACCTCCGGCGGATATGCAGTGCCCGCCACCGCCAGCTCCGCCTCGGTGGCCTGCGAGATCGCCACGCGCAGCTCGTAGGCCTCGCCGGCCGCGGGTGCCTGGGGTGCCTCGATCGACCCGAGGATGGGGTACCCCTGCGGCTCCTCGATGATCGAGGGCCCGAAGATGGCGAGCGGCGAGCCGGCGGTGAACAGGTTGCGGCCGATGGTCTGCCGCATCTCGATGGCGATCTCTTCGACGGCCACGGCATCCGCCACGATCGGCCGCTCGGTGGTCGCCACGTCGAACAGCGGTGCGCCGGCGGCCACGTCGCGGGTCTCGCCGTCGCTCTGATCCCAGCCGCGCCCGGTGTAGCCGTCGTAGGTCACGGTGCGCAGATAGAGCGGGCGGTCCGAGGCGAGGACCAGCACCTCCTCATCGTTGCTCACCCACTCGCCGGCGACGGTGAAGGACGAGCCGAAGCTGCTCCCGCTGATCCGCGCCTGCGGGTTGGTGAGGCCGCCGAACACGCCCTCGAACTGGTCCCGCACGTCGGTCCACACCCCGTCGAAGCTCCGCCAGGCGCCGGTGAGCGGCGCCGCCACCGCGACGCTGGTGAGCACCCAGGCGAGAGCCACGCTGCCTGCCGCGAACACGATTCCGGACCGCATGATGGAGGCAGGGACCTCGAGGTTCTCGTTGACGCGCCTCCGCTGCCAGCCGTCCTGACGCGTCACGAGCGCCGCACGGAGCCACAGCAGCAGCGCGGCCGACACGAACAGCAGCAGGTTGACGAACAGGTTGGTGATGGTCGCCGACATGTTCGCGACGATGGCCGCGCCGAGCAGGAGGATGGCGTCGAGGACGCGGTGATAGCGGTACACGACGTATGACGCGGTGAAGGCGGTGGCCCACATCAACGCGCCCAGCCCCACCGCGTACGGGGACATCTGTGGCGGATAGCCCGTTTCGGCCACGATGACGGTCCATTCGATCAGTTCGGTCCGCAGCGCGAGCAACCGGTCGCCCTGCGAGAGGAACGGGAAGTACTCGCTGCCGACCGTCCACAGCACGAATGCCGTGCCGATCACGGCCGCCAGCGGCAGCGCCGCGACGATCGTCCACCGCAGGGTTCCGACGATCGCCCCGGCGAGGATGGCCCACAGGGCGAGCGGCGCGAGGAAGTCGAGCTGCTCGAGCCAGCCCGCTCCCTGGACGGACCACGCCAGCGCCACGGCCATGACCGCCAGCAGGCCGAGGCTGAGCCAGCCCGCCCTCGGGTACAGCAGCCGCTCCCTGAGCTCAGGCACGCGTCCGCACCCGTCCGCCGATCGCATCCGCGATCGCGTCACCGCGGCGCACCAGGCGATGCTCGACGTCGTACTCCGCAAGCACGTGCCGCACGGCCGCGAGCTCCGCTCGCGACCGGTCGTCCGGCTCCACGCCGATGTAGCTCGCACGGTCCAGCAGAATGACGAGCGCCGACACTCCGCGGCGACGCAGCGCTGAAAGACCGCGAACCCAGGTGCGGTCCGTCGAGCCGGTGATGATGCACAGCGTCACCCCGCGCCGGAGCTGCGGCAGCGTCGCGGTCAGGATCTCCGCGAGCGGCGTCGAACCATCGGCCTGGACGTTGGCGAGCAGGTGCAGCAGCTTCTGCTCGACGCGCGGGCCACGATCCGGCTGGTGCACCTGGATGCGCCGCGCTGACGCCGTCATCGCGACGGATCGGTTGTCGGAGAGCGTTCGCAGCGCCACGGAGGCGGCGATGGTCACCGCCGTCTCCACGGAGGCGTCCATGCCCACCCCGGCGTGCACGCCCCGCTCGAGATCGAGGATGAGCCACAGGTCCGCGGCCTGCTCCAGGTCGAATTCCTTCACGTGGAGCTCGCCGTGACGCGCGCTCGAGAGCCAGTGGATCCGGTTGATCGCGTCACCGCGCACGTACGGGCGGACGGTGCTCACCAGCGGCGAGGATGCCTCGTAGCGCTTGCGCACCGGCGTCGTGCCATCGATCGGCGAGGGAGGGAGCCGCCAGTGCGGAAGGGGCACCACCTCGGGGAACACGACGACGTTCGTCGGCTGGCCGACCAGCATCTCGCTGCTGAACAGGCCGAACGGGTCGCCCGTCCGCACCCGGAGGGGCCCGAGGCGGAAGCTGCCACGCCGCGTCAGCGTCACCTTGGCAAGCCACTGCCGTGTGCCGCGCGCCGGGATGCCGACGACGCGGCCGGGCAGGCTGGACGGCAGGCTGGACTCGTTCCAGCACTCGACCCACGGCTTGCCGAATCGGTCGTGGTTCTCGACGCGGTAGATCGCCTGGAGCACCTCGCCGACGTGCGTGCGCGGATTCAGCACGCGGTAGTCGGCGCGCACCCCGCGCAGGCCGCGCCGCGCGTAGAGCCAGGAGCCGATGCCGATCGCCACGGTGAGGTAGACGAGGAAGAAGAGGAATTCGATCCCCGTGCTGAAGGCGGCCACGACGAGCGCGGTGACGAGAAACAGGAGCCGGAGGTGGCGGCCGAAGAGCGCCATGGGGTGATCGTCAGGAGATCCGCGCGCGATTCTGATCGACGACGGCGGCCGCATCCGCGACCGGCACGGAGGCCAGGATCTCGCGGACGATCTGCTCGGGGTCCACCTCGCGCAGCGAGGCCTGGCTCTTGACGATGAGCCGATGCGCCAGCACGGCCACGGCGAGCTGCTTCACGTCGTCCGGGATCACGTAGTCCCGGCCGGCGAGCGCCGCATATGCCTGGCCAGATCGGTACAGGTTGATCGAGCCGCGGGGCGAGGCGCCCAGGTACACGTCGGGGTGCTCGCGGGTGGCGTGGACGATCCGGACGATGTACTCGGCCACCGCCTGGTCGACGTAGACCTCCTTGACCATGCTCTGCATCTCGCGCAGCTCCTCCAGCCCCAGCACCTGGTCCACCGAGTCGATCGGGTGACGCCGCTTCTGCTCGTCGAGGATGACGAGCTCCTCGGTCGCCTTCGGGTAGCCGAGGCGCAGCCGCAGCATGAAGCGATCGAGCTGGGCCTCCGGCAATGCGAAGGTGCCCTCGTACTCGATTGGATTCTGGGTGGCGATCACGAGGAACGGCGACGGCATCGGGTGGGTCACACCGTCGATCGTCGCCTGCCGCTCCTCCATGCACTCGAGGAGCGCGCTCTGGGTCTTCGGCGTGGCGCGGTTGATCTCGTCGGCGAGGACGACCTGGGCCATGATCGGACCGGGCCGGAACTCGAACTCGACGGTCTTCTGGTTGAAGATCGAGAGCCCGGTGACGTCTGAGGGGAGCAGGTCCGGCGTGAACTGGATGCGACGGAAGCTGCATCCGATGCTCTGGCTGAGCGCCTTCGCCAACATCGTCTTGCCGACGCCGGGGACGTCCTCGATGAGGATGTGTCCTTCGCACAGCAACGCGACGAGCGCCATCCGCACCTCGTGGTGCTTCCCGACGATGACGCGCTCGACGCTCGCCGCCACGCGCTCCGCCGGCGACTGGACGTTCTTCACGGTGGTGGGGTCTCCCCTGCTCGGCCGGGGCACGGTTCTCGGGCCCGTCCCGCTGCCAACAATACTGCAGGACCTTCGGAACCGGTTCAGACGGGTCGCGGCGGTCAGCCGTCCTCGGCTGACAGCCGCAGCCACTCCGCCATGACCTTGCCGCCGATCGGCGCCGCGTTCCCCGAGCCCGATCCCCCGCTCTCGACCAGCACGGCGACCGCGATCGAGGGCGTCGCGTCCCCCTGTGCCGGCGCGAAGCCGATGAACCAGGAGTGCGGCGCCTGCTCGCCGCCGAGCTGCGCGGTGCCCGTCTTCCCGGCGGCGCGCAGGTTCGTGATCCCGTACAGCGTGATGTCGGCCTGGCCGGCGTAGAGGCGGCCGAGCTCGCCGTTCACCGCGTCGACCATGGCGACTCGCGTCTGGCGGGCCGCCTCGCCGCTGACGACCCGGGTGCCGCCGGGCGATCCGAACCGCTCGAGGACCGTCTCGCTGGGGGCATCACCCTCACTGTGGGCCCGGACGTCCCGGACGACGTAGGGGTCGGGCATCACGCCGTCCCCCGCGACCGCGGCGGCGAGGAGGGCCATCTGGACCGGCGTCACCGCCGTCGATCCCTGCCCGAAGGCGGCACTCGCCAGCTCCACGTCGCTGCTGAACGGGCCACAGCCGTCCTCGCCGGGCTGGGTCACGTAGCTCGGGTTCACGTTGAGCGACCGGTCGCCCGGGCCGATCTGGAGCGGTCCGCAGAAGCCGAACCGCTCGGCCGCGGCGAGGAAGCGCTCGGCACCGAGTTCCAGTCCGACATGGGCGAAGAAGATGTTGCTCGAGACCTGGAGGCTCTGGGAGAGCGGCCAGAGGCCCGGCTGGATCCCGCCGAGGTCGTGCTCACGGATGGTGAAGCCATCGACCACGAAGCCCTCGGTCTCCTGACGCGGTTGGTCCTCGAACGTCGTCTCCGGCGTGATCACGCCCGCGTCGAGCGCCGCGGCCGCCGTGAAGACCTTCATGATCGACCCGGGCACGTACGTTCCCTGCCGAGCGCGGGCGAGCAGCGGTTCGGCCGCATCGGCGCGGAGGGCGTCCATCGGTGCCTGGGCGGCCGCCGGGTTCCCGGAGATCGGGTTGGCGTCGAAGGTCGGAGTCGACACCATCGCCAGGATCGCGCCCGTCGCCGGGTCGATGGCCACGATGGCGCCGGGGCTCGACCCAAGCTGCGTGGCGGCGAAGTCCTGCAGGCGGCGGTCGATCGTCAGCGTGAGATCGCGCGGCTCCGGGACGCGATCCAGGACGTCGCTCACCAGCTGCCGCAGGGGGTTCGGGTCGGCCTGGCCGACCAGCAGGTCCTCGTGCGATCGCTCGATCCCGGTGCTGCCGAAGCGCAGGCTGGAGTAGCCGATGACGTGGGTGAACGCCGGATCGACGTAGCTCCGTGTGCTCAGGCCGTCGACCAGCTGCGACGACGCGAGGAGCTCCCCGCGAGCGTCGAAGATGGAGCCGCGCAGCAGGGTCTGCCGCGCGGCGATCACCTCCGGATTGTCGGAGCGCGCCGCGAGGCTGGGTGACTCGATGACCTGCCACCACACCATGCTCGCCGAGACGATCGCGAAGGCGATGATCAGGTAGACGCCCAGCCGGCGGACGTTGGTGGCGATCATCCCGACGCCTCCGCATCGGTACCGACGCCGCTGCGGTGGCTGACCGCCAGCAGCAGCCCGATCATGATGAAGCTGGCCAGCACGCTGGAGCCGCCGTAGCTGACGAACGGCAGGGTGATGCCGGTCAGCGGGATGAGCTTCGTGTTGCCGCCGATGATGATCAGCGTCTGGAGGCCCAGGCTGGCGGTCAGGCCCGCGGCAAGCAGCCCCCCGAAGTCGTCACGCGCCAGGGCGGCGATCCGCAGGCCACGGAAGACGAGGACGCAGGCGAACGCCAGCAGCGCGAACCCGCCCAGCAGCCCGAGCTCCTCGGCGATGGCGGTGAAGATGAAGTCGGTGTGGACGAACGGGATCGTCAGGTTGCCACCCAGCGTGACGAGGCCCTGCCCGAGGCCCTCCCCGAAGATGCCGCCCCGGCCGAGGGCGTAGATGGCGCGAACCGGCTGGAACCCCGCGCCGAGCGGATCGGCGAACGGGTCGATCCAGACGTTCACGCGGCCCTGCACGTGGCCGAACAACCGGTACGCCACGAAGGATCCGGCCACGAACAGGATCAGGCCGATGAGCACGTAGCTGCGGCGGCCGGTCGCCACGAACAGCATGACCAGAAAGGTGCCGAACAGCAGCAGCGCGGCGCCGAGGTCGTTCAGGCTCACGGCCATCAGCATCACGATGCCGAACAGCACCAGCATGGGCAGGAAGTACGGCAGCGGCGGGATGGACAGGAAGCCGATCCGCATCCGCGCGCTGGTGAGCAGCGTGCGGGTCTCGGCGAGGTAGCCGGCCAGGAAGACCACCAGCGCGATCTTCAGGAACTCGCCGGGCTGCACGCTCACCGGGCCGAGATCGATCCATAGCCGCGCGCCGTTCACCTCGTACCCCAGCACCAGGGTCGCGACCAGGAGGCCGATGGCCATCGCCGCCCAGGTGTACTTGTAATGCCGCAGGATGCCGTCGTCGCGCAGCCCGACCGCGATCACCAGCATGGCGACGATCCCGACGCCGAACCACAGCAGCTGGGTGGCGGCCATGCCCAGCTCGATGCCGGCGACGCTGGTGCCCGCCAGGTCCTGGGGCATGCGGTTCAGCATCACGATCCCCAAGCCGCCGAGCGCGCCCACGGCGGGCAGCAGCAGCTGATCGCCGCGATGCCGGAAGGCGACGAGCACCAAGTGGGCGCCGGCGATGAGCGCCACGTAGCCGAAGGCGAGCTCGAGCGGGCCCGGCTCGAAGGCGCCGCTCAGCGCGATGTTGGTGATGACGAAGCCGAGCGGCACCAGGAGGAGGATGGGGACGAGCAACCCGAGCTCGGCCCCGCGCCAGGTGATGCGCATCATGCGAAGATCACCGGTCGAGCCGCATCCTGACGCGCCCCACCATGAGCTCGTCCCCGAAGCTGAGGGCCACCGGTCGGTCGATGCGGTGGCCGTTCACGTACGTCCCGTTCGTGCTCCCCTGGTCCTCCACGAACCAGCTGCGGCCCCGGAAGGTGAGCATCGCGTGCGTCGTGCTCACGAAATCGTCCTCGACGTAGATCGTGTTGTTCACGTTCCGGCCGATCGAGTTGATCGGCCCCAGCGCGATGGTGCTGTCGGCCGGCGGCTCGTCGGCCGGCGACTCGAGGACCGTCAGCCGCCCGATGCCCGTTCGCGACGCCACCTGCGCCTCTTCCGCGCCGCGGAGGTCCCGCAGGAGCGACGAGGCGAAGCGCAGCAGCACGAGGTAGAGGAGCGCGACGAATCCCAGCTGCAGCGCCAGGAGAAGCAGCCGCAGGATGTCGCCGGTCACCCGCGCACCTGGAACTCGATCTCCGTGTCGCCGATGCGGATGACGTCACCCGGGCCGAGCGCGATCTGGCTCACCGGCTGGCCGTTCACCGTCGAGCCGTTCCGGCTGCCCAGGTCGGCGAAGCCGTAGGCCCCGTGCTGCAGCTTCAGCTGGCAGTGGTGCCGGCTCACCATCGGGTCATCGACGATGACGTCGTTATCGCTCGCCCGGCCGATGCCGATCAGCGGCCCCCCGAGGTCGAACTGGACCGGTCGGCTGCCGCGCGTGCTGACGAGGAGGTAGGCGCGCCGTGCCGAGTCGGGGGCGTCCGCGGGCGCGCGGTTGAAGACCATCGTGTCCGAGGCGTGGGGAATCGGCTCGGCGTCGCGCAGCCGGTCGCCCCGCTCGTCGACGACGTTGGCAGCCACCCGGATCTCGCCACGACGCGTGCCCTCGTCGGGGAGGATCTGGACCCGCGGCCGGGCGACGAGTGTGTAGCGCTCGTGGCGGGCGCGCGAGATGACACCGTGCGCGAGGTCGTCCTCGAGCGATGACCGGTAGGACGAGAACGCGGCGAAGTCCGACGGATGCAGGTGGAGGTCGTACTGGTTGGGCACGATGACCCCGACGTCGGCGTACGTCTTGTTGGTGTCCATCGCCCGCTCGATGCGCTTCGCCAGGCTCACCGGCTGGATCGACGCCCCGAGCCGTCCGGCCGGAGCCTCGAGG
>JASLBU010000033.1 GCA_030146365.1 Candidatus Limnocylindria bacterium | reverse complement strand
AAACCGCAGCTTGAGGATCTCGTACCTGCCGTGCCAGTCGACCGTCACGTCGACGTCCACGCGGCGGGCGTCACGGTGCAGCGTGTACTCGCTGACCAGCCGCGAGCCGTCGATGCGGCGCACGCACTCGGCGCGGATCGTGGCGCGCAACGGGCCGTCCTCCACCAACCGTACCCGCTCGGCTTCGAAGGCGTCCGCGCCGCGCTCGTAGTGGGTTACTCCGTGGCTCCACGTATCGGAACGGTCCTCCGCGACGACCGCCCGGGCGGCGGGGCCCGTGAAGACCGGCCGTCCCGTGGCCCGGTCGATCAGCGCCGCGATGTCGCCGCGGCCGGCGTCGATCTCCAGGCGCAGCCGACCGTTCTCGATGGTGGTGTCCGTCGCCTCCAGCACGCTCGGTGACGCGGGGCCGGTCTCGCCCGGATTCGGCGGCGGGCCCTCGGCGAGCTGAGCGCTGGTGAGCCCCTCGACCTGGGACGGCGCGGCGGCGGCCACTTCGCCGACCGCCGCGGCGGTCTCGTGCCATTCGAACGAGGGATCCGCCGGCACCAGGAACCAGGCCCGGTAGCCCAGCGACGGCAGGTCGGCCACGAAAGCGATGCGGTGCCGGCCCCGGCTCGTCGCCAGCGGACGGACCTCCTGGTAGGGAACCTCGGTCCCGCGGTCGTCGACCAAGCGACCCCCTTCCGCGTGCCGGCCGAGCTCGACTTCGACGACCCGGCGGCTGTCCCAGGCGAGCGGGTTGGCCACGACGATCGGCCGGGCGCCCCGCGGCCCGCGAGTGTCGACCGCCCAGCTGATGGCCTGCACCGCGTTCGTGCGCGCGCGATCCGCGATGGCGATCGACTCGCCGACCTGCGACCGTGCATCGTCGTACGCGGTCTCGATGCTCGTGCCGGCCAGGATGTCGTGGTACTGGTTGAACAGCACGTTGCGCCACGCGCCCGACAGGTCGTCCGGGTACGGCTGCAGCGCCTCCCGCGCGGCGACGGACGCCCACCGCTCGGCGGTTGCCAGCGCCTCCTCGGCCCGGCGGTTCCAACGCTTCACGCTCGAGACGGCCGCGTAGCACCCGACCGCGTGATGCTGCAGCTCGTCGCGGACCACGGGAATGCCCGTGGTCTCCGCCACCTCGTCGAAGTATCGGGCCGGCCACGAGTGAGCCAGGGCCGGCAGCCCCTCCACGCGTTCCATCGCGCGGATCGCGTCAAGGTTCGCGCGGGTCGGCCCGCCGCCGTGGTTGCCGACGCCGTAGAAGCACAGGAGCGCATGGGTGCCGTCCACGAACCGGTCCATGTGCCGCCGCACGTGCTCCTCGAGGTCGCCCCATACGGTGTAGCCGAAGTTGATGCGGAAGGCGAGGACACGCGAGCCGTCGGGCGACTCCCACCAGAACAGGTTGCCGGGCAGATCCTTCTCGTGCGGCTCCGGCCGGAGAAAGGTGTAGCCCGTGAGGCGAGCGCCTCGCAGCAGCTGGGGCAGGGAGCCCGCGTGCCCGAAGGCGTCCGGGTTGTAGCCGACCGTGGCAATGCGGCCGAAGCGCGACGCGAAGTAGTGCTGGCCGATGACGGCCTGGCGCACGAAGGACTCGCCGGACGGGATGTTGCAATCCGGCTCCACCCACCAGCCGCCCGCGATTCGCCAGCGGCCCTCGGCCACCCGCTCGCGGATCTCGGCAAACATGGCCGGCGCGTTCTCCTCGACCCAGGCGTAGTACGCGGCCGAGGAGCAGGTGAACACGAACTCCGGGTACTCGCGCATCCGGTCGAGCGCCGATTGGAACGTCGCCTTGACCTCGGCGAAGCCCTCCTGCCAGGGCCACAGCCAGACGGCGTCGATGTGCGCGTTGCCGATGAGGTGCAGACGACCGCGGCCCGCGTCGGCGACGACGGCCGGCGGGCGCTCGACGGCCTCGGTCACGCCTGGGCCTCGCGCCGGGCGTCCCACGCGTCGATCGCCACGCAGATGGTGTGCATCGCCAGCGTGTGCACCTCCTGGACTCGGGCGGTGGTCGTGGAGGGCACGGCGAGCACGAGGTCGGCCGCCTCGCCCGCCGGCCCGGGATCCGCGCCGGTCCAGGCGATGGCGAGCGCGCCGCGGGCTCGCGCGGAACGCAGGCCGCGAACGACGTTCTCGCTCCGTCCGCTGGTGGTGATCCCCACCACCACGTCGTCGGCGCCGACGAGCCCCTCGACCTGCCGCGCGAATACGTCGTCGTAGCTGAAGTCGTTGGCGATGCAGGTCACCACCGAGGGGTCGGTGGACAGTGCCAGGGCGGGCAGCGGGCGTCGCGTGGCACGAAATCGGCCCAGCAGCTCCCCGGAGAAGTGCTGAGCGTCCGCCGCGCTGCCGCCGTTCCCGAATGTGACAAGTGCGCCACCCCGCTCCAGCGACGCGCAGATCGCCGCAGCGATCTGGTGAACGACCGGCAGCAGACTCACCGCGTCGGCAGCGACCCGGAGATGCTCCTCCCACTCCAGGCGGAGCGCGTCGGCGTCACGATCGGGCATGCATCGGCTCCCTGCCGGCGTGCGTGGGGCGGGCGAACCGCTCCGCACGGTGGATGGCCACCGCGACGGCGCCGAGGATCCCCGTGAGCTCGCCGAGCTCGGCCGGCACGACCTCCACCGAGCGGCGCAGCCACGGCATGGTGCGCTCGTCCACGGTGCGGCGCACCGGCTCGAAGAACTGGTCGCCGGCGCCGGTCACGCCGCCGCCGATGATGACCCGTGCCGGGTTGAAGGCGTGGATGATGGAGGCCACGGCGGCCCCGATGAGCCGCATGGACCTGTCCCAGACCTCGGTGGCGATCGGATCTCCAGCGGCGGCCGCCTCGGCCACGTCGACGGCCGTCGGATCCGTAGGGAGCTCGCGCAGCCGGCTTGGACCTTCGTCGGCCGCCAGCCGTTCCCTGGCACGTGCGGCGATGTTCGTGCCTGACGCATAGGCCTCGATGCATCCGACCGATCCGCAGTGACACGGCCGCCCATCCGCGTCCACGGAGATGTGGCCGAGCTCGGCGGCGTTGCCGTTCGCGCCGCGGAGCAGCCCGCCGGCGACGATCGCACCACCCCCGATGCCCGTCGAGACGGTGAGGTACACCAGGTCCGACACGCCCCGTCCCGCTCCGAACCGGTGCTCGCCCAACGCCGCCGCGTTCCCGTCGTTGTCGAGGACCGCGGGGCGGCCAAGCGCTGCCTCGATCGACGTGACGATCGGCACGTCGGTCCAACCCGGGTTGTTGAGGGCGTTGTGAACGATCCCCCTCCACGGGTCGAGCGGGCCGCCGCAGCCGATGCCGATCCGATCAATCCCGTCGAGCTCGAGCCCCGCGTCGGCCACCACCGCGCGCGAGAGCTCGACGATGCGCCCGATCATGGCTTCCGGCCCCTCGGTCGCGTGGCTCGGACGACGGTGGTGCGCCAGGACTTCCCCATCCGGCAGCGCGACGCCCGCCGCCAGCTTCGTGCCACCGATGTCGATGCCCAGGATCGGCCGGGGCGCGGTCACGTGCGCGGACCGAGAATCTGACCGGGGACGGTGACGGCGGGGAGCATCGGCGGGATACCGGTCCTGTGCGGGGTCCACGTATCGTAGAGGCTGCGATCACGGGAGTGCCGCGCGGCTGTGCTACGGTCGCCGCCATCGAGATGACCTCACTCGCCGATGTGCTGCGCCGCTGCTCGTCCTCGCCGGGACCGGATCCGTGCGCGCCGCCACCCAGGAACTCCCGCTGGGTCGCGGGGTGACCTTCGCCCTGCCGGCCGCAGCCACCGACGCGCGCCTCACCGGGCAGGGCCTGGAGCTGATCCGGTGCCTGCCGCCATCGCCCGACCCGCTGGATGCGGCGCCCCTGCCGGTCGTCGGCGGTGGCTGAGTGGTGGCGCAACGGCGTCATCTACCAGATCTACCCGCGCTCCTTCGCGGATGCGAGCGGTGACGGCATCGGCGATCTGGCCGGCATCATCGATCGGCTCGGTCACCTGCGCGGAGCGCCGGGCTCCCTGGGCGTCGACGCCATCTGGCTGAGCCCGATCTACCCATCGCCGCTGGCCGACTTCGGCTACGACGTGAGCGACTACCTCGACATCGATCCGGTCTTCGGTGACCTCGAGACGTTCGACCGGCTCGTGACCGAATCCCACCGCCGCGGGCTGCGCGTGCTGCTCGACGTCGTGCCCTGCCACACCTCGGTGGAGCACCCCTGGTTCGTCGCCTCGCGCGGGTCGCGCTCGAACGAGCATCGCGACTGGTATCACTGGGCGGATCCGGCGCCGGACGGCGGGCCGCCGAACAACTGGCTGAGCGTGTTCGGCGGTCCGGCATGGGAGCTGGACGAGCGAACCGGCCAGTACTACCTCCACTCGTTCTACCCCGAGCAGCCGGACCTCAACTGGCGGAACCCGGCCGTCGTTTCGGCCTTCGGCGACATCCTGCGCTTCTGGCGCGCGCGTGGCGTCGATGGCTTCCGGGTCGACGCGATCGACCGCGCCGTGAAGGATCCGCTGCTGCGCGACAACCCACCCGCCGCCGGGGTCTTCGTGCCGCGACTGCCCGAGCGGATGCAGCACGAGCTGCGCCTCTGGAACAAGGATCGGCCCGAGGCCATCGACGTGGTGCGCTCGCTCCGCCGCGCCGCGGAGTCCGCCGGGGACGGCGAACCGCTGCTCATCGGCGAGTCGTACCTGCCGGTGGAACGCATGGGTCGCTACCTGGGCGAGCATCCCGGCGACGCGTTCGACCTGGTCTTCGACTTCGACTTCCTGTTCGCCGGCTGGGACGCCCCGCGGCTCCGCGCGAGCCTCGAGAGCGCGGAGGCGCTCCTGCCGGCCCACGCCTGGCCGTGCAGGGTCCTCTCGAGCCACGACGTGTCGCGCCACGCGACGCGGTTCGGGCAGGAGGCGAGCGCTGCGGCCGCCGTCCTGCTGCTCACGGCGCGCGGCACGCCGGTCCTCTACATGGGCGAGGAGATCGGCATGCCCGACGTCGGCGCGCCCGACCTGGGCGGCCTGGACCGAAGCGGCCGCGATGCGTCGCGCTCGCCGATGCACTGGGATGCATCGCCGGGTGGCGGGTTCTCGGCGGCGACGCCATGGCTGCCCCTCGGCGATGTCACTGCGCGGAACGTCGCCGACCAGGCGCGTGACGCGCGTTCGACCCTGGCCCTCTATCGCTCCCTCGTCGCGCTGCGGCACGACTCGGCCGCGATCGGCGTCGGCAGCCAGCGAGCCATCGACCTGCCGGCCGACACGCCGGTGGTCGCCTTCGTTCGGGAGCACCACGGCGAACGGATGGCGGTCGCGGTCAACTGCGGGGACGCGAACATCGAGGTGGACTTCGTCGCGGCGGCCCGAGGCCGGCTGCCCCGGAGCGGCAGCCTCCGGTTGGCGAGCGACCCGGATCGGCGGCGGGGTGAGCCGATCGCGCTCGATGGCGTGGTGCTCGGCGGCAACCAGGCGCTGGTCGTGGAGCTCGGAACGGATCGGCGCTAGCGGGCCACGAGGCGGAGCCGGTCCGCGACGTCGCTCACGTACGCCGCGGCGGCGAGCGCGACCAGGGAGGGCAGAAACAGCGCCGGGACGATGAGCTGCGCCGACACGATGCCGGCGAGCAGGGCGATCAGCGCCAGCACCGCGAGCTGAATCGGCCGCAGCAGGGTCACCGCCAGCGCCAGTCGCAGCTGATCCGCCAGCGGAGCCTCGCGCCGGGGATCGCAGACGATCGGCCACAGGGCGACCGCGAAGACCGCTGACGCGATGAGGGCATAGGCGGCGACGATGCCGGCGAGCAGGCCGGGAACTCCACCGATGGCCGGCGCGAGCGACACGTTCAGGACGCCGAGTGCCAGCACCAGCAGCTGCACGGTCGCAACGCCGAGCTTGCGCAGCGCCAGCCGGCTCGCCTCGGCCCGAGCCAGCCCCGGTTGCGGAGCGGCGTCGCGGGCCGCCTCGACGGCGAGCCGCATCAGCACGCTGGCGGGGAGGGCCAGCAGCGGGAGGAGCACCACGAGCAGCGGAACCACCGCAGCTGCCGCGACGGCGAGGAGGCTCACCACCACGAGGACGCCGTTCACCGACAGGAACGGGACGATCTCGTCGAGATATGCCCTGAACGCGACCCGGATCGCCCGTGCCAGCGTGACGGGGCGCGCCGGCTCGTGGGCCCCCTCGTCGCGAAAGAGCGCCGGGTCGGTCAGCGGCCCGTCGACCCCGTCGTGGCGATGCCTTCCAGGAAGTAACGCTGCCCCAGGAAGAAGATGATCAGCATGGGGACGGTGACGATCACGCCGCCCACGGCAAGCAGCTCGAAGTGGCGCTCACCGCCGATGGAGGGGCTGTCGATGACTGCCTTCAGACCGCGGGGCAGCGTGTAGAGCGGCACGTCCCGCAGGAAGATGAGCGGCTTCACGAGGTCCGTCCAGGCGGCCTTGAGCTCGAACACGAACACCACGATCAGCGCCGCCCGCGTCAGCGGCAAGGCCACCGACCACCACATCCGCAGGTAGTTGGCCCCGTCGACCCGGGCCGCATCGAACAGCTCGCGCGGCAGGCCTAGGAAGAACTGGCGCAGCAGGAAGATGTAGAACGGCGACGCGAAGAGGTTGCCGGCCCAGAGCGGCACGTGGGTGTTCGTCCAACCCAGGGCGTCCCAGATGAGGAAGTTCGGGATCATCGTCACGGCGCCCGGCAGCATCATGCTCGCGAGGACGATTCCGAACACCACGTTCCGATACGGGAAACGGAAGTATGCGAACGCGAAGGCGACCAGCGCGGAGCTGGCCGTGACCGTGATCGCGGCAAGGATTGACACGTACGTGCTGTTCCACGTCCAGTCCGCCATTCGGGTCAGCGTGAACAGCTCCGGATAATTGCCCCAGACGACCGGGTCGGGGATGAGCTCTCCGTTGAAGACGTCGGCTCCGGGCTTGAGCGATGCGGACACCAGCCAGATGAACGGGTACACGAACAGCACGGTGAATCCGACCAGGATGGCCAGGAAGCCGATGCGCCGGCCCAGGCCCTGGAGGGGGCTCTTCGAGGTGGTGGCGGCCGCCTCGGCCGGACGGTCGATGCCCGGCACGAGCGAGCGATCAGCGTGGGTATCGGTTGCCATCGCTCACTCTCCCTCGTAGTAGACGAAGCGCTTGCTGAGCCGCAGCTGAACGAGCGTGATGACGAGGATGACGACGAAGAGCGCCCAGGCGAGCGCCGACGCGTATCCGGTCTGGAAGAACTCGAATGCATTCCGGTAGAGGTAGATCACGTAGAACAGCGCCGCCCGCTCCGACCCGGCGCTCATTCCCTGCTGCGTCCCGTAGAACATCGTGTAGACCTCGCTGAACAGCTGCAGCGAGGAGATCGTGTTGATGACGATGACGAAGAAGAGCGCACCGCTGATCATGGGCAGCGTCACGTTCATGAACTGCTGCCAGCGGCCGGCGCCGTCGATGCGAGCGGCCTCGTAGAGCTCGCCGGGCACGTTGCGCAGCGCGGCAAACAGGATGATGACCGTACCGCCGATGCTCCACAGCATCATGATCACGATCCCGTTCTTGACCCAGCCGCCATCGTTCAGCCAGCTCGGGCCGTTGATGCCGACGACGTCCAGGGCCTGGTTCAGGATTCCGCTCTGCCCGTTGAGGATGAGCAGGAAAAGCGTGCCGACGGCGACGGACGGCGTCAGGTTCGGGAGATAGAACGCGGTCCTGAAGAAGCCCGCCCAGCGACCGCCGATGCCGTTCAGCATGGTCGCGAGGAAGATCCCCAGCGCCGTGCTCAGGGGCACGTACAGCACCGTGAAGTACGCGGTGTTGAAGAGGGAGAGGGAGACGCGCGGGTCTCCGACCATCTGCGTGTAGTTGTCGATGCCGACGAAGTTGCCGACGTCGGACAGCGAGTCGTAGTCGGTGAAGCTCAGCCACAGGCTCCACACCATCGGGATGATCGTGAACACGATCAGGCCCACGATCCACGGGCTGAGGAACAGCAGGACCCACGGGATGACCTCGCGGTCCGCAGCCGTCCAGCGCCGCATGAAGCGACGCTGGACGGCCGGTTGGGCGCTCATGACGCCTTCAGCTCAAGGGTGGCTTACGGCGCCGCCGCGTCGAGTGCCGCCTGCGCCTCTTCCTGTGCGGCGTTCAACGCCTCCTCCGGGGTCGCAGCGCCGGTCAGCGCCTGGTCGACCGCGTCGAGCACGATCTGCCGGAACTCCTCGGCTGCCGGGGAGTTCGGAATGGCATAGGCGTTCTCCTGCGCCTCCAGCACCGCCTCGACACCCGCTTCGAAGGTCGGGAAATCGCTGAGGTCGACGAGCTCTCCGAAGATCACCTCGTCCGCCTCCGCGTTACCGGAGTACACACCGGTGAACGGAAGTCCCTCCTCGTCGCGCTGGGTCTTGCGGGTCTCGGCAGCGGTCACCCAGGCGTCGGTGGAGACCATCGACGTGATGAAGGCGCACGCGCCCTCGGGGTTGTCGCTGCCTTCCACGATCGCCCAGCCCGATCCGTCCTGGAAGGTGATCGGCTCACCCTCGCGAGTCAGGAACGGCGTGATGGTGAGCTCCGTGTCCGGCGAGTTCTCGGCGGCCACGTTCAGGTACCACTGCTGCATCGGGAATGCCGCCTCGGTGCCCAGGTCGAACTGGTTCGGCGAGCCGAAGAAGTCGCCGTTGAGCTCGACGCTGTTCCGGAAGTCGAGGAACTCGCTCGTCGTGCCGTGGGCCTCGATGAGTCCCTTGGTGAACTCGAGCGCCTCGATCGCCTCCGGCGAGTTGACCTGCGCCGTCAGGCCGTCATCGCTGAGCAGCTGGCCTCCATTGGCATACACCCAGAGGTTGAAGAACGAGTAGTCGCCGGCGACCTTCGGGTCGATTCCGATCTCCTCGAGGTCGGCGCCCTGGCCGGTCAACAGCTGCTCGTTGGCCTCCGCGATGGCATCCCAGTCGCTCCAGTCGAGGTTCGGGTCGACCCCGTCCTCCTCGAACTCGGCGGTGGCGGCCATCCAGACCGCGGTGTCGAAGAAGTCCGGCAGCCCGTAGATCGTGCCGTCCTGCGTCAGCTGCTGCATCGCGG
>JASLBU010000005.1 GCA_030146365.1 Candidatus Limnocylindria bacterium | reverse complement strand
GACCGAAGCCGCTGGATCCGGCCCCGGAACACCTGATCGAAACCTGGTGATCCGGGTGCGCTTGCCCCTTCGGGACGACCTCAGTATCGGCCCCACCTAGGCCACGACGCAATCCCGGTTATCCCCGAACATCCGACGCGTCCACGGAGCTGTCCACAGGTTGTCCACGTCGCGGTCCAGCGCTCGGCCGCTCGACACGCACAGCCGCGCACCGGCAAATGCCGCCGCGCCCGGGGCCGGCGGGCTAGGCGAGCGCGGGAACGGCGATCGCGGTCAGGACGACGATGACCAGGAGGAGCATCGCCGCCACTCCCAGCTCTCGATCGGAGATGGTGGCGGGGTCCTGGGCGGGCTGCGGGGGAAGCATCGGTGGCACCTGTGTCAGAGCGTTTGCACACCTGACGCTACGCCCGCCGTGTGGCCCTTCGAATGAAGCAGCCGTCCCGCCCGGCGGTACGTCATTCGACGCAACGACGCCTCGGCACGTGCCTCAGTCCGGCGTGCCGATCTCCGCGCGGCCGGGGATGACCTCCACCCGGGCATCCTCGCGGACCGCCCAGCCGGCGTGATCGCCGCCGGCGATCACGAACATCCGCGCCGTGCCGACGTCGAGGACGCGATCGCTGACATGGCTCGCCACGTCGCCAGCCGAGACCATGCGCCGGTCGAGGACACGACCGTCTGCGTCCAGGCGGAACAGGGTCCAGTCCCCCGATCGCAGTCGGAGCTCTGAAGGTGCGGGAAGGTCTTCCGACGCCGTCAGGCGAAGGTGTGGCGCCACAAGCGCGACGTCGAAGGCCGCCCTCTCGGGATCCGCGGCGATCCAGCGGCCGGCGACGGTTGCCGCACCGGACCGCAGCCGCAGATACGTCGTCCCGTCCACGATCATCCTGCGGTCGACAACGTGGTTCGGGTGCGACCCGATGTGCAGCACGCCGTCCGGACTGGCGACTCCGTCCTCCACCGTGAACAGCGGGTGTGCGCCCGCCGGCATCACGATCGGCAGGGGCTCGCTGAGCGTCCCCTCCCCCACCGCGCCGACCGCATGAGCGGCGCGCGACTCGGGAACCCACCAGCCATCGAGTCCCTCCCCGCGCAGGGCGAGCCACGACCCTTCACGGCCCGGCAGCCGGGCGCGCGCCGTGGCCGCCAGGGCGATGCCGGCATCAAGCTGCAGGGCGCGCCGCTCGGCCTCGTTCCATGCGGCGTCGAACCGGACGAACTCATGCGGTCCGGGCTCGAGACGGACGGCCAGGTCACGCACCAGTGGATCGGCGTCCAGCCGGGTCGCCAGCGTCCACAGTCGCGGTACGAGCGGGTTGCCGACCCGGTCGGTGGCTCCGGCAAGGAGCTGCAACGAGTATCGGGCCGAGAGGTCCAGGGGCTGCGCGGGTCGAACCGTGATGTTCCCGGAAGCGGCATCCACCTGCACCGTCGCCTCCACGTACGCGCCGTCGGTGTCGGCGAGGCGCAGGTGGGCCGGCGTCAGACCGATGATCGGCTCGCTGGGGAACAGCGTCACCACGACCCTGTCGGGGACCACCGCCTCGACGTCAGAGGCGAGCTCGAGGGTCGGCGCAATCGGGTCCCAGCTGCGAGCCGGCGTGGCGTTCGGATTGCCGGCGAAGGCGTACCAGTAGTTCGGCGGGCCCTCGGTGTACTTCGTCCGGTGCAGCCAGACCTCCTGTCCGGCGCTGAACAGGTGCGGCTGCGTGGTGAGCGCCCACGGCGCGTAGCGCTGATCGGTGGCGAACAGCGAGCCGAACGTTGCCGCGGGGTTCGCCAGGATCCGGCCCACGAGGTCGGCGGCGCCGCGGTCGAAGTCGACGGCGTAGTACGCGGAGCCGCCCATCGAGAAGACCTTGCGGGAATAGGCGGCGACGCGCTCGGCGGCGACCTGAGGCGTGGCCGGAGCGAAGCCGCCCTCGGAGGCGCCGGGCGCGTAGCAGGTGTTCGAATAGATCATCACGAAGCCCGGGGCTGGGCGAGCGTTGGCGACGATCCAGTCCTCGCCGTAGTAGGCGAGCTCGCCGTTCAGGCTGTCGCCATGCGTGCCGCGCGCGCCAGGCCCCTGGAGGCCCCAGCCGTTCTGGCGCCCCGTGTCCAGCGGGCCGTACGGGCTCGGATGCCCGTACCCGTGGCCGAAGTAGACGACGACGTGAGCATCCGCCACGGCGGCGAGCACGTTCGCCGGCGTCGCATTCGGGGAGTACGCACGCGCCACCGTCGCACCGCCGGCTTCCGCCTCAGCGGCTGCCAGCTCGGCGAGATGGAGGTAGGTGGGCGTCAGCGAGCCGACGGGCCCGACGATGATGGCCACCTTGGGGGTCAGGGCGGGATCCGCGGCTGAGGCACGAGCCGGCAGTCCGAGAGAGGCTGCCAGGCTCAACGTGGCCAGGGCAGCAAGAAGCAAGCGGCGCAACGAAAGGGCTCCTGGGTGGAGGGGCAGTGGGGTCCGACCGGACCGATCGGCCCGTGAGGGCAGCCTATGGGTGGAGGTGTGTGGTGCCTATGACCGATGTTCCCACGACCAGCCGGTACTTCCGGTGTCGCCTTCCCGGCCGATGCATACCCGTGGAGCATCTGCCACGATGGAAGCGATGCCCCTCACCATTCGGAACGACCTTCGCAACGTCGCGATCATCGCCCACGTCGACCACGGCAAGACGACGCTGGTGGACGGCATGCTGCGGCAGACGGGGACGTTCCGGGCCAATGAGGCGGTCGTCGACCGCGTCCTCGACTCCGGCGACCTGGAGCGCGAGAAGGGCATCACCATCCTCGCCAAGCAGACGACTGTGGACTACGGGGGCGTCCGGCTCAACATCGTCGATACGCCGGGCCACGCCGATTTCGGCGGCGAGGTGGAGCGCTCGCTGCTCATGGTGGACGCCGTCCTCCTGCTGGTCGATGCCTCGGAGGGCCCGCTGCCGCAGACCCGCTACGTGCTCGGAAAGGCGATGCAGCGCCATCTGCCTGTCATCGTGGCCCTCAACAAGATCGACCGGTCCGACGCCCGGCCCGCCCAGGTGCTCGATGACGTGTACGAGCTGTTCATGGATCTCGGCGCCGATGAGCACCAGATCGAGTTCCCGGTCGTCTACACCAACGCAAAGGCAGGAACGGCGACGCGGGACCTCGCCGAACCGGGCACCGACCTGGGTCCGCTCCTCGACCTGCTCGTGTCGGTCACGCCGCCGCCCGCCTACGAGCCGGAGCATCCGCTCCAGCTGCTCGTCACCAACCTCAGCGCGAACGATTACGTCGGACGCATGGCCGTGGGGCGCCTCAGAAACGGGACGATCAAGGTCGGCCAGCGGGTGGTCATCGTGCGCGAGGAGGCCGAGGATCCCGACGGGAGCATCGAACCGGGGCGTTCCGTCACCCTGACCGGCAGCGTGACGGCCCTCCAGACGGCACACGGCATCGACCGCATCGACATCACGCAGGCCGGCCCCGGCGACATCGTGAGCGTGGCCGGGCTGCCGGAGGTCACGATCGGCGACACGATCACGGACCCGGTTGACCCGCGGCCCCTCCCCCGCCTCGACGTGGACGCCCCGACGCTGCGGATGACCTTCGGCGTCAACTCGTCGCCGATGGCCGGCCGCGACGGCAGCTTCCTGACCAGCCGCCAGATCAAGGCGCGGCTCGAGCGCGAGGTGCTCGGCAACGTGGCGATCGAGGTACACCCCACGGAGTCCGGTGAGACGTTCGAGGTCCGTGGGCGCGGTGAGCTGCAGCTTGCCGTGCTCATCGAGCAGATGCGGCGAGAGGGCTACGAGCTCACGATTAGCCGGCCGGAGGTGATCATGCGCGACGGCCAGGAGCCATACGAGCGGGTCACGATCGACATCCCGCCGGACTACATCGGTGTCGTCCAGCAAGCCCTGGCCGGGCGAAAGGGACGCCTGGAGCAGATGACCACCGATGCGGATGGACGCGTCCGACTCGAGTTCATCATCCCCACCCGCGGGCTCATCGGATATCGGGGCCAGCTGCTGTCGGACACGCGAGGGACCGCGCTGATCCACCAGATCGGCGAGGGGTACGGACCGCCGGCCGGCGAGGTGACCCACCGCACCAGCGGGGTGCTGGTGGCGGACAGGGCGGGCGAGTCGCGGGCCTACGCGCTCTCCAGCCTCGTGGAGCGCTCGGAGCTGTTCATCGGTCCGTCGACCGAGGTGTACGAGGGGATGATCATCGGCGAGAACAGCCGGCCGGGTGACCTGGACGTCAACCCGACGAAGTCAAAGGCGCTGTCGAAAATGCGCACGCAGGCCACCGACGGGGACTACCGGATCCACACGCCGCCGCGCGTGCTCACGCTCGAGTCAGCGATCGAGTTCATCGCCGCGGACGAGCTGGTCGAGGTCACGCCCACCGCGATCCGCCTGCGCAAGCGGATCCTCGGCCAGCACGAGCGGAGGCGAGCAGCCGGCGCGGCCTACAAGCAGACGGTCAGCGCGGGCTAGGCCACTGGATCGCTGCCGACCTGGGCGAGCCTCCTCGTTGGCGTCGGTCCGCCCCTGTCAGCCGATATATCGTTCCTGATATAACCCGTGACGGAGTCGCGGGCTGCACCGACACGGAGCTCAACGGCTCCGTGCCGCGCTAGGCTGTCGACGATGCCTCGAACCAAGCTCGTATGCACGATCGGCCCGGCGAGCATTGACCGCGTCGACGAGCTGGCTGCGGCCGGCATGGACGTGGCACGCATCAACTTCTCGCACGGGACCCCAGCTGACCACGCGCGATCCGCGGAGACGGTCCGTGCCGCGGCCGAGGCCGCCGGGCGGTCGGTGGCCCTGCTCGCCGACCTCTCGGGCCCGAAGATCCGGCTGGGCGACCTGGAGTCCGACGAAATCGAGCTGGTGGCCGGCACGCCGTTCACGCTCCATGCCGACCCCTGGCCACACGGCGACGCGACGGCTGCCGGAGTCAGCCACGCGTCCCTGGCGGACGAGCTGCAGCGCCGCGACCGGATCCTGCTCGCCGATGGCGCCGCCGAGCTGAGGGTGACCGCCACGAGCGGCCGGACCATCGAGACCGAAGTCGTCCGCGGCGGGGTCATTCGACCGCGTGCGGGCGTCAGCGTCCCGGCCGAGCGCCTCGGGGGGCCGAGCCTCACCGAGAAGGACCGCGCCGACGTCCCGCGGCTGTTGGAGCTCGGGGTCGACTACGTGGCCCAGTCGTTCGTGCGCCGTGCGTCCGACGTCCGCGACCTCCGCGACCTGCTCGGCCCCGAGGGCCCGCCGATCGTCGCCAAGATCGAGACGCGGCCAGCCATCGACGCCTTCGAGTCGATCTGCGGCGAGGCGGACGCGGTGATGATCGCGCGCGGTGATCTCGGGGTGGAGCTGCCCTACGAAGAGGTGCCGATCCTCCAGAAGCAGCTGGTGCGCCATGCGCTCGACCGCGGCACCCCCTCGATCGTGGCGACGCAGATGCTCGAGTCGATGATCAGCTCGCCGCGTCCCACCAGGGCCGAGGCGAGCGACGTGGCGAACGCCATCTTCGACGGCGCCGACGCCATCATGCTCTCGGGCGAGACGGCCATCGGATCCCACCCGGTCCTTGCCGCGGAGGCGGCCATTCGGATCGCGCGGCTGTGCGAGGACCGCGGGCAGAAGCTGCTGCCGGCAGGGGCGCCCCCCCACCCGGACTCCGATGCCAGCGCCCTGGCCTATGCCGCGGCCGCCGTCGCGGCAACCGAGCACGACGTGACGGCCATCGCGTGCTATACGCGCACCGGGCGCACCGCGCGGATGATCGCCGCGCTGCGGCCGCGGGTGCCGGTGCTCGCCTTCTCGCCCAGCCCGGACGTGCTGCGGCGGCTCGCGCTCGTGCACGGCGTCGAGCCGCGGGCCTGCGTCCCCCCGCCCGACACGACCGGTCGTCTGGGGCTGATGGCATGGCTGCTGGGGGAGGACGAGGCACTGCCGGCCGGGTCAGCCGTGGTCCTCGTGGCGTCGACGGCCACGCCGGGCTCCGGGCCGAACCTGCTGGAGCTTCACCGCACCCCGGGGAATCCCTGAGCCGTGGGCGCGGCGCCACCGCCGAGCGGCGTGCAGAACGCACCGAGCTCCGCGCTTCCCCACCCGGATGCCACGCCCAGCGCGAGAAGGATCCGCGCCTTGGGTCCGTCCAGCGTGCCGGTGAAGACGGCGCCCGCCTCCCACCAGGTGTTGCTGCCGCCCGGGAAGGCGTAACCCGGGAGCGTGCGGCCGGAGTGGCAGCGGGTCGTCAGAGCGACCGGGACGCCGCGGCCAATCAGCCGCTCGGACGCCTCGAGGTACGCGGGTGGGGTGTTCCCCGCGCCGGTGGCCGCGACGACGAGCCCTGCCGGCTCCCGCTGCACCGCTGCGTCGATGCTGCCGCTGTCATCGAGCGCGACGGTGACCAGTGGCACGGGCGAGGCGGCATGGTCGGGAATGGCCCGAAGGGTGTGGTGAACGGCGCGCCGCCGTACCAGCGTCACCGCTCCGCGGGCCACCGTTCCCAGCCGGCCGGCGTTGGGGCTCTGGAACGTGGCGTAGGCATGCGTGTGGGTCTTGCGGACGTCGTCCGCGGCGTGCAGCTCCCCGGCCATGGCGACCACCACGCCTTCCGCCGCCAGGCCGGGGGTCGCCGCCGCCAGCACCGCGTTTCGCAGGTTCTCGGGCCCGTCGTACCCTTCCTCCGAGGCGGAGCGCATCGCGCCGACGACCACGACAGGCTTGCGGCCAAGCGGCAGCAGGTCCCAGGCGAAGGCCGTCTCCTCGATCACGTCCGTCCCCTGCACCACGACCGCGCCGTCGACGTCGCGACGCGCAAGGGTCCGGGCAAGCAGCCGTCCAATGTCGAGCACCTGGTCCATGACCAGATGGGAGGCGGGAACGAGGCCCCAGTCGATCGGCTCGACCTCGGCGATGTCCTCGAGCCCCGGCACGCCGGCCAGCAGCTCTTCGCCGCGGATCGCCGGCACATTCGACGTGGAGCCGCGGGCGCTGCGCATCGCGATCGTGCCCCCGGTGAAGACGACGGCGACCCTCGGCATGGGGGCGATCGTACGCCACCGGAGAGCGGGCAAGCGCTCTGCGGTCGGACTTGCTAGTGTCGAGTGCCCACCCGTCGAAGATGGACCGAAAGAGACATGACCCGAGTGATGATCGAGGCCCGTGGCCTCCACAAGCGCTTCGGCGACACCCACGCGCTACGTGGGCTCGACCTGACGGCCAACGAGGGCACCGTCCTGGGCGTTTTGGGCCCGAACGGCGCGGGAAAGACGACCGCCGTGCGCGTCCTGACCACCCTCACGCGCCCGAATGAGGGCACGGCGACCGTCGCCGGCGTCGACGTCCTGCGACAGCCGGACGAGGCCCGCCGTCGGATCGGCGTCGCGGGTCAGTACGCGTCACTGGACGAGCTGCTCACCGGGCGCGAGAACCTGCAGATGATCGGCCGCCTGTATCGGCTTCCGGCCCGTGTGGCCCGGGAGCGAGCCGAGGCCCTGCTGGCGCGCTTCGAGCTCACCGAGGCCGCCAACCGTCCGCTCAAGACGTACTCCGGCGGCATGCGGCGGCGCCTCGACCTGGGCGCGGCGCTCATCGCCGAGCCGCCGGTCATCTTCCTCGATGAGCCGACGACCGGCCTGGATCCCAAGGGCCGGCTCTCGATGTGGGATCTCATCGCGGATCTCGCGCGCGGCGGCACGACGATCCTGATGACCACCCAATATCTCGAGGAAGCGGATCAGCTCGCCGATGACATCGCGGTCATCGACCACGGGGTGGTCATCGCCCGCGGGACGGCGCTGCAACTGAAGCAGTCCGTCGGTGGAGAGCGGCTCGAGGTCGTGATCGACAAGCAGCTCAATCTGGACACCGCGCGGCGCGTGCTCGAGTCGATCGGCGCGTCTCCTGCCCAGGTGACTGAGGCGGACCGACGCCTCAGCGTGGCGGTTGCGTCGCACGACGGCATCCTGACTCGCGCCATTCGCGACCTCGACGCTGCCGGCGTGCACGTCGACGACATCGGATTCCGCCGGCCGACCCTGGACGAGGTGTTCCTCTCCCTCACCGGCCGCCCGGCGGAGAATGCCGAGACTCGCGAGGCGGTGCCGGCATGAGCGCGACATGGTGGCTGCGCGACACCACCGAGATGATCCGCCGCAACCTCATCCACATCAAGCGGACGCCTGAGCTCCTGCTCGACGTGACGCTGAGCCCCATCATGTTCGTGCTGCTCTTCAGCTTCGTCTTCGGCGGTGCCATCGACACCGGGATCGTCTACATCGACTACCTCATGGCCGGCATCTTCGTCCAGACCATCGCCTTCGCCGGCATCTACACCTCGGTGCTCCTGGCCAACGACCTCCAGAAGGGCATGATCGACCGCTTTCGCTCGCTGCCGATGGCGCAGTCGGCGGTGCTCACCGGGCGGACGTTCACGGACCTGCTGCGCGCGCTGCTCGCCATCACGATCATGTGGATCGTCGGCATCCTCGTCGGCTTCCGACCCGACGGCGGCATCCTGGCGAACCTAGGCGCCATCGGCCTCATGCTGCTCTTCGGCTTTGCCCTGTCATGGCTCGGCGTGGCGGCCGGAGCGTTGGTTCGGACGCCGGAGGCGCTGCAGGGCATCATCTTCGCCGTGGTCTTCCCGCTCACGTTCGTCAGCAGCGCCTTCGTGCCGACGGACGGCATGCCGGACTGGCTCGAGTGGTTCGCCAACCGCCAGCCGATGACGCTCGTGACCGACGCGGTGCGCAGCCTCACGCTGGAGGGCGTCGGGGGACCCGCGGCGCTCCCGGCGGTCCTGTGGTCGCTCGGCATCCTCGCCGCGTCGTTCCCGGTCGCGCTTTGGCTCTACCAGCGCCGGACGACCCAGTAGCCCGTCGTGCAGCGGCGAGTCGCTCCTCGAGGGCGGGCTCGTCGGGACCGAGCCACGCGGTAGGCTGACCGCATGCAGAACCCCGTCGAGCCCACCGATCCCGCGGCGGCCGTCCGTCCGATGCTCCGCGTCCGCCAGTACCGTGAGTTCACCGATGCGCCGGTCGATGCGGCGGCACTCGCCGCGATCGCCGACGCTGCGCGCTGGTCCGGGTCCGGCCAGAACAGGCAGCCGTGGCGATTCGTGGTCATTCGTGATCCCGCGACGATTCGCGCCGTACAGGAGGCCGGCATGCCGCAGACCCGCGGCATGGCGACCGCCATGGCCGCCATCGCCGTGGTCATGCCGCTTGCGCCGGGCAGCGGCGTCTCGCAGGCCTACGACGAGGGGCGCGTGGCCGAACGGATGCTGATCGCCGCCTCCCTGCTGGGGATGGGAGCCGGGATCAACTGGATCCGTCCGGAGGTGCGGCCGGTCGTGACCGAGCTGCTGGGGCTGCCCGAGGATCGCTTCGTGAGAACCATCATCGCCGTCGGTCACCCGACCGAGGCGGCACGGCAGCCGAAGGCGGCACCCGGCCAGGCACGGCTGCCGCGCGCCGAAACGGTCTTCGAGGAGCGCTGGCCCGCCTAGCCGTCGCGCTCCCAGATGCCGGCCTCCAGGTCCCGCGCCCGCTCGCCGTCACGGCACACGTCGACGATCTTCACGAAGCGGAGGGCCTCGTCGCCGGCATTGTGGGCGTGGTAGGCGCCGCGGGCGTCCGGGCAGGCGGGGTCGTCCGTGATCACGACCGTCCAGCCGGACCAGTCCCACGTTCCCGACCACCGGTCGCTGACCGAGAAGGTGCCCTCGCCGATGGTGAGGGTCTGCTCCGGATGTCCGTCGGTGGCGGGGCGGGTGTAGGCGCCTTCACTCCAGTGCCGTCCCGTCCCTTCGGCGGCCTGCAGGCCGGCCCATCGGGCAGCCGAGCCCGCGACTCCCAGCGCGAGCAACCCGACCACGACAGCCACCAGGAGCCGTCGGCCGCGCCGTGCGAGCGCCAGCGAGCCCGCGAGCATACCGGCGGCGAGCAGGATGCCGACCGGGAGGAGGATCCCGGCCGAGAGGTCCACGCTGGAGGCGTGGCTATCCTGCGACACCGGAAAGGCAGCGGAGGCCAGCAGCCCCATCACGACCACCGTGCCTCCGACCAGCGGCCAGGCGGGAAGCGAACGGCGAGTGAGGGCGATGGCCCACCCGGCGGTCCCGAGCGCGGCGACGGCCGCAACGGTCAGCACCGGCATCCCCGGCCCGCGCCACGCCGACAGGCCGTGCTGGACCCACCGGTAGCCTTCACCGCGCAGCTCGCGATCGTGCGTGATCCAGGCATTCACGAACGAGAGCCCGAAGATGGCCAGGCCGGTAATCGCCACGACGAGGATCCATCTGGAACGGGTCATCGGTCCACCAGCGTCGCAAAGAGATGCTCGAAGGTTGCGGCCGGGTCTTCGGTGGTGCCGGCATGGAGCGGACCCGGTTGGATGACCGTGCTGCGCGGGGTGGTCAGCCAGTGGAAGCGCTCCGAGCGGCTCATCGAGCCGAACGGCACGGTCGTGGCGGTGCCCGACGCGATCTCTTCGATCAGCTCCAGCTGGCGGCGGATCCCGTCGTGGTCGCACCCCGACCGCAGGCCGTCGATCGCCGCAGGGTCATAGGCGGTGCGCGCGCGGAGAAAGCTGCGCTCGGGCGCGAACAGCACCAGGCCGACGTTCACGAACTCCTCGCGCTCGATGTCGGGGACGACGCGCACGACCGCGTAGGAGAAGCCGCTACGCGACGGCATCGCGTTGCAGCTCGTCGCGAAGGCGATCGGCCTCCAGAACCCATGTCTGGCGAGCCGCGAGACGCCTGGATATGTAGCGCCGGTACGCGTCCCGCTCCTGTGCTGCGCCGCTGAACCGCGTGTCGTGGAGCCACTCATCCGGGATGGCGTCGACGATCGCATCCAGGCCGCCCACGTCGAGCCGCGGGGCGAGCCGCGCGTCGGCCTCGACGATCGGCGACGCGAATGGGAGCAGCACGTGGTCGCGGATCATGGTGAACGGTCGGCCGGCATGCTCGTCGGGATCCGTCCACGCGTGGTGGACGTAGAGGGCCGATCCGTGGTCGATCAGCCAGGTTCGGCCATCGCCGACGACGAGGTTCGCGTTCCGCGGGGTGCGGTCCGGATTGACGACGAGATCGTCGAACCAGACGACGTCGGCAGCCCACGCCGCACCCTCCACGGGCGGGCGTGCGAGGTCCGGCGCGAGCGCTCCACCGACGAACGCCATGCCGATGTTGAGCCCGATGGACCAGCCCAGCAGGTCGCGGATCTCGTCGTGCTTCTCGCCCCTGGCGATCGCCTCCGGCAGCGTGGCAAGCACCAGCTCGGGCACCGGGAGCTCCAGTACGCGGCCGATCTCCCCCGCCACCAGCTCGGCGATCAGCGCCTTTTCGCCATGGCCGGCGCCGCGGAACTTGATGACATACTCACGGCCGTCATCCGCCTCGACGAGCGCAGGGAGGGAGCTGCCCTCACGAAGCGGCGTGACGTACCGG
>JASLBU010000282.1 GCA_030146365.1 Candidatus Limnocylindria bacterium | reverse complement strand
TGGGAACCGGCCTGCCGCCGCGTCCAGCAGCAGCGCCGAGAGCCGGTCCGCGGCCGGAGCGGGGGATTCCATCGGCGCATTCTCGGGCATCCGGCACGGCAGCCGCCCGTCGCCGATACTGCTGGCCATGACGGACGAAGCGGGCGGCGCATTCAGCGACCTCGGGCTCAGAGCCGAGCTGCTGGCGTCCCTGGCCGAGCTTGGCTACGAAGAACCCACTCCGATCCAGCGCGAGGCGATCCCGCCGCTCCTCGCCGGAAGGGACGTGCTCGCGGAGGCGCCGACCGGCACCGGCAAGACGGCGGCCTTCGCGCTGCCGCTGCTCCAGGGCCTGCGCCGCACCGATGACGGTGCGCCGTCGGTGCTCATCCTGGTGCCGACGCGTGAGCTGGCGATGCAGGTCGGCCAGGCGGTGCACCGCTACGGGCGCGGGCTGGAGACGAGCGTGCTGCCGGTGTACGGCGGGCAGGCGATCGGGCAGCAGCTCGGGCGCCTCCAGCGCGGCGTCGATGTCGTGGTTGCGACGCCGGGCCGGGCGGTCGACCACCTGAAGCGGGGCTCCCTGCGCCTCCACCGGGTCGGGCTCGTGGTCCTGGACGAGGCGGACGAGATGCTCGACATGGGCTTCGCCGACGACCTCGAGGTGATCCTCGCGGCGGCGCCGGCCGATCGCCAGACGGCGCTCTTCTCCGCGACGATCTCACCGGGCATCGCGAAGATCGCGGCCCGCCACCTGCGGGACGCCGTCCGCGTCTACGTCGTCCGCGACTCGCCGACCGACGAAGGCCGGCCGCTCGTCCGGCAGGTCGCCTACGTGGTGCAACGGGCGCACAAGCTGGCCGCGCTCACGAGGGTGCTCGACGTGGAGGCGCCGACCTCCGTCCTGGTGTTCGCTCGCACGCGCCTGGAGGTCGACGAGCTGTCCGAGGCCCTCGCCGGCCGGGGGTACGACACCGCCGCGCTGCATGGCGGGCTGATCCAGGAGCAGCGCGACCGGGTGATGTCCCGCTTCCGCGACGGGGCCATCCAGGTCCTGGTGGCGACTGACGTCGCGGCCCGCGGCCTCGACATCGAACAGGTGTCGCACGTCGTGAACTACGACGTCCCGTCCGACCCGGACGCTTACCTTCACCGCATCGGCCGCACCGGCCGCGCGGGGCGCAAGGGAGTCGCCGTCACGCTCGTCGAGCCTCGGGAGCAGCGGCTGCTCCGCAACATCGAACGCCAGATGAAGCGGCCCATCGAGATCGCGCGCCTGCCGACGGTGGCCGACCTCCGCGCACGGCGGCTGGAGCTGCTCGGCTCGTCCCTCCAGGAAGCCCTGCTGCGAGATGACCTGGACCGATACCGTGGCGTGATCGAGCCACTGGCCGACGAGTACGACCTGTATGACGTCGCACTGGCCGCGGCCGCGGTCGCTGATGCCGCCACCGGCGCGGATCGCGAGGAAGTCGAGGTTCCGGAGGCGACGCTGCGCCCGACGGCGCCGGCGGGCCGAGGCCCGCGACCCGGCCCTGGGCGTCCGGGCCGTCCCTTTCGCGGGAGCGGGCAGGGGGCCGCGCGGCTCTACATCGGCGGTGGGCGGCAGCTGGGGATCCGTCCCGCGGACATCGTGGGCGCGATCACCAACGAGGCCCGCATCGGCGGGAACGCGATCGGTGCGATCGAGATCGGCGATCGCTTCGCGCTCGTCGAGGTCCCCGAGGAGCTGGCCGACGACATCGTCCGCGCGCTCAGCGCGGCGAGCATCCGCGGGCGCCGCCTCCCCGTCCGCCGCGAGCACGACCGCTAGCCGCTCCTCAGCAGGTCGCGGATCTGCGCCATGGGCCAACATCGCCCCAACCGAGCGCCCCGCCTAGCCGGCAGCGCGCCGGAGCGTCGTCGTCCCGCACCTCGCCGCCACGCTCAGCGAGCGGGCCGCCGCAGCATCAACCAGCCGTGGATGTCCGTCCCGGGGAGCGTCAGCTCCTCGACCACGTCGAATCCGTGCCGCTCATAGAGGAGGACGTTGCGGGCGGTGGCCGTCTCCAGGTACGCCTCCTGCCCCGCGGCATCGGCCGCTTCGAGGACTGGGCGAAGCAACGCGGAGCCGACGCCCTCGCCCTGCCGGTCCGGCTCGACGCCGAGCGCGGCGAGGTAGTAGTGCGGTCGCGGCACGTGCCGGCGCCGATGCGCCTCGAGGGTCTCGACCGCGGCAGAGGCGGTGCGGAGGCGGCGCCAGGTGGTCATGCGAGCGAAGGCCGGCGTCAGTCGCAGCGAGTCGAGGACCGAGGAGGCGTTACGGCCCGGCGGGATCCAGATCGCGGCACCGGCAAGGTCATCCGTCGTCCATGTCTCGCTCAGGGCGGCGGACCCGAACCGGAGCAGGCCGGACCAGCCGTCTCGCATGCGCTGCCCTCGCTCCGGGGCGTCACCGGCCAGCCAGTCGAAGAACGGATCCCGCGCGAAGGCTCGGGCCAGGACGGCGGCGAGCGCCGGCACATCCTCGTGGGTGGCCCGCCGCACGTCGCTCATGGAGCGTCAGCCGGGAAGGTCCCGGATCGTGATGCGCCGGTTGGGTGGCTCGGGGTGCGGACCGACCTCGACCAGCGTCCAGCCCGGCATGCCCCGGCCGGTCGCCGTTCCCTCGGCCGATAGCACCTCGACGGCGCGGCGGATCAGCTCCCGCGCGGCGCCGCGGGCGGGCTCCGGGACGTCGTCCATGATCTCGGCGAGGCGGCGCTCGATCAGGCGGATGCTGAGCGCCGGACCGATGCCCTCCCGGTCGCGCCGGACGAGATCCTCGGCCTCGTCGATGCCAGCGCGCTCGAGCTGAGCGATCAGCCGCCGGACGCCGGCCGCCTCATCCTTCCGGAGCCGGTCGATCCAGCTCGGCGGCGGTGCCGGTGGCTCCGGCGCGGACTTCTTGCCGCGGTCGGCGCGCGCGGGCTCCGTGGCGGCCTTCGGCGGAGCTCTGCGGATGGGCGTGATCTTGGTCGACCGCGCGGGCGGGATGGCGGCGCGCGCCGCGGACAGGGTGGCGAACGGCCCCTGCAGGAGCTCCTGCCCAAAGTCGTTGACCTGCTCGGCATCCACCAGGAACCAGCCCGTCCCGCCGTCGCGCACCTCGAATCGCTCGTCGGCCGTGCGGTACGTGCCGGCGGACTGTCGGATGAGCTTGTCGGGGTCCGGCGGGACGGCCGGCCGCTTCGCCTTCGGCATCCCGCAACGATAGCGGCGCCGGCAATCCATCCGTCGCGCCGACCCGGTGCCGTGCACGTATCCTTGACCGATGGCGCTGTATCGCATCGACGAGGAACCCGGCTACGAGGCGCCCGTGCTCGTGGCCGCGCTGGAGGGTTGGGTGGACGCGGGCAGCGCCGGCACGACGGCCGCCGCACAGCTTTCGGAAGGCGGCCGCCTGATCGCCACGTTCGATGCGGATGCGATCTACGACTACCGGGCCCGACGGCCGGTGCTCGACATCCTCGACGGCCGGCCGCTCACCATCGAGTGGCCGAGCCTCACGCTCGTCGCCCGCACCATCGAGGAGCGTGAGCTCCTGATCCTCAGCGGGCCCGAGCCGGACTACCGGTGGCGGGAGCTGGCATCCGAGGTCGTCGCCCTCGCCGGCCGCCTGGGCGTGGCGAGCTGGGCAAGCCTGGGCGCCATTCCGGCAGCCGTGCCCCACACACGCCCTGTCCCCATCCTCGCGACGGCATCCACGCCGGGTCTGCTGCCGTCGGGGATCCGGCAGGGCCCTGACGGCCTGCTCCGCGTCCCGTCGGCCGCCCTGTCGGTGTTCGAGCACGCCGCCGCGGCGGGCGGGATCCCGGCCATCGGCCTCTTCGCGCAGGTGCCGCACTACGTGAGCGCGACGTACCCCACCGCGTCGATCGCCCTTCTCACCTCGCTGGGCCGATACCTCGGAGTCGAGCTGCCGATCGGCCAGCTGGCGACCCGTGCCCTGGAGCGGCGAACGATGCTCGACGCGGCCAGCGCGTCGGACGACGACACCAAGGCATACGTGGCGCGCCTCGAGGCGCTCGCCGACGAGTCGCGGCTCCCGGAGGGCGACGAGCTGATCGCGGACATCGAGCGGTTCCTGCGCGAAGGCTCCGACGAGGGGGAATCCGGCCAGGGCGGCGGAGGCTCGCGCATCCACTGACACGAAGAAGAGCGGCCGGGCCGTTGGGCCCGACCGCTCTCGAGGTCGCTGGAGCGTAGCGGGATCAGCCCCGCGCGTGGCCCATGCTGCGGACGGCGACCATCGCCGCGGCCACCGCGGCGACCACGATCAGCAGCATCGCGCCGATGCTCGTCGTCGTCTCGGATGCCTGCACGGCGGCCGTGTCCGGGAGCATGCCCCCGCCACCGGCCACAGGTGCCGAGGGCGACGCCGGCGCGGCCGGGCCCTGGCCCTCGTCGACGTCGACATCGGTGATGATCGGGTTGCCGGTCGGCGAGGTGGTGGCGGCGACGCAGACGTCGTCACCGACCTCCAGGCCGGCAGCGGCTGCCCCGGCGAACACGAAGGTGATGCCGCCGATGGTGACGCTGTCATCGGTGACGGCGGTCACTTCGGCGCAGACCTCGATCGTCACCGTGACGCCCACGGTGGTGTCCCCACCGGTGCTCGAGACGTCGACCGACGCGCAGGCCGTGCCATCGGCTTCGGCAGCGAGCTCGAGGAGTGCCGCGGCGTTCGCGTTCAGCAGGGCATCGGGGATGACGACGCCATCGACGACCACGTCGCCGTTGGCATCCAGGGTGACCTCACCGCACAGGTCCACGTTCGCAGTGAGGTTGGCCTGCACGAGGTCGGTGTTGTCGACGACGACGCTGAGGCAGACATCGGCGCCCGCGGCGATCGCGACCGCCAGCGCGGCCTGGGCTTCGGCATCCAGCAGTGCCAGCGGCACGTCCACGCCACCGATGGTGACGCTGTCCGCATCCAAAGTCGCATCGCCGCACAGGTCGATCGTGGCGTCGAGCGCAACGCTGGTGAACAGCCCGGTGGTGCCGTCGATCGTCACGTCCAGACAGACCGTGGCGCCGGCCACCGCAGCCGCGTTCAGGAGCGCGGCGAGGTCCGCGTCGGCACTGATCAGCGCAGCGGGGACCGTGACGCCGGCGACGGTGTAGACGTCGAGCACCGTATCGGCCGTGACGGCGCCGCAGATCTCGGCCTGGGCGGCAATCTCGATGTCGACGATCTCGCCCTCACCGTTGGCGGTGATGTCCACGCACGTGGTCGCGTCAGCGGCGGCCACCGTGTTCAGGACGGTCAACGTCGTGGCGGAGATCGCGGCGAGTGCGGTGCTGTCGATGATTTCGGCTGTGCCGTCGATCGTGATGCCGCCGTCGGCTACGGCGGTGGGGGCGGCGAATGCGGTCACCTGGCCGCATACGGTGCCGGTGGTGGCAGCGCCTGCCGGCGCGGCCAAGAGCAGGCCGAAGAGGCCGGCCATTGCCACTACCAGGGGCAGTGTCGAGCGTCGCATGATGGCGTGATTCTCCCTATCCGTTGGATATCGCCAGCCCCCTGTGGGGTGGTCGTTCGGACGGGCGACAGAAGCACGCGGACTGCCAGTGGGGACGGTCGGGGCTCATCCATTCGTCCTCGTAGCCGGGAACGAATGGGCTACCGGCCCCACCCGAAGGGACCGGACCATACCGGCCTGCTCGCCGGACCAGCAAGCCGATTGCCGCGGCCGGCTCTCCGGTGGCGCCAGTGGCTAGGCTGGAAAGCGGCCTAGCGCTTCTTCTTCTTGCCGCCGGATGCCACCGGGGCAGGCGCATCGAGCAGCTGGTCGATGGCGCGGCGAGCCTGGAACTGCGAGCGGAACGAGACGTTCGAGATGGGAGCGTCGGGGTCCGGGCGGTAGTACCAGCTGCGCTCACCGGCGACGTAGAGGATCTCGTAGCCGCGGTGCTCCTCCGAGGGCCGGGGAGCGTCATTGGCCAGCATGATCGTCGCCTCGCGGGCGGTTCGTGGTGCGCAGACGCCGCAGCGCGATTCCAGGATTCCATGTGGACAACGGCGGCAGGAGGCACACGTCTGCGCCTCGAACCCGTGAATGCATCGGTCGGTCATAGCCGCCTTTCAGGTGGGGTCACCAGCGTACACTGCGCGGCTGTGCTACGCTCACTCGTACATCTGTTCGATTGGCGCTCCGGTCAGCGCCACGGCCATCGTAAGTCCGAACTCGATCACACCCCACCGCCCTGACCGGGCCCCGCTCGCCGAACGCGTCGCGGGAGGGCCACGTCAGGAGTCCTTTCCCTTGTCATTCAATGCCCTCGGGCTTCGTCCCGACCTGCTCCGCGCCGTCGTGCGCAGCGGCTACACCGAACCCACTCCCGTTCAGCGTGAGGCGATTCCTCTCGTGCTGGCCGGCCGTGACCTGCTGGCCGGCGCCCAGACCGGGACCGGCAAGACGGCCGCCTTCGTGCTGCCGATCCTTCAGCAGCTGGCTGATCGGCCGGCGCGGGACCACCGCATCCGCGTCCTGATCCTGGCGCCGACCCGCGAGCTCGCGATCCAGGTCGAGGAATCGGTACGGACCTACTCGAGCGGCAGCGTGCGCTCGGCGGCGATCTACGGCGGCGTCGGCTTTGGCGCCCAGGCATCGGCGCTGAGGCGCGGCGTGACGATCGTGGTGGCGACGCCCGGCCGCTTGCTCGACCATGCTCGCCAGGGCACGATCGACCTCCGCGGCGTCGAGTTCCTGGTCCTCGACGAGGCGGATCGCATGCTCGACATGGGGTTCATCCGCGACATCCGCCAGGTGCTGGCCCTGCTGCCGGATCGGCGCCAGAACCTGCTGTTCAGCGCAACCTTCTCCCGCGAGATCCGCTCGCTTGCCGAGGGGCTGCTCGACCGCCCCGCATCGGTGCAGGTCACGCCGGAGAACACCGCGGTCGACCTCGTCGAGCAGGTGGTTCACCCCGTCGACCGCGAGCGCAAGCGCGAGCTGCTCACGCATCTCGTGCGCACGCGTGTCATCGATCAGGCCCTGGTCTTCACCCGGACGAAGCACGGTGCGAACAAGCTCGCCGAGCAGCTCAACCGGGACGGCATCGCCTCATCGGCGATTCACGGCAACAAGTCGCAGCCGCAGCGGGTGCGTGCGCTCAATGACTTCAAGGCGGGTCGCATCCTCTGTCTGGTGGCCACCGAGGTCGCGGCACGAGGGCTCGACATCGAGGCGCTGCCCCACGTCGTCAACTTCGAACTGCCGATGGTGGCCGCCGATTACGTGCACCGCATCGGCCGCACCGGCCGGGCGGGTGTGACCGGTACGGCGGTCTCGCTGGTCTGCGTGGACGAGGGTCCGCTGCTGCGCGAGATCGAGCGGCTGCTGAAGGCCCCGATCACCTCGGAGGTCGTGCCGGGCTTCGAGCCAAACCGCGACATCCGGGCCGAGCCGATCCGCCTTCGGACCGGGATGCACGGTGGCCCCCGCCGTCAGTCCGCCCCGTCCGGCCCTCGGCGGCAGGGCGGAGGCGGGGACCGAGACCGCTCGCACTTCGGCGGTCAGCGGCAGAGGCGACCGCGCCGGCCGGCGGGCAGCAGCATCGGCCGCTGAGGCCGCGCGCCCACTCTGGGCGCTAGAGGGTGGCCGGCTTCTCCGGATCGCGGACCGTCGAGCTCGCGATCGGATCCGTCTCGTCGTAGACGTCCTCGTTCAGGGGCGCACCCTCGGTTCGGGGCGGCTCGATCGGCTCCTGCGACCAGTCGCCCGCGTCGATGTCCTCCTTGCTGAGCGAAACACCGATGTCCTTCATCTCAGGCCGCACGTGCGCCAGCGTTGCGGCCGGCAGGTACCGATGCTCGGTGTTGATGAGGCCCGACTTGACCAGGATGTAGCGATCGGTCGTCTCCTCCACCGACCCGATGTCCGCGCCGTCCCGCGTCTTGACTGACCAACCCGCCTCGATGCCGTGGATGTCATTCGTGCTCATGCTGGTCAGAAGAGCATTCAGCGTGCCGCCTCGGCGCTTGTGCCGAGCGCCCAACGCTCGACGTGCCCGCGCGGCCATGGCCGCTGCAAAGCCACCCCAGCTTCCGCCAGCATGTGAGCCGATGAGCCCCTACACCTTCCGCCTCGCCGATCCCGACGCTGACGCCCCGGCCGTGGCGGCCATCTATCGCGCCGCGGTCGAGAACGGCGTGGCGTCGTTCGAGGCGGACGCTCCGCCGCCGGCGGCGATGTCCGCACGCATGCACGGCATTCTCGAGCGCTTGCCCTGGATGGTCGCGGTCGATGGCGCAACCGAGCGCGTGGTGGGATACGCCTACGCCGGACCGCACCATGAGCGAGCGGGGTACCGCTGGTCGGTCGACATCTCCGTGTACGTGGACCCCGCCCACCACGGCCGGGGCATCGCTCGCGCACTGTATGCGGAACTGCTCGCCATTGTGCGTCGGCAGGGATTCGTGAACGCGTACGCAGGCGTCGCACTGCCGAACGCCGCGAGCGTGGCGCTCCACGAGGCGATCGGCATGTCGCTGGTCGGCGTGTACCGGGGAGTCGGGTACAAGTTCGGTGCATGGCGCGACGTGGCGTGGTACGGGATGCGCCTCACCGATCCACCCGACCCGCCTGGCGAGCCCGTCCCGCTCCCGCTCCTGATGGACGCGGCCCGGCCTCTCGGCTGACGACGACCCGGTCGCGCAGATCGTCCACGCCACCGCCATCGTCGGCGCACCGAAGGTGCCACGTCGTGTCAGAACGGCCGCCGTGGACGGTACATCGGAATCGGCATACGCTGGCGACACATGAGCACCTTCCGCTATTCGCGATGGGACGGCAGCCAGCAGCTGCCGGCCTTCGACGCGGACGACGTGCTCGACGCCCTCTCCGACGACATCCTGGCCGAGGGGGACGTGCGGCGGGCCCTCCAGCGCCTCATGCAGCGCGGCCTGCGAGGTACGCGCGGCGGCGACGTTCCGGGCCTGCGACGCATCATGGAGCGTCTCCGCGCGCGCCGGCAGGAGGAGCTGGAGCGGGCGAACCTCGACGGGGTGCTGGATGACGTCAACCGGCGGCTCGGGGAGATCCTCGACCAGGAGCGCAGCGGGCTCGAGCGACGGATGCGCGAGGCGGAGCAGCGGGCGCTCGACGCGCCACCTGGGACGGAGCAGGACCAGGCGAGGATGGCGGAGCAGGTGATGCGGCGCACAACCCGGCAGCGGGAGTACCGGCTGGACGCGCTGCCGGACAACCTCGCCGGACGCCTGAACGGCCTGCGGGACTACGAGTTCATGGACGATGGCGCACGCGACGCCTTCAACGAGCTGACCGACGAGCTGCGGCAGCAGATGCTGCAGACGTACTTCCAGGGCATGAAGGAGGGGGTCGAGAAGATCACTCCCGAGGACCTTGTCGGGGTACGGGACATGGTCCGCGACCTCAACGCGCTGCTGGAGAAGCACGCCACCGGCGCCGATACCACGGCGGACTTCAGTGCCTTCATGGCCAGGCACGGGCAGTACTTCCCGCCCGGCATCCAGGACACCGACGCGCTGATCGAGCACCTCCATCGCCAGGCATCGCAGATGGCCTCGCTCCTCAACAGCATGTCGCCCGAGATGCGCGACGAGCTCCGCGACCTCATGGACGATCTCCTGCGCGACGACCGGCTCAAGATCGACATGGCCCGCCTCGCCGGGAACCTCCAGGCCGCGCGACCCGATCTTCCATTCGGTGAGCCGTATCCGTTCGAGGGCGACGCGCCGATGGGCCTCGCCGATGCGCTGGCCGCGATCGACCGGCAGCAGCAGTACGACGCCATGGAGGAGGCGCTGGGTGCGGCCCGTGACCCCGACGCCCTCGAGAAGGTTGACACCGAGGCCCTGCGCAGCCTGGCGGGCGACGACGCGATCGACGATCTGGAGCAGCTGCGCGAGCTGACGCGCACGCTGACGGAGGCCGGTTACCTCGACCAGGAGGGCGGCCGGCTGGAGCTCACGCCGCGAGCCGCACGCAAGCTCGGCATGCGCGCGCTGACCGACATCTTCGGCAGACTGCGCCGCGAGGGCTTCGGTGGCCACGCCATGCCGCAGGCCGGTCGAGGTGGCGAGCCGACCGATGAGACGAAGCCCTACGAGTTCGGTGACCCGTTCGCGATCGACATCAACCGCACCCTGTTCAACGCCATGGCACGCTCCGGGTCAGGCACGCCTGTCCGCATCGGCGCGGCGGACTTCGAGGTCAGCCGTTCGGAGGAGACGACGACCTCGTCCACCGTGCTGCTGCTCGACATGAGCCGGTCGATGCTGCTGCGGGGCTGCTCCTCGGCCGCGAAGAAGGTCGCCATGGCGCTCCATACGCTCATCCACACCAAATATCCCCGTGATCGGCTGTACGTCGTCGGGTTCGCCTACTACGCCCGACAGCTGAAGCCGGAGAGCATCCCCACCCTCAGCCCGTACGAGTTCGAGTACGGGACCAACCTCCAGCACGCCCTCATCATCGCCCGACAGCTGCTCGGCCGGTCGACCGGCGGGAACAAGGAGATCGTGGTGATCACCGATGGGGAGCCGACCGCGCACATCGAGCAGGGGCAGGTCGAGTTCGCGTACCCCCCGACGCTTCGCACCGTGCAATCCACGCTGCGCGAGGTCGGTCGATGCACCCGCGAGGGCATCGTGATCAACACCTTCATGCTCGAGCGGTCGCGGTACCTGTCCGAGTTCGTAGACCTGATGTCCCGCATCAATCGCGGACGGGCCTTTTACGTCGAGCCGGAGCACCTTGGCGAGTACGTGCTCGTCGACTACGTGAGCAAGAAGACGAAGCGGGTCGCGTGACGTGACGCAGCGCCTGAAGGTCGGCGTCCAGCTTCCGGAGGTCGAGCGCGAGGTTCGCTGGCCGGAGCTGCGCAGGATGGCGGAGCTCGCGGAGCGCATCGGCCTCGACTCCGTCTGGGTCGGCGATCACCTGCTGTACCGCGACGATGGTCTGCCGCCGAGGGGCCCGTGGGAGGCATGGTCGCTGCTCGCCGCCCTTGCCGCCGTCACGCACCGCGTGGAGCTCGGTCCACTCGTCGCGGCGACGAGCTTTCACGCGCCGGCCATGCTGGCCAAGAAGGCCGCGACCGTGGACGAGATCAGCGGCGGGCGCCTGGTGCTCGGGTTGGGAGCCGGCTGGAACCGTCCGGACTACGACGCGTTCGGCTTTCCGTACGACCATCGCGTGAGCCGCTTCGAGGAGGCGTTCCGCATCATTCGCGAGCTCCTCACGACCGGAGCCACGGACGTGCGCGGCACGTACTACTCGGTCGACCACAGCGAGCTGCGGCCCCGAGGTCCGAGGCCGGAGGGACCCCCGTTGATGGTCGGGTCCATCGGCGAGCGGATGCTGGGGATCACGCTGCCCCATGTGGCGAGCTGGAACGCCTGGTTCACCTGGTTCGGCAACTCGGTCGAGGGCTACCGCCTGCTGCGCGACCGGGTGGACGGGGCGTGTCGTGCGGCCGGTCGAGACCCGGCGACGCTGGAGAGGACCGTCGCCCTGTTCGTCTCCTTCCCGGGCGCGCAGGGACGCCAGCTCGGCGACCTGTCGGAGCCGGATGCCGACCCCATCCCGGGCGACCCGGGTACGCTCGTGCCGGCCCTCCGGGCGTTCGCGGCCGAGGGAATCGGGCACGTGCAGCTCGTCCTCGACCCGATCACCGAGGCCTCGATCGCCGCCCTCGAGCCGACCGTCGCCGCGCTTCGCGACTGATACCATCGGCCGCATGGACCCCACGCTCGGCACGGCATCGGCGGCGCCCGCCCCGAACCTTGCGGTCGGACGGGCCGGACGCATCGAAGCGGTGCCACTCGCGGCTTCAGGCGACCACGCCGTGCTCGTACGGGAGTCGGGTGGCGGGCGCGCGCGTGCACTGCTCACGACGGACAAGCTGCCATCGGGCGAGCGCCTGGTGCTCATGCCGCTCGACGACGAGGTCGAGGTCCGCGTCGACGGCGATGCGCTCGCCGTCTGGCTCGGAGCGGGATCGCTCCAGCAGCTGCCCGCCGAGCAGCGGCCGATGCCCAGCGATGTCCCCTCGTGGGCGACCCTGGTCGGCGGCGCTCTGCTCCTGCTCGTCGTCGCCTTCGCCGTCATCGGCTCGGCGGTGACG
>JASLBU010000279.1 GCA_030146365.1 Candidatus Limnocylindria bacterium | reverse complement strand
GGGGTGTCAGTCGCCGCCCTCTGCCGGACTGGTCGGCTCATCCGGGATGCCGGGCTGCTCCTCCGGGTTCGTGCCGGGTAGGTCACCGCCACCCTGGCCGCGGATGTACCGCTCCTGCTCGGCCGCCTGCCGCTGGTCATCAGCGGCAAGCTGGGCGTTATCCATGTTTTCGTCCACCCGGTCCTGCGGGATCGGGCTTTGTCGCGCATCACTCATGTTCGACGCGATCGCAGATGGTATGCCACACGGGCGGCCGGGAGAACAAGGGCACCTCCATGGACGGTGACGGGAAGGCGCCTGCGGCCATGGCGGACCCGACAGTCAACAACGAGCGAAAGCACCGCCTTCCGTGCCGCCGCACCATCGCAAACCATGAGAAGCCCGGCACTCGGCCGAGCCTCTCATGGCGCTGAGGAGGGAAGAAGACTACTTCACGAGCTGGAAGTTGAAGCTGTACTTCTCTCCACTGTCGAGGGTGATCGTGAACTGGTACGTGCCCGCCGAGAACGAGGTGCTCGTCGTGCCGTAGGTGTACGGGGCCTTGGTGTTCAGGTTGAAGATGTACTGAGCACCGTCGGCGCTGTAGCGGAACAGGTTGCCTGTGGTGGACGCGGCGGTCGAGACGACCTCCTGCTCGCCCGCGTCGGGCGTGCCGTCCAGGCGGCGGACCGTCAGCGCTGCGACCGCATTGCTGATGGACGTGGTGCCGCACATGAGCCGGAACTTGATCGGCACTGTGCTACCGGTCTTGAAGCGGCTCGTCCCGTCGGCGTTGACCGGCTGGAGGACTCCACTGAACGCTCCACCGTTCGCCGTCGTGCCGTAGCTCACCGAGTAGTTCTGCGACGAGCTCGCAGTGTGCCCGGCCAGGTCCTGAGCATTGGCGGTGTAGGTGTACGTGCCGACGCCCGAGGCGGTCGTTGGCGTGGTCCACGAGTCGTAGGTCACGCTGGTCCCGTTGTCGATCCCCGAAATGAGGTCCGACGGGGCGAAGCTCGGCCGCGACGGCGCTGCGCCAGCGCAGATGCTGAAGGAGGTGGACGTGTTCGGGTCGGTGACGTTCAACAGCGGGGCGCTGAGGTCGACGTACAGGTTGCTGACCGAAGCCGTCTCGGTGTTGCCCGCGCTGTCCGTCGCCGTCCCATTGATGGTCTGGGCGCTCGCCGACTCCCCGAGCACGATAGAGCTGCTGCTCGTTCCGTTGACCAGGCAGCTCGCCAGGCCCGACAGCGCGTCGCTGCAAGTAAAGCTCACGGTCGGAGCGGTCTTGTGCCAGCCGTTGTTGCCGTCGATTGGGGTCACGGATCCGCTGATCAGCGGCTTGACCTTGTCGATGTCGATGTTGGAGACCGTGACGTGAGCAGCTGGGTTGCCCGCAGCGTCGGTGCACGTGCCGGTGCTCGTAACACTCTGGTCGGCGGCGCTCGTGTCAACGGTCACGTCTGCAACCGTGTTGTTGCCCGCGGGGATGCCGGAGCCTCCGACGTTGTCCGCGCAGGTGAAGTCAACGAGGACGTCCTGGTTCGTCCAGTTGCCGGGGACATACGGAGCGACACTAGCGGTGATGGTCGGCGCCGTCAGATCGATGTCGGCGTCGCCGTCAGTGCTCGACGCGGTCAGGCCAGCGCCGTTCGTGCACGTCGCGCTCTCTTGCTGGTTCTGTCCTTCAGCGCTGATGGTCTTTGTGATCGTGGGTGCGACGACGCTAGATGTTGCGTCGGAGCAGCTCCACTCGAGGACCACCGATCCGTTTGTCCAGCCGTCGGGGGTCTGGCCCTCGAACGTGATTAGCGGAGCGGTCGTGTCAACCTTGAATTCGCGGGTGGCGACGGCCGACTCAACGCCGGAGCACGTGTCGTGGGTTGCCTTCGCCGAGACCGTGGTGGTGCCGTTGGCGAGCGTTGGGGCAGTAGACGTCCAGGTGGTGCCGTTCGTCGAGTACTGGACCGTGGCGCCGGTAGTTGCGGTCGTCGCCGACACCGTCGGCACGCTGGTGTACCAGTTGTTCAAGCCATTGGGGCCAGCGGGATCAGAGCTGATTGCCGGCGTGGCAACAGCTGCGCCTTCGCATGGATCCGGATCGGTCCCGCCACCACCGGAGCCAGTCCCAGTGACGGTGAACTTGATGCTGACGTCGGCGTCGCCGCTCGTGGCGTCAGGGTCGCTTGAGCTCCAGCGGAGCTGGAAGGTGTATTCCTTGTCGAGCTCGACGGCGGCCGGCGCGGTTACCGTCACAGTGCTGCTGCCATAGGCCGTCATCGACGTCGAGCCGCACCGGGAAGTATCTGCAGGCCATCCAGCCGGCTTGACGATGGTGACAGATTCTGCCGAGAGAGATCCGCCCGCCGGAATGCTTGATGCGGAGCTCATGCTGATGGTCGTGTTGCCTGCGATGTGCGTGCGATCCGCACACTCGATGGCGAGGGCCACTTCGAAGCTCTGGGTGAGCCCGTTGTCCGACGACAGGAACACGTTCGTCGCGTTGCCGTTCGTAACGCTGTCCTGAGCTTCGGCGACGATGTCATCTGCGAAGACGACCGTCGTCATGAGGAGCGAGGCGACTGTCGCAAGCGACAGGGCTCGTCCGAGTGTCCTACGAAACATGATGATTCCTTACCCCTCAGTGCTGGCCGGCGGCACAGTCCGGCCGATTGCCGGGATCATCCGCGAGCCGGTGAATTGCGGAATCCGTGGACGTACTGAGTGGAGTACGGATTTCCAACTCCGTACCCGGATCGGCCCGCGTGGTGCTGGACGGCTCGAGCCGGTACGGAGTCTTGATTCAGTACCATTCTCCGTAGAACTGCGGATGCTCTCCGGGTCGTCGCTTCCGTACCGTGGGGACATGCAGTCGCGAGAGCAGGACCAGGACATGTCACCTGGCCCGGTCGGATCGGTCACGGAGGAACGTCCCGCGCTGCGCGACGCACGCAGCGCCGCGGAGCGTGCGCAAGCTGATGAGGCCGCCGCCAGCCTGGCGCGGGACAGCTTCCTCGTCATGCCGGTCCCCGAAATTCACGCCGATGAAAACGTCGCACCGCACCTGCTCGAGGGCGAGCTGGTACACGCCTTGCGTAGGAATGCGATATTGAGAGCACCCGGTGGCGAAGCCGCGCTGGGATATGGGGGAACCCTGTACCTCACATCGCGTCGGCTCATCCACCTGGGACAGGTGGTGATGAGCGTGAGATTGACCGATATCTTGGAAAGTTCCCTGGCGGGCGAACGCCTGCTCCTGTCACTCCCGGATGGTGAGGGCCTGTCGCTCGATCTTGACCGGCCCCGCCTCCTCCGTGCCGAGATTGCGGCGCTGATGCGCGAGCTGCGAGCATGACCCTCCGTCGAGCGACCGAAAGCCGCACCGATGCGGTGCCGACGACAGGCAGCACCCCAGCGGAGGCGCCGGCCCCGGCACAGCGACCCGCGCAGGACGGGGCGCCCGGCGCCCCGAGCAGCCCTCGCTCTCCCGAGGAGGCGGAGGCACGCTACGCCGCCGCGCGTGACGAATGGACGGCCGCAATGCGGGCGGCCAACAGCGGCCGAGCGGCCGATCTCGCCTCGCTCGCCATGGCGCAGGAAGCCTACGAAGAGGCGACTGCCGAGGTTCGCCTCTGGCGATCCGGGGAAAAAGTTGCCATTCCGATCCAGCCCGAGCGCAACCACGCCGGCCTCCAGGCCGCCATCGGCCAGGAGCTGGCGTGGCGTCGCATGCAGGAGCCGAAGCCCAAGCAGGTCGGCCCGCTGTTTCGCCTGGTGCGGAAGATCACCCGCCGAGGCTGACGGCGCTCAGCCGGCCCGGTAGCGCTGGGCGGCCTCGGCGCGATTTTTGACATCCAGCTTCCGCAGCAGGCTGCTGACGTGGCTCTCGACGGTGCGCGGCGAGATGGCCAAGGCGCTGGCGATCTCGCGGTCGGTCATGCCCTCTGAAAGCAGCCGAAGCACCTCCGTCTCGCGCCCGCTCAGGACACCGTCCAGCGGGTCGCCCTGGTTCGATGGGGATGATCGCGCCGTGCGCTGCAGGTGCTCCATCACCGTGGCGGCGTGCGCGCGCGACATCGGCAGGTCGCCCTCCCGGATGCCGCGGATAGCCCGCAGGAGGGCGTCGCCCGTCAGGTCCTTGGTGAGGTAGCCGGCGGCACCGTGGCGGACCGCGCCCAGAAGATCGCGGCGATCGGTCGAGACGGTCAGCATCACGATCTTGGTGTCCGGCAGCCGCGGCGCCAACTCGCGCACGGCCTCGAGGCCGCTCAACCCGGGCAGGTCGATGTCGAGGAGCAGAAGATCGGGACGAAGGGAGGTCGCCAAGGCGATCGCGTCCTCCGCGCTGGACGCTTCGCCCACCACCTCGATGTCCGGGGCATTCAGTGCCTGCCGGATGGCCGACCGCACGAGCGCATGGTCGTCGACGAGCATGATGCGCATCGGCCGATCACCGTTCACCGGCTCCCCTCCTTCCCGTGTTCCGCATGACCAACTGGACCCGCGTGCCGTTCTGCGGCTCGGACTCGACGTTCAGATCCGCGCCGATGACCTCCGCACGCTGGCGCATGCTCTCGAGGCCGAACCCCGACGCCAGGGCCTCTGGCCGAAACCCGCGGCCATTGTCGGCGATCGTCAAGCGAAGGCCTCCATCGGTCGACACGTTGACGCGCACGACGGTGGCGTCCGCATGCTTCCGCACGTTGGTCAGTGCCTCCTGGACGATGCGCAACACCTCGGCCTGGGCGCGGGGGCCGAGCTCCGGCGACGGCCCATCAACACTGAGCTCCGCGCGCAGTGCGAAGCGATCGGCGAAGTCGTCGACAAGTCGACCCAACAGCTCGAGGAGCGGGCCGGACTCGGCGCCCTGACGCATGGCGGCGACAGCGTTCCGCGCCTCCGCCAGTGCGTTGTCAATCGCCGTGTTGACCTCCTCGCTGAGCTGCTGGGTCTCGCCGGAGAACTGCCCGATCTGCGCCAGGCGGCTCTGCTTGAGCTTGGCGTACCACAGGTCCTGGGCCAGGCCATCGTGGATCTCGCGCGCCAGGCGGGCGCGCTCCTCCAGCGCGACCGCGGCAAACTGCGCCTCGGCCAGCCGGCGAACCTCCATCGTCGCCCGGCGCAGATCCGCGAGGTCGTCCCGGCTCTCGGCGACCACCCCGACGAGAAGCATGGCGTAGAAGACGAGGCGGAGGAAGTCGGCGACCGTGACCAGGCTCGCATAGCTTCCTGGATGAATGGCGCTGTGCACCTGGCTGAAGGCCGCGACGAGCAGTCCGGCAGCCAGCAACGCATCGGCGGCTCGCCCGCTTCGGCGAAACGCCCGGCGGGCAAGCACCGCGGCAGCGAAGAACGCGACGCCGATCAGGGTCTGGAGGATCAGCAGCGCTGGCGCGGACCGGACGTCGAGAATCTCCGTGGGCTCAGCGGCAATGTCTCGGAGCAGCGACAACGGAATCAAGGGCGGAAGCGCGGCGCGGAAGACCGCCGCGGCGAGCACCAGGACAAGCACGAGCGCCACCGGCACCGTCAACACGACCGCTGGCCGGAGCGACGTGGCTCCACGGCTGATCGCAAGCCAACCGCCCAGTACGAGCAGGACTGACGCGACGCTCCGCGCGACCACGCCGGCGACCACGGGGAGCTGACCCGGCTGGTCGAGCGTGGCGTCAAGCATCCGCTCGAAACCGATGAGTCCGGTGAGGAGCGTCAAGCCGTTGAGAAGAGCGAGCACCGCGAACGCCGAGGAACGGAACAGGGCCGCGGGGTCGTGGGCCACTCGGCTCCGCGCAAAGTCGAGCGCCGCGACGGCACCCGACACCAGCAGCGCCGCCGTGACGATCGCGACGTCGAGTCGATCATTGACGACCGCCGGAGCGGCATTCGGCACCGCCACCACGAAGATCGTCAGGATGACGAGTCCAATGGCGAGGAACGTCAGCGCCACGTCCACCCCGTGGCCTGCCGCTCGTCCTCCCCCGCCGGTCGTCATGTCGACCGGAGCATCTCCAGCACCCGATCATGAAGGATGCCATTCGTCGTCAGCGACTGGGGACCGGACCACGACGAGCGGCCTTCGAGATCCGTCATGCGGCCGCCGGCCTCCGTGACGATGATGTGGGGCGCGGCCATGTCCCACGGCGAGACGCCGTACTCGAGCATC
>JASLBU010000264.1 GCA_030146365.1 Candidatus Limnocylindria bacterium | reverse complement strand
GGATGTTGGTGTACGTGTGGTGGATGTAGTTGTGCGAGTGCCGCCACGACTGCGCGGTCGACGCTGTGTCCCAGTCCCAGCTCTGCGAGTTGATGACCGGGTCGTTCATCCAGTCCCACTGGCCATGGAGGACGTTGTGTCCGATCTCCATGTTCTCGATGATCTTGCCCAGGCCGACGATGCTGGTGCCCGCGATGAGGGCCGGAGTGCTGCGCGCCCCGAACAGGATGACGCGGCCGAGCAGCGCCATGCGGCGGTGCATGTCGATGATCGCGCGGATGTAGGCGGCGTCGCGGTCCCCGAGGTCGTCCTTGACCATCTCGTGGATCTCGTCGAACTCCTTGCCGAGGGCCTCGATCTGCTCGTCGCTGAGCTTGTAGAGCGGGTTCTCGATCCCGTTCTCGTCGTAGAGCGATCGGCGCTTGCCGTTGCCGTTGCCGTTAGTCGTGGCGCTGCCGTTGCTGCTCGCTGTGGTCATACGCGAGTCCCCCTCAAAGCTGGATTTCGATGTTGCCCTCTGGGGCGTTGATGCAGGTTCTGATGGTCTCGCCCTCGTTGCCCTCCACCTTGCCGGTGCGGAGGTCGCGAATCATGCCGGTCTTCAGCGTGGCGACGCAGGTGTGGCAGATGCCCTCGCGGCAACCGTAGGGCAGGTCGAGGCCCTTCTCCTCGCCGGCCACGAGTATTGGCGTGGAGCCGTCGGAGATCGCCTCGCAGTTCGACTCGAGGAACTGGATCTTCCCGCCCTCGCCGGTCTCGCCCGTGCCGAGCTTCGGCTGGAAGCGCTCCATGAAGAGCCGGTCGCAGTCGCCGTGCTGCTCGTAGTGCTCCTCCACCGAGTCGAGCATGCCCTCGGGCCCGCTCAGGAACGTGTGGCGCTCCTTCCAGTCCGGGCAGATCTCGTCGAGGTGCTTGGCCGGGTCGAGCCGTCCCTTCGCCGACGTGTGCTGCTCGTGCACCTTGAAGCCCTCGTGCTTCTCGGCAAGCTCGCGCAGCTGGTCGCCGAAGATCACGTCGTTCTCGTCCTTCGCGGAGTGGATGAGCACGACGTCGTCCATCTTGTTTTGGTGGTCCAGCGAGCGGACCATCGACATGATCGGCGTGATTCCGCTACCCGCGCTGATGAACAGCAGCTTCTCGGGGACGTCCTCCGGCAGCGTGAAGTCGCCCTCGACGCCGCCGAGCGAGATGATCGTTCCGAGCCGCGCCTTGTCGGTCAGGAACGGCGAGACGGTGCCCTCGTCGACGTTCTTGATCGTGATCGAGATGATGCCCTCTTCGTTGTCGGGGTCGCTCGTCAACGAGTAGGCGCGCCAGTGACGGCGCCCGTTGATGTCGACTCCGATGCGGCAGTACTGGCCCGGCTCGTGGCCGTCGAACCGGTAGCTCGGCTTGATGACGACGGTCGCCGCGTCCTCGGTCTCGGGCTCGATCCGCTCGATCTTGCCGCGCAGCTCGCGCGTCGACCAGAGCGGGTTGATCAGCTCGAGATAGTCGTCCGGAAGCAGCGGTGCCGAGAATGCGCGGACCGCGCGAAGCGCCATGCGTTGCAGGCGCGGGACATTGGGACTCGCTCCCTTCTCGGCCACGAAGTCGGACAGTGTAACTGAACGTTCGGTCAGTTGTCGTTCCGAACTGCTTGACTGGCGCGTTCGCGGGGTACGTGACACCACAAAGCAAGGCCGGGAGGAAGCATGGCGGAGACGAGTGTCCGGGAGCGGCTCGAGGAATTGGCGCAGTCCCTGAGCGGCAAGTTCGGTGGGGGCGACGGCGTGGAGATGAGCGAGCCCGAGCGGTACGCCCGCGCCGCGCAGGTGCTCGCGAAGGCGGGGGTCATCCGCGCGGAGAGCCCGGTCACCGCGGCCCGCGCCGTACGCACGCTCGTGCAGTGGAAGATGACGCCGGCGGCGGGCTTCGTGGTCTCCGCCGTGCGCTTCCCGGACGAGCCTGCGATCGTCGACGAGAAGGGCACGCTGACCTTTGGCGAGGTCGACAAGCGCACGAACGCGCTCGCGCGCTCGCTGGCCGACCAGGGCGTCGGTCCGAAGGACTCCGTCGCGATCATGTGCCGCGACCACCGCTGGTTCGTCGAGACCGCCGTGGCCGTCGGCAAGATCGGTGCGACCGCCCTCTTCTACAACACCCACTTCGCCGGCCCGCAGCTCCGGGAAGTCACCGAGCGCGAGGACCCGCAGGTGATCGTCTACGACGAGGAGTTCGCGGAGGCGCTCGGCGACGCGGGCGAGAAGCGCAAGCGCTTCGTCGCGTGGCGCGACGACGACTCGAGCGATGCGGACGGCGACGCGTCGGTGGAGGACCTGATCAAGGACGGCGACGACTCGCCCGTCGACCCGCCGGAGAAGCCCGGCAAGATCACGCTGCTGACCAGCGGCAGCACCGGCACGCCCAAGGGGGCCTCGCGCGAGTCCCCGGACGTGATCGAGGGCGTCGTCGCGATGCTCTCGCAGATCCCGCTGTCGGCGCGCGAGCCGACGGTGTTCGCCGCGCCGCTGTTCCACGCGTGGGGCTTCCTGCAGTTCAACATGGGCCTGCTGCTGTCGTCGACGTACGTGCTGCGGCGCAAGTTCGACGCCGAGCAGACGCTCGCGGCGATACAGGAGAACAAGGCGACCGGCCTGGTCATCGTCCCGGTGATGCTCCAGCGCATCCTCGAGCTCGACGAGGAGACGAGGTCGAAGTACGACGTGTCGTCCCTGAAGGTCGTCGCCTCGAGCGGCGGCGCCCTGTCCGGGGAGCTGGCCCGGAAGTGGATGGACGCCTTCGGCGACCACCTCTACAACTTCTACGGGTCGACCGAGGTGGCGTGGGCGGCGATCGCCGGGCCGCAGGACCTGCGCGACGCGCCCGGCACGGCCGGGCCGCCGCCGCCCGGCACGTCGATCCGCATCCTCGACGAGCAGGGCAACGAGGTCGAGCAGGGCCAGACCGGCGAGGTCCACGTCGGCAACAAGATGCTGTTCGAGGGCTACACCGGCGACGACGAGAACGAGGCGATCGTCGACGGCCACATGACCACCGGCGACCTCGGCTACCTGGACGAGAAGGGACGGCTGTTCATCGAGGGCCGCGCCGACGACATGATCGTCTCCGGCGGCGAGAACGTGTACCCCGAGGAGGTCGAGGAGAAGCTGAACGACCACGACTCGGTCAAGGAGGCCGCGGTCATCGGGGTCGAGGACGAGAAGTTCGGGGAGCGGCTGAAGGCGTTCGTCGTCAAGGACGGCGAGGTCTCCGAGGACGACCTCAAGAAGTACATCAAGGAGAACCTCGCGGACTACAAGGTGCCGCGCGAGGTCGAGTTCATGGATGAGCTGCCGCGGAAGCCGCAGGGGAAGGTGGACAAGAAGAAGCTGGAGGGCGAGGACGACCCCGAGTCCGACTCCGACTCCGAGTCCGACGCCTAGGTCTCGGCGGGTCCCGCTCGTCCGGGCTTACGGCTGCTCGGGTCACGTCAGGGGGGCAATCGCTGGCCCTTGGTGCGGTAGCCGGCTACGAACATCACAGCCGCGATCGCCAACAGCAGCAGGCCGCCGGCGGTGCGCCCCTGCACCAGCGTCGCGATTCCGGCGATCACGACCGCGGGGCTGAACACGAGCATCGTCCGGAGGAGGAACCAGTTGAGCTTCGCCATGCGTACCCGACGCTAGCCGTGGAACGAAGAAGGGCCCCGCTTTCGCGGAGCCCCTCTCCTCAGGTGATGCGGGTCGGATCTACGAGATCCAGCTGAGCGGCGCCTCCTGGCGGCGGCGCGCGATGACCGCGACGTAGTGCAGCTCGCGACCGTCACAAGCCAGGCGATGGCGGTAACGGCGCTTGGCGAGCACCTCGAGCCGGCCCTCGGCGCACAGGCGGTTGACGAACGTGGAGAAGCCCGACTCCTCATCGTCCGGATCGAGGAACCTGTCCTTGATCGTGAACGCGACCCACGCGTCGTCGGCGAGCAGGTTGAGCGCGATCCCGAACGCCAGCGGCGGGATGTCGCCGAAGCCGAGTGCGGCGGCCGTGGTCATGCAGGTGAAGCCGCGCTCCTTCATGGAACGGGCGAGCGCGGGTGGAAGGTCGGTCAGGTCCGCCACGTGGTAGTCGTCGTAGACCTCGGGGCGGTCGCGCTCTGCCGCTTCTGCGGCTTCCTCGATGATGTCGACACCCACGACCGACCGGATGCCGCGGTTGACGAGCTCCTCGGCGACCATGCCGTTACCGGCGCCGATGTCGAGCGCGTCGATCGTGCCCGGGTCGACCCCGGTCTCGCCCATCGTGTCGGTCAGCAACTCCGTCAGGACGGTCGGGGATACGCACTTCAGCTCGGTGTAGAAGAGCTGCTCGTAAAGACCCGGCACCGAGTAGATCTCGTGGTAGTCGTGGAACCGGATACGGCGCGTCTGTCCATCGATCCGAACCTCGCAGCACTCGCTGTCCTGGTCCGCCTTCGTGTCGGCCTCGGGAAACGTGAGGTCGTAGCGGCGAGCGGTGCTCGTGCGCTCATAGGTGTTGGTCGTGTCGGCCATAGGCTCCTCTTGGACGGGGGCAGCAATAACGGTCGTGACGCACCCGCCTGCGCCTTCGACCGCCCGTATAGGTGCCCGCGCTGCATTCAGGACCGAGTGTCACTGTGCGCGCCGGGCGCTCCCCTCGATGATCTCCCCATGCCTCGCGGGCTAACCAGAATAGTTACGGTTGCGCAGCCATTTTGCTTTGACGTCGGCGTCACTTTGGCGCGGATGGCTCGAACGGTGGCCTCTGCGCGGCGGCAGGGAGCGGGTCTCCTGGTGTTTCCAGAGTGTGCCCTAGGTGGGTACATACGTGAGCCCATACCAGGGGAATTCGCGCCGACGCTGCCTCAGCCGCTCGATCCGGACGGCCCGGAAATTCAAACCCTTATTCGCCTTGCCGGCGACATGGTCGTGTGCGTCGGATACACCGAACGTGGCACGCGTGCGCTCTATTCGTCGGCCGTCTGCGTGAGTGGGGACGGCGTTCTGGGCCGCCACCGAAAGGTTCATCTGCCGCCCACGGAGCGCTTCGCCTACACCGCCGGCGACTCGTTCTCGGCCTTCGACACTCCTGTCGGCCGCATCGGGATGCTCCTCTGCTACGACAAGCTCTTCGCGGACTCCTCGCGCGTGCTCGCGGCGGACGGGGCCGAGATCATCACGTCGATGGCGGCGTGGCCGGTGGACCGCCGTCAGCCCGCCAGCCGGGTGGCGGCC
>JASLBU010000207.1 GCA_030146365.1 Candidatus Limnocylindria bacterium | reverse complement strand
CCCTCCTCCACCGTCTCCGCGAAGGCGACCCGTCGCTGATCGGCCATGATCACGCGGACGAACTCGGGGAACGGCGCGCCGTCGGCCTGGAGGAAGATCGGCTCGACGTAGAGCAGCCCGTCGTCGCCGATCGGCAGGACGAGCAGGTTGCCGCGCACGACGGTGGACCCGGCGTTCGACCAGAGGGTGAACTGCTCGCTGATCGCGTCGTCGGCGCCGATTCGCCCCTCGATCTGTCCGGGGCCCTGCGTGGTCGTGCCGGTCGGGAACTGGTAGGCCACCCGCTCGCCGTAGACCCCCGGGTCCATGCGCGCCGCCACCCAGGCGATCATGTTCGCGCGCCCCTCGGGCACCATCGGCTGGATCAGGACGAACTCGGCCTCCTCCTCCCCCGGGATGCGCATGATCACGTAGTAGGGCTCCATCGGCTCGCCCGTGCCCGCGACGACGTCCTCCGGGATCGCCCAACGGTCGTCCTCGTTGTAGAGGGTCGTGGCGCCCGTGTCCGTGGCCGGAAGGTGGTACAGACGGAACGCCTGGTTCTGGGCGACGAACAGGTCCTCCGGGTAGCGGAGGTGCGCCCGCAGGTCCTCCGACATCGCGTCGAGCGGCTCGAACAGGTCAGGGAAGATCTTCGCGTAGGCCGCGATGATCGGCTCGTCCGGATCGGTGATGAAGAAGCGCACCGTTCCGTCGTACGCGTCGACCACCACCTTCACGCTGTTGCGGACGTAGTTCGCGCCGGCGAACCGGCTGTCGGCGGGCAGCGGCTGGGCGTTGGGGTAGCGGTCCGAGACGGTGTACGCGTCCCACACCCACAGCAGCCGCTCGTCCGAACTGACGAGGTACGGGTCCGCGTCGTACGCAAGGAACGGCGCGATGTCGGGCACCCGCTCCTGGATGGCACGCTTGAACAGGATCTGCGACTCGTCGGTGAGCTGGTTGCTGATCAGCAGGTTGAAGTCGCCGAAGCGGAGCGCGAAGAGGGCCTTGACGGCGACGTTGTCGATGCCCACGCCGGTCGTCCCGGTCCACGTGGTGGTGGCACCGGCCTCGGTGGAGCCATCGGCGTCGAGCGGGTAGTCGAACTCGTCGGTCGTGGTGCCGGTGACGACGTAGGTGTCGGTCTCCTCGCCGAAGTAAATTCGCGGCTCGCCCACGGGGAGCTGCGGGTCCCGGTTGATGCCGCTGACCAGATAGTCGGGCGTTCCCTGGTCGGTCACCGCGTCGACCGGCACGGCGGTGATGCCATAGCCGTGGGTGTAGACGAGCTTCTCGTTCGTCCAGCTGCGGTTCGCTCCGAACAGCTCCACGTCGAGCTCCCGCGCGCTGAGCATGAGCTGGCGCTGCTCGCCGGCCACGTCGTAGCGGTCGATGTCCACGTCGCGGAAGGTGTAGTAGCGCCGCAGGATCTGCTGCTGGCCGAAGGTGGTGAGCAGCGGGCGGTAGTCCCAGAGGCGCAGGTTGTCGATCGTGGCCGCGTCCTCGTCGAAGACCTCTCTGCTCAGCTCCTGCTCGCCGGTGAAGCGGCGCTGCTCGATCGCGTCCAGGTCGAACGCGGCGCGCGTGGCCTGGATGTGGTTCCGCAGGTACGGGCGCTCGACGTTCACCTCGTTCGGCGTGACCTGCACGGCCTGCACGAAGCTCGGGTACAGCCCGCCCACCACGACCGACAGCAGGAACCAGGCGCCTGCGGCGAGGCCGAGCAGCCACAGCGTCCTGAAGAACGTGTTCAGCAGCAGGAGGACGGCGGACGCGAGGGCGACCACCGTGAGGATCACGTACGCGGGGTACTGCGCGTTCATGTCGGTGTAGGTCGCCGCCTGCACCGATCCGCTCACGCCGCGCGTCGAGTACGCGAGCTCCGAGATGTCGAGCTGGTAGCCGGCCGCGATCGTCAGAAGCAGCAGCGCGCCGATGACCGACAGGTGCGCGCGCACCGGGGCCGTGAGGCGGAACTGCCAGCGCAGCGCCCTCGCGGCGTACGTGCCGACGGTCAGGAGGCCGACGACGATGAGCGTGGTGGTGGCCCACCCCAGCAGGAACCGCCAGAAGGGCAGGTCGAAGACGTAGAAGCCGACGTCCCTGCCGAGGGTCGGGTCCTGGGTGCCCCAGTCGCCCCCGTTGAGGAAGAGCAGGACCGTCTCCCAGCTGCCGCTCCACGCAGCCCCGGAGCCGAGCGCGAGCACGACGGCCAGGATCGCGACGCCGATGCCGATCGCGCGCGACGCATCCGGCAGGTCCACCCCGCCGAGCTTGCGCACCGGCGCCTGCGGCGCGAAACGACGGGCGAGCGAGGTGCTGATCAGCGCCAGCGCCAGCATCGCGAAGAAGCCGATGGCGAACAGCGCCACCTGGGCCCACAGGCGTGTGGTGAGCACGTCGCGGCGGCCCAGGGCGTCGTACCACATGAGATCGGTGAACAGCGTGACGGCGCCACCCAGCAGACCAAGCAGGACGAACAGGAGCACGAAGGCGCCGCCGATGAACAACCAGCGCTGCCACGGGATGTCGCCGCCGCCGGCCACCGGCGGGAACGCGCCGCCGCCGTCGCCGCCGCTCCCATTGCCGCGCGGGCTCCGACGGCCGTCGTCGATGGGCGTCACGTTGCGCTCTCGGCGCTCGAAGGGCCGCCCCTCACGGCGGGCGTCGGCCTCCTCCTGACGGCGTTGGAGGTCCTCGAGGAGCTTGTCGAACCAGGTGGACATGCCCGGACATGCTACCGGCTTGCCTGCTCGCCGTCCCAGCCGTCAGCCTGCGGGCCGGGGCGCATCGATGGCGGCTAGCATCGGCGCATGCATCTCACCGGCTCCTGCTTCTGCGGCGCGGTCTCGCTCACCGTTGAGACGCGGACGCCGTACCCCTACCGACGGTGCTACTGCGCCCGGTGCCGCAAGACGGCCGGCGGGACGGGAGCCGCCTCCAACGTGCTGGCGCAGGCCTCGAGCCTCGTGGTGGACGGCGCCGAGATGCTCACCGAGTTCGCCGCCGTCGACTCGACCCGGACCCGCTTCTGTTCCCGCTGCGGCTCGGCGCTCTACCTCACCATCGATGCCGCCCCGGACTTCGTCTACCCGTTCGCCTCGGCGATCGACACGCCACTTCCGGAGCCTCCGGAGCGTGTGCACGTGTTCGCCGTCGAGGCTCCGGCCTGGGCCCGTCCACCGTCCGGTCCCGAGGACCTCGCGGTGGAGCGCAACGCGCGCGAATCGATCGAGGAGTGGCATCGCCGCAAGGGGCTCCTCTCGGAGTGACGTCCAGCGACGGCATGTCACGTGACGCCGACGAGCCGGACGCTGAACGATCCAGCTGCCGCCTCCGGGCGACGTCCATGCCGCTCGACGCCTGAATCCCGCCCTCGGCGGCCGTCCGTCACGGCGACGGATCGCTCGCATGCTGGAGCCGACGCCGACCGCCCGAGACGGTGCCGCGCGACGTCAGGCCGCCCTACGGGGCGTCGACCGTAGCTCGGCCGATCTCCTCGCCGGATGCGTCCACCGCGACGGCGTCCCTGATGTGCCGGTCGCCGGGCACGAGCGCGAAGAACAGCTGGCCGTCCATCGAGGCCGGCTCGAGCGACATGACCGTCGCGGGCACGGGCCCCGCATCGGTGTCGATCCAGACCTCCCTGACGACGTCGGTCGCGTACCCCTCGACCTGCGAGGGCACGCCGGTTCCGGTTCCAACGCTCATCACACTGATCGGCCCGGCGGCCTCGTCACCGATGGTCACGCCGCAGCTCTCGCTCGTGCCCATGGCTCCCTGCATCTCCACGCGCGTGCAGAGTCCCATGGTCGATTCGTAGAGCGAGTAGCGCCACTCCACGCCGAGGCTCGCCCCGCGGCCCAGCTGCAGCACCGGGCCGACGGCCTCCGGCATGTCAGGAGGGCGCGGCGGCGGCTCGCGTTCCGGCTGGAGGCCCGGGAACGCGCATGCCGCAAGCGACGCCGCCAGCGCAGCGGCCACCAGCCCGGCGGGCCAACGGCCTCGTGCCGGCGGCGCCGGCTGGCGCGCCACCCTCACCACCTCACTCCCATTCGATCGTGGCCGGCGGCTTGGAGCTGATGTCGTAGACGACGCGATTGACGCCGGGGACCTCGTTGACGATGCGAGCACTGATCCTGGCCAGCACGTCGTAGGGCAGCCGCGCCCAGTCCGCGGTCATGCCGTCGTCGGAGGTGACCGCCCGGATGGCCACCACGTTGGCGTAGGTGCGCCCGTCACCCATCACACCGACGCTGCGCACGGGCGTAAGGATCGCGAAGCTCTGCCACAGCGACCGATACAGGCCGGCGCCCTTGATCTCGTCGATCACGATCCAGTCCGCCTCTCGGAGCGTGTCGAGCCGCTCGGCAGTCACCTCCCCGAGGATCCGGATGGCGAGGCCCGGGCCGGGGAAGGGCTGCCGCTGGACCATCGCCTCGGGAAGGCCGAGCTCGAGCCCCACGCGCCGCACTTCGTCCTTGAACAGGTAGCGCAACGGCTCGATGAGCTGGAACCGCAGGTCCGCGGGCAGGCCCCCCACATTGTGGTGCGTCTTGATCTTCTGAGCGGCCTTCGATTCCGACGTCTTGGACTCGATCACGTCCGGGTACAGCGTGCCCTGGGTCAGGAAGTCGATTCGACCGATCCTCGCGGCCTCCTCCTCGAAGACGCGGATGAACTCGTCGCCGATGATGCGACGCTTCTCCTCGGGGTCCTCGACCCCCGCAAGCCGGGCGAGAAACCGGTCCCGAGCGTCCACCATCACCAGCCGCATCCCGAGGTCGCGCTCGAACGTCACCCG
>JASLBU010000088.1 GCA_030146365.1 Candidatus Limnocylindria bacterium | reverse complement strand
GCGCGCCCACTCGGTCAGCTCCTCGCGGCTGGCATGGAGCATGGACGCCGAGGCATCGAGCAGGAAGACGACGCTGAGCCGGTCGGCCGGCAACGCCAGTCGCGCCCCGGCGAGCGACAGCACCAGGCAGGTGACGAGCAGGGTGCGGATGGCGAGCGAGGCGATGCGCCGCCCGGGGGGAAGCGTCCGCGACGCGCCCGCCCACCCGACGACCACGATGGCCAGCGCCGGGGCCAGGAGCCATAGCCACGCGGGATCTGAGAAGCCGACCGGGAAGGTCATCGCGCTCGCCCGCCGAATGCCGGCGCACGCCCGGCGACGATCCGCCGGAGGCTCCGACGCGTCGGGCGGTGGAAGAGGAGCCACTCCGCGGCGAGCAGGAGCACCGCGGCGAGCGCGAGCGGCCACCACCACTCGGCCCTGGTCGGCTGGCCGGCACCCTCCCCATTGGCGGCGACGCGGCCCATCTCCACCAGCCGGGCGGGGTCGCCGGGGGAGACGTCCGACTCGTCGGCGGAGAACAGGTTGATGGCCGTCTCGCCCAGGATCGAGCCGTCCAGGGTCTCGTCCTCGCTGACCGCGGTGATCTTCCTGAGGCCGACGGCGTCGGCGCCGGGGATCGTCGCCGTGCCACCGACGACCGGGACATCGGCGGCCGCTGGCCCCACGGACCCGCCCGCCCCGTCGAGCGTGGCCGTGACCCGGTCGACGCCGGGCGGCACCGGCACCGCGATCGCCTCACCCAGGCGCATCGACGACGGGAGGAGGCCCTCGCCGAGAGGCAGCAGGTGGTCGACCAGGTTGCTCATGAGGAGCGGGAAGGCGATCTGCAGCGGCAGGTCGGATTCGGCCAGGTCGAACGCCATCAGCGCGACGCGCTGTCGGTCGATCTCGCCGACGGCGACCAGTGGGGCGTCGGCCCGCGTCCCGACCACCACGCGCATGCCATCTGCAAGCGTGACGTCGCGCGCACGGCCGATGTGGACCGACGACAGGTCCACGAACCGCAGGATCGGGTCGTCGGGGTCCGGCCGGTCGATCACCGGCCCCTCGACGCGTCCCTCCACCGTCCCGAACGGGCCGTCGGACGGAGGGTCCAGGTAGAGGCCGGGCGCATCCGGCCGGTCGGCCGGGATCACGCCGTCGTACACGTAGAGACCGTACGGAGTCCCGGCCTCCTCAGCTTCCTCGACGGCATCGGCGAACCCGTCCTCGCCGACGGCGTAGAGCTCCAGACGCGGCAGCAGGGCCAGCGCGCTCTCGAGGTACGCGTTCTCGTCCCCGACCAGCAGGGTCCGGGTCGTCTCCTCGGCTGGCACGATGGCGAAGGCGCGGTCGTCGGTCGCCAGGGCATCCGCTCCGGCCAGGCGTGCCTCGACGATCGTCGCGCCCGCCGGAACGGTGCTGATGAGCGCCTCGGATCGCTGCCCGGCCGGGATCCGCAGCTCGCGCGCGTCGACCAGCTCGCCGTCCGCGTGGACCTCGAGGCGGCGGACCGCCTCGGCTCCGCTGGGGTTGGTGACCGCCACGAAGAGGTCGAGCTGCGCACCGCCCGCGCGCCGCAGCGCGGAGAGCGCCGCGATCGCCTGGTTCGCGTCTGTCGCGCCCACTCGCTCCACGATCACGGGGGCGCCGACGCCGACCTCGGGGAGCACGTCGCCGGACGCGTCCGTCACGACGACGACCGTCGAGTCGTCGTCTCTCGCCGCGAGGGCGGAGGAGAGGGCGAACGCGTCGGTCAGGTCGCCGGGCACCTGCGTGGCGCCGATCGTGTCGATAACCTCCAGCGCCGCGGCCCGGTCGTCGGTCTCGCTGACCAGGACGTCGGCGGTGTCCGCCGCGGCCACGACGGTGACTCGCCCGCCCTGCGGCAGCCGGCCCACCACCTCCCGGGCGCGGGCGCGCGCCGCCTCCATGCGGTCCTCGCCATCGGCCCGCGTCGCCATCGACGCGCTGGTGTCGACGATGAGCACGACGTTGGCCGCGAGATCCGTCTGGGCGGCGGAGAACGGGCGGGCCGCCGCCAGTACGACGACGGAGGCGATGAGGAGCTGGAGCAGCAGCAGCCAGCTGAAGCGCAGCCGCTGCCACGGGGCGTTCGCCTCGACGTCGCGCACCAGCTGCTGCCACAGGAAGGTGGACCCGACCGGGTAGTCCCGCCGTCGCAGGCGGAGCATGTAGAAGGCGACGATGACCGGCAGCGCCAGCAGGCCGATCAGCGCCAGAGGAGCGATCACTCGACCACCCGCCGGCGCCGCAGGACGTCGAACAGCAGATCGGCCAGGTCGATGTCGCTGCGGACCGGCACGTACGCACCGCCGCGCCGGGCGACGAAGGTGCCGATCTCCGCCTGCCACTCCGCCAGCCGGGCGCGGTACCGCTCGACCAGGTCGTCGTCGCCCGAGACCTCCACCGCGTGGCCGGACTCGCTGTCGACCAGCCGCGCGTCCGGCGGCACCTCGGGGTCCAGCTCCTCGGGAGCCAGGAGGTGGAGCACGGAGAGTTGAGAACGGGTCCCCGCCAGGTCCCGCAGCGCGTCGAGGTAGCCGGGATCCATGAGGTCGCTGATGAGCAGGAGCGGGCCACTGCCGCGCATCCGTGACGCGTAGGCTCGGACCGCCGAGGAAAGCCCCGTCGTCCGCTCGGTTCGCTCCTGCGAGAGGAACGTGAAGAGGTCGAATGCGCGCCGCTTGCCGCGGATCGGCCGCATGGAGCTCGAGGCTCCATCCCCCAGGAATGCGGCGCTCACCCGGTCCATGCTCGCCAGTCCCAGGTAGCCCAGCGCGGCGGCCGCCCGCCGCGCCGCATCCAGCTTGTTCGGCTCCCCGAAGCTCATGCTGCGCGATGCATCGACGAGGATGTGCACGGTCACGTCCTCCTCTTCGACGAAGAGCTTCACAAAGAGCCGCTCGAGGCGAGCGTAGGCATTCCAGTCGAGCTGGCGGAGGTCGTCGCCGGCGGCGTAGGTTCGGTAGTCCGCGAACTCGACGCTCTGCCCCCGGCGCACGCTGCGCCGCTCACCCTTCATCCGTCCGGCCGTCAGGCGCCGGCTGGCGAGCTCGAGCTGCTCGAGGCGGCGGAGGAACGCCTCGTCGAAGAACGGGCCTCGGGAGGTGGCGGTCATGCTGGGTGGCCGACCGCATATCCGCGATATGCGGTCGCGGGGCCCACGCTACTCGGCGGGCTCGGTCGGCGTCTCGGCGATGATGGCGCGCACCACCGAATCGGTGCTGATGCCCTCCGCCTCGCCCTCGAAGTTGAGGATGACCCGATGCCGGAGCGCCGGAGCGGCGACTGCCTGCACGTCGGCGTAGGCGACGTTGAACCGGCCGTCGAGCAGGGCATGGATCTTCGCGCCGAGCACCATGGCCTGCGCGCCGCGCGGGGAGGCGCCGTAGCGGACGTAGGTCTTGACGATCTCGGGCACTCGTCCGGTGTCGGGATGCGTCGCGCGCAGGATCCGGATGGCGTACGCCATCACGTGCGAGGCGATCGGGACGTCGCGCGCGAGGCGCTGCATCCCCAGCACCTCAGCGCCGGTGGCGCCCTTGCCGATCGTCGGCTGCTCGACGCCGGTGGTGCGCTCCATGATTCGAACGAGGTCCTCCTCGGACGGGAACGGCACGTCGATCTTGAAGAAGAAGCGGTCGAGCTGCGCCTCCGGAAGGGGATAGGTGCCCTCCATCTCCAGCGGGTTCTGGGTCGCCAGCACGAAGAAGGGCTCCGACAGCGTGTACTGCTGCTTGGCGACGGTCACCCGATGCTCCTGCATCGCCTCGAGGAGCGCCGACTGCGTCTTGGGGGTCGCCCGGTTGATCTCGTCGGCGAGCACGAGGTTCGAGAAGATCGGGCCCTGCTGAAAGCGGAACCGTCGCTCGCCGCCCTCCTCGACGATGATGTTCGTGCCGATGATGTCGGCCGGCATGAGGTCGGGCGTGAACTGGACGCGGCTGAAGCCCAGGTCGAGCGCCTCGGCCATCGAGCGCACCAGCATCGTCTTGCCCAGCCCCGGCACGCCCTCCAGGAGCGCGTGGGACCCGGCGAGCAGGCTGATCAGCGTCTGCCGCACCAGCTGCTGCTGGCCGACGATGAAGCTGCCGACTTCGCGCTCGATCGAGGCGGCCAGCTCGGAGAACCGCTCCGCGGTCATGCCCTCCGCGGCCGTGCTGGTGCTTGTCGAGGTCGGATCGGTCATCGGCTCGGCGCTCACTCCGTTGGTTCTAGGCGGGAGAAGTAGTCGCGAACGAAGTCCTTCAGCGTGATCGGCACCTGCTGCCGGTCCAGCGCGGACTGTGCATAGTCGTTGTAGACGTCGTACACGGACCGGTAGGGAACGATCGAGTCGTTGTCGAAGCCGACGCCCGAGCCGCTGCCCGTCTGATCGGTGCCACCGTTGCCTCCGCTGCCGGCGATGAAGTCGGGGTCACCCGGACGCCCCAGTCGGTCGAAGTCGGACAGGACACCCTGCTCGCCGTCGACCTCGAAGCCCTCGTTGCCGCGGGTCGGACCGTCGAAGCCGCCGGTGCGGAGTCCGCCGCCTGGGATCCGTCGTACGTTCGTGCCGCCCGCACCCACGCCGCTGCCGCTGCCCGGCTGGTTGCCCGAACCAGGCTGGTTCCCGCTGCCGGGCTGGTTCCCGCTGCCAGGCTGGTTCCCGGAGCCGGGCTGGTTCCTGCTGCCCGGCTTGTTCCCGCTGCCCGGCTGCCCGGCTGATCCGGGTTGGCCAGATGACCCCGCCCGCCCAGATGACCCCGGCTGCCCGGACCCACCCGGCTGCCCGCCGGAAGCCGCAGGCGCTCCGGAGGCGCCCGGCTGCCCCGACGTGCCGCTCGGCTGTCCGGCGCGTGCCACCTGTCGGGCTCCCTCCTGGAGCGCCGACTGCGCCCGCGAGACGTCTCGCTGCAGCTGGCGATCCCGCTCTGCGCCCCGCATCGCCTGCGCGGCACGCTCGAGCGCATCGCGCGCGGCCTCGAGGTCCTCCTCCGATCCGCTCCGCGCGGCGGCATCGAGGGCGTCAGCCGCATCGGCGAGCGCCTGTGCCGCCTGCGGCTGGGAAGCAGCTCCCGCCTGCGCGGCCTGCCGCAACGCATCGGCCCGTGCGCCGGACTCTTCGGGGGTCAGCGCGTCGGCCTCCGCCGCGAGCTCCTCGAGATCGCCGGCCGCCTGCTCGGGATCGCCCTCGGAGTTTGCCTCCTCGTCGCCCGTGGCGGCGCGTGAGACCGATCGAGCCAGCTGGGTGAGGCCGGCGTCGCGCTCCGCCGCCTGCGGATCCGTCTGGCGGGACAGCTCCTCCTGCACGGAGCCGATGCGGGCCAGGGTGGCCTCCCGATCCTGTCCTTCCTCGCGCAGCTTGCGGCCCAGCTCCCGAAGCTCGCGCTCCAGCGCTTCGCGCCGCTCGTCAGGATTCTCGACGTTCTCCTCGCCGATCTCCTCGGCAACCTCCTCGACCTCCTCCGCCACCCGTTCGGCGGCCGCACGAGCCGCCCGCCGCTGATCGATGAGCTCATCCTGCGGGTTGGGCCAGGCGACGAGCAGCAGCGTCATGGCCATGCCCACGCCGGCGATGGCCAGGGGACGCCGGGCGAGGGACGGCCGGAAGGCCCGGCGCATATCGACGGCATTCAGGCGCGCCCGCGCATCGGCCAGCTGGCGCTCCACAAGCGGGTCACCGGTCGCGGACCGCGCGAGCTCGAGAGCCGTCCCCAGCCGCTCGCGGAGGCCGAGCTCGTCGTCCGTCCGGCGCGCGGCCTCGACGAGTCCCGGTCGGCGCCGAATGCTGATGGCGACCCACGCGACGATGCCGAGCGCGATCACGCCGATGCGGATCCACGGGGCCGCCTCGAGCGGGAATGCCCGGGCAAGCAGCTGAACCGCGGCGAGCGCCACGGCGATGGCGGCCACCACGATGAGCCCCACCCGCACGGCACGCCGCCACCACAGGCGGCGGCGAAGGGACTGGAGCCGCACGAGCGCCGGTGCGCCCAGGCCGTCGCGGATGGCGTCGGCGACCGCGCGCTCGCTCATCGCTCGATCTCCTCGGACTTCGGGTCGCCGGCAGCTGGCGGAGGCGGTGGCATCGGGGTGGGGGCATGCTCCGCCGCGCGGCGGAAGGCCCACCGCATGCCGGCCGGGACGACGAGCCGCATGGACGCGATCGCCAGCAGCACGGAGACGGCGATGAAGGTGAGCGCAACGCGGGGCCACCAGTAGCCCGACGCCGCCTGGTTCGCCGGCCGTTCGATCGGGTTGCCGAACTGGTCAACCGCCTGGCACTCGTCGCCGACGCACTCCACGCCGCCGCCGAAGCCAGTTCGCTCGCCGCGGAGCTCCCCCAGGAAGTTCGCGATCCCGCCACCATTGCCGGGCTCCGCATTGGAAATGACGTCCAGCATGGCGACGCCCGGATTCAGGTAGAGGAGCGCTTCAGGCGCAATGCGCCGCGGCCCGACGCCGAAGCCCTGGTCCGACTGGTTTGCCACGATGGTCCAGAAGGTGAAGATCATTGCCGTCCCGAGGGTGAGCGCCACCATCGTGATATAGGTCAGGACCGTCGCGGCCTGCGTGCGCTTGAGGAGGGCCGAGAAGAAGAGGCCGATGGTGCCCAGGCCGAGCGCCGTGGCGAGCAGCACGAGCTGCTGCCGGACGATGTCGTCCACCGAGGCCCCGCCGTACATCAGGACGATCGCCGTGATCGGGACGGCGGCGACGATCATGAGCACCACGAAGGCGAGCGCCGCGGCAAGCTTGCCGAGCACGATGGCGGACGGCCGCATCGGAGTGCTGACCAGCAGGTCCAGCGTCTGCTTCTCCCGCTCCAGGCTGATCTGCCCCGCGGTGAACGCCGGCGCAATGAAGCACACCAGGATCAGCTGGAAGATCGACAGGGCGGTGAAGATCGACTGGCCGATGAGGGCCGACGCGTTCGCCTGACCGAAGCCGACGCCGCCGAAGCCCGCGTTGCTCGCGTTCGGCGCGACGACGATGTACACGCCGTAGGTGATGAGCGCCAGGATGCCGAGGTAGACCGTCAGGACGATGAAGGCCCGCCGGCCGCGCATCCGCGAGCGGAGCTCCTTGGTCATGATCGTCCCGATCGAGGCGATGAGCTCGCGAGCCGGTGATCGGCGCGTGCCGCCGATGGCGGCTGTGGCAGCGGTCATGCGGCTTCCTCCTCGTCGATCTGCCCGGTCACCTTGAGGAAGATCTCCTCGAGGTCGCTCGTCGCCTGTGTGTACCCGACGACCCGGTGGCCGGCCTCCACCATGGAACGCAGCAGATCGGCCTGCGCGTCGGTGGGGCCGTCGAACGGGACCTCGAGCCGGACGCGGTCGGCGTCCGTCGTCTCCACCCGCAGGACGTCGCCGACCATCGGTGCGGTTCCCAGCCAGTCGCTCGCGGCCGCCAGCGCGGCGTCGTCGCCGAGCAGGTCGATTCGCAGCAGCGCCGTGGCCCGCAGTGACCGCTCGATCTCGTCGATGCGCCCCGAGCGCAGCAGCTGGCCACGGTCGATGATCGCCACCCCGGTGCACATCTCGCCGAGCTCCGGGAGGATGTGGCTGCTGACCAGGATCGTCTTGCCCATGGCGCGAAGCTCGCGGAGGATGTCGCGCATCTCCACCCGCGCGCGCGGGTCGAGGCCGGACGCCGGCTCGTCGAGGATCAGCAGCGCCGGATCGTGGACGAGCGTGTGGGCGAGACACAGTCTCTGCCGCATGCCGCGCGACAGCGTCTCCACGTAGCTCGTGCGCTTGTCGGCAAGCCCCACGATCTCGAGCAGGTCGTTGATCATGGGTGCCCGGCGATTGGCCGGCACGCCGTAGCAGCGCCCGAAGAAGTCCAGGTATTCCCACACCCGCAGGTCGTCGTAGACACCGTAGAAGTCCGGCATGTAGCCGATGCGCCGCCGGACCTCGAGCGGGTCCTTGTCGACGGGGATGCCTGTCACGTACGCCTCGCCCGCGGTCGGGGCCAGGAGCGTCGCCAGGATCTTCATCGTGGTGGTCTTGCCTGCCCCGTTCGGTCCGACCAGCCCGTAGATCTCGCCTGGCCCGACCACGAGGTCGACTCCGGCGACCGCGAGATGCTCGCCGTAGCGCTTCACGAGGCCGCGCGTCTCCACGACCGGAGGTGGGGTCGTCACTGGCCCACCACTCCGGATACGCGGGCGGTGACGAACACGGCGGTCTCGCCGAATTGCGGATTTACCGGCGGGCCGGACACGCGGACCGTGAGGATGCCGGTCCCGCCGAACGCCGCCGCCGGGTCGTCGACCTCGATCCGGGTGGATTCGCTCAGGTCGCCGAGCGCGCGCCAGTCCCCGGTCGCAGGATCACGCAGCTCCAGCACCGTTCCCTTCGGCCAGAAGCCGACCAACCCGCCCTGCTCCATGATCGCCATGCCCGGGTCGGCGCCAGCCAGAAGCTCCAGCTCCGTGACCTCGATGCCCGCGGCGTCCAGCGGCAGCCCGATCGTGAACGTGGCGGCGCCGTCCGAGACCGTCACCATCCCCGGTCCCACCGACGACGCGTTGCCTTCGAGCTGGCCCACGTTCACCGACATCTGGGCCGGCGAGACCACCACCTCACCGCTCTCCGCGACCGGGCGGACGCTGAGCACCTCCACCGCGACGGCGGAGCGGCGGGCATCCAGGCCCTCGATGGCCACGGGCATCGGGCCATCGGCATCCCGCCAGCCGATCACGTACGGTCCCCGCGCGTGCGCGGTGCTGAAGTCCATTCCGGGAGCGTGCACGCCATAGCCCACCAGCGAGTCGATGACCTGCCGCCGGACGAGCGAGCGACGCTGGGCCTCCGTCTGGTTCTCGAAGCCGCCGAACCCGTACACCTGCTCGGACGCCGCGGACCCGTTGAAGTTCATCCGGGCGAGCTCGAACTCGGCACTCTGTCCCGGTTCCAGGGCGCCGATCATCTCGCCGCTGCTCTGGCTGATGTAGGCCACGTCCTCCAGCGGGGCGTCGCCCACGTTCGTCACCGTCCCGACCAGCTCGTCGTCCTCCGTGCGCCACGACACCTCGAGCGACGGTACGTGCTCCACTTGGCCTGCTGCCGACACGCCCTCGAAGCCGAAGACGCTCACCCCGAGCCCACGCAGGTACGCCGGCTGACCCTGATCCGCCACGGAGGCCGAGGCGTCCGTCTGCATCCCGCTGGGCCGGAGCCGGCCGACCAGGGCGTCGGCATCCACCGAGAGGTCGTAGGTGGCTCGGGTCGGCGAGAAGATGCCGGCGTACGTCTCCACGCTCGCGGTCGTGCCGACGCCGCTCGAGCGGATGAGTGTGATCTGGTTGACGAGCACCTCGCCGCCCTTCGCCACGTTGCCGATCCCGTACGAGCAGGCGGTGAACAGCACGACGAGCAGGGGAGCGGTCACCCACGCGAGCTCCCTGCGATCCATGCGCCGCAGGACGATGTAGCTGATCGGACCGATGAGCAGGATGTAGCCGACGATGACGACGAGCAGCAGCTCGGCGGGCGGGACCTCGAGGGCCGGCAGGTTCCCGAGTGCCTGGCTCATCGCGTCCTGGACGTTCTCCTCGCCGGGAAAGCCCATGAAGTCCTCGAGCACGGCGCCGGAGGGAAGCAGGCGGCTCCACAGACGCGGGGAGCCCTCCCAGCCGCGGTACGCGTCCGTCGCCGCATCGATGCCGAGCAGCACCACCCGACCCGCACCCACGGTGCGCATGGATGCGATGACCGTGCCGTCGTCTGCTGTCACCAGCGCGCGCGCCCCGTCCCGGAGCTCCCCCGTGGACACCGTGTCCGTCTCGTGTGCACCCGCGTCCGAGCCGCTCCATGCCGCCAGTGCCGCCTGGTCGACCTCGTCCACCGCTGCGAGCCCGTCGATCGGCAGGAGGTCGGTCAGGCCGCCGGTCCTCGACTGCCAGTCCGGTCCGCCGACCACGACCAGCTCGCCGCCATCGGCCACCCATCGTTCCAGGCTGCGGCGCTGGCCCTCGGACAGCGCGGCGCTGTCGCCGGCCCATACGATCGAGTCGATCCCTGCGAGCGGCTCCGGCCGCTCCGGGACATCGGCGGGGCCCAGTGGGATCGGTTCAGAGGCGTTCCCGTCGATGCCGCCCCCTAGTTGAGGACGGATCGCGCCTCCGCCGTCCCCCACGATGGCCGTCTGCCGCTGCGACGACTCGAGCACCCGCACCTCCACGGTGCTGCGAACGGTTCCGTTGGGCTCCTCGTACCGGATCTCCACGCGGCGCTGGAAGGCATCCGGCTGAAGGTAGAGCGGGACGACCTTGCGGGCGCCGGCGGGAAGCTCGACATGGCGGCGCACCGTGCCGGCGTCGCTGGTGGCGAGCAGGTACCCATCTGTCGGCTCACCCGGGTTGGCGAGTGTCACGGACACCGCCGCCCAGCCGCCTACCTCGTAGCGTCCACCCACCAGGGGACGTGCCTCGATCTCGACCGCGCTCGCAGCGGCCACCGGAGACGGGGTCACCCCGGCGAGGCTGAGAACGGCAAGCACAACGGCGATGACCGCCGCCGGGCGTGTGGCTCGGGCCTGCGTCGCCGGTTCGGTCATGTTGCCTCGGCTGCTCGGGATCATGGTGCACGGACGTGTGCGCTGCGGACGGTAGACGCGCCCGTGGTCGGGCGAGTTGCATGACCGGCGAACGCCGGTGAATGGGCCGATCGCCCGATGCTAGAGTGCGGAAGCCTCGCATGGAAGCATTGCCCGACCAGCCGCACGAGCTCGAACGGCACCTCGAGCAGCAGATGCGCGCCCAGGAGCGTCAGCTCGCGTGGGCGCGAGTGGGGATGGTCGCGATCGCCGCCGTCGGACTCATCGTGCTCGCGCGCGAGCTGCCGGGCTTCGCCGTCCTCGTCGCCCTGCTGGTCGTCCTCGGGCTCCAGGGGCTCGCAGCCCCCATCCTCCTGCAGCACTTCCCGGCCCGAGAGGTGGGGATCGTCAGCACTGTCCTGGAGATGGTCGCCGTCACTGTCGCGGTCTACGTGGCCAGCGACGCGATCGATGCCTACCTGTTCTATGGGCTCGTCATCCTGGGCGTGGCGCTGCGCTTTGGGCTGGCGGCCTCGATCTGGGCATCGGTGGTGATGAGCGGACTGTATCTCGGCGTGGTCCTCGCGGCCGGCGGAGCGGACGCGACGGTGCGGGAGCTCCTCCCGGTGAGGATCGCCTACCTGGTCGGCTTCGGAGTGGCCGCCGGGCTGTTCAGCCGCATCGTCATCGGCCGCTCCACCGAGAACGCCCGCCTGCAGCTGCGACTGGGGGAGGAGGAGCGCGAACGCCAGCGCCGCGAGGAGGCGGAGCAGATCAGCCAGCTCGGCCGGGACTTCGGGTCCACCCTCGAGCGTGCGGCGACGCTCCGCGCCATCGCTGCCGGTGCCGCTCCGCTGCTGGGCGACGCCGTGGTCGTCCTCACCGTGGACGATGCGGAGCGACAGCTGGACGCGGCAGCCGCCGACGGCCGGGACTCGGCGCTCGCCCGCGCGTGGTGCGAGATCCTCCAGGCCCGAGCCCCTCGTATCGGCGAGGGCGTGCTGGGCGGTGTGGCGGCCACGGCCACCGACCAGGTCGGAACGAGCGGCGGGATCGAGACCGGTGATCCGGACGGGCTTCGCCAGCTGGGCGCCGCCTGGGTGCTCGGCGTGCCGATCCTCGCCGGGGGCCGGCTGCTGGGGGTCCTCGCCACGGCGGGACGTGATCCGGGCGGCTTTGACGAACGAACCCAGCGCCTGGCTCGGGCGGTCGCCGAGCGAGCGGGTCCCGCACTGCAGAATGCCCAGCTGTGGTCCGACCTCCAGGACCGCATGGCCGCCGAGCGCGACGCCCAGCGCATCAAGGATGACTTCCTGTCGATCGTCAGCCACGAGCTGCGCACGCCGCTCACCAGCATCCAGGGGTATTCGCAGCTGCTGGAGGGGCGGCTGCGCGGCGAGATGTCCGGCGAGAGCAAGGAGATGGCCCATCTGCGCGTCATCCGCTCCCAGGTCGGCCGCATGCGGCGGCTGGTCGATGATCTGCTGGACGTGAGCCGGATCGATCGCCGCGGCGGGGTGAGCATCGAGCCCACCGACTTCGACCTGGCGGACGAGGTGCGGGAAGCCGTGGCCCGCGTGCAGCGAGAGCATCCGAAGCGACCCATCGAGCTTGTGGTACCCGACCATATCGGCGTCCACGCGGATTTGGACCGGATCGACCAGGTCCTGACGAACCTGCTCGAGAACGCGATCAAGTACTCGCCGGATGGCGGAACCGTCCGGGTCGTCGCGGAGAGCCGGGGCGGCGAGGTCGAGGTCCGCGTCGCCGACACCGGCGTCGGGATCCCCGCGGAGCATCGGGACCATGTCTTCGAGCGCTTCTACCAGGCCGATGACGATTCGGGCCGACGACGCTTCGGAGGGCTGGGGCTGGGGCTGTACATCAGCCGCGCGATCATCGACGCCCACGGCGGGCGGATCTGGGCGGCCGCGAACCCGGAGGGGGCGACGGGCTCGATCTTCGCGTTCCGGATCCCGCGCGTCGCAATGCCGACGCCGAGCGGCGAGATCGCGCCCACCGGCGAGCCCCCGCCGTTCGTCGTTCGACGAAGCGGCCGCTGATGATGGGCGGGGGCGGGCGGGACCGGATCGCCGAGCTCGCCGCTCGGCATGGCCTCGAGCTGGTCGGCATCACCGATGCATCCCCGTTGCCCGAGGCGCGCCGCCGCATGGAGGAGAGCGTGGCGGCCGGCCGAATGGCCCGCATGGATTGGATGGGCGGGGAGCGACCCGAAAAGGCCACCACGCCGACCGCCCACGACGCGGACGCGCGAACGGTGGTCGTGGTTGCCGCCCCGTACGCCGGGGCGGACCGCTCCGCGTGGGACGCCGACCGGGATGCGGTGGGCCGTGCGCTGGCCCCGATCATGGCCAGCGCGCCGGCGCAGCCAGTCGGGCGAGTGGCGCGCTACGCCCTGGGCACTGACTACCACGTCGCGCTCCGGTCGCGGCTGGAAGCCCTGGCCGCTGACCTGCGAACGCAGGGGCTTCCCGCCGGCGAGGTCGCGTACGTCGACGACCGCCCGCTTGCCGAGCGCGCCTTGGCGGCGCGAGGCGGCATCGGTTGGATCGGGAAGAACACGAACCTGCTGACGCACGCCCGTGCCGGATCCTGGGTGTTCCTCGGGGCGCTGCTCACCTCCGCGGAGCTGCCGGTCGACGCGCCCCTCCGAACGACATGCGGGTCGTGCACCCGCTGCATCGTCGGCTGTCCGACCGATGCCATCGTGGCTCCACAGACGATCGATGCGCGTCGCTGCATCAGCTACCTCACGATCGAGCACCCCGGGATCCTGAACGGCTGGGAGTCGAGGGCCATCGGCGACTGGATCTTCGGGTGCGACGTATGCCAGGAGGTCTGCCCCGTCAACGCCGATGCGGACGACGACGGGCCGCTCGCCGTCCCGCTCGTGCCGCTGATCGAGTGGCTGCTGCCGCTCGGCACACGGGCCTTCCACCGCGCGATCGGGGTCACGGCGCTGCGACGGGCCGGGCGACATCGGCTGCTGCGCAATGCGATCGCGGCACTCGCGAACGCCGGACCGCTCGACCGGGATGGGACCGCCCTCCTCCTGCGCGCCCTGGACGATCGCCGGCCCGAGATCAGGGACCAGGCCCGCGCGGCCCTGGGTGAGGCGGCTCCTCTACACTGACTGCCATGCCCCGCGTCGCGCCCATCCCGGGCATCCAGTACCCGATCTCGCGGTACGGCTCGGAGGAGGTGCCCGATCGGGTGCGGCTCCGCGAGGACGAACAGGCCGCGCCGCCGCGAGTCGCTGACCTGACCGACGTGGTATGCCCACCGTACGACGTGATCACCGACGAGCAGCGTGCCGAGCTGCTCGCTCGCGACCCGCACAACGCCGTCCGTCTCGAGCTCAATGACACCCCCGATCCGCATCGCGCGGCCGCCGAGGCCCTCGAGGCGTGGCTGGCCGACGGCACTCTCGAGCGCCGGGCCGATCCAGCCGCCTATTACTACCGGCATGGCACGCCCGCCATGCCCGACGAGCTCGTTGTCGAAGGCACCGTGGTGCGGGTGCTGCTCGAGCCGTGGGGCAGTGGCGTCCGCCCGCACGAGCACACGATGCCGGGCCCCAAGGCCGACCGGCTCGCGCTGCTCCGTGCCACGAGCGCCCAGCTCAGTCCCATCCTGGCCGTGTACTTCGATCGCTCCGAGCGCTACGGACACATCATGGGGCGTCCGTGGAGCGACGAGTGGCGCGCCCGGGACGGCGATGGGCTCGTGCACCAGCTCACGGCCATCGAGCCGGACCAGCGTCTGCTCGGGTACCTCGGACGCCAGACGCTCTACGTCGCCGATGGGCACCACCGCTACGAGACGGCCCTCGCCTACCAGGCGGAGGTCCGGTCCGACTCTCGCCTGGCGGCTGCTCCTGCCGGCGCGCTGGCGGCCGACTGGATGATGATGATGCTCGTCAACGCGGAGCTCACCGACCTCGAGATTCGGCCCACCCATCGGCTGTTGCTCGACGCCGACCCGGCGGCACTGCGCGGTCTTGCGGCCGGCGGGGACCCGCTGTTCGAGGCCATTCCGGCCGCGCCCGCTGAGCTGGACTCCATCCTCGGCGAGCGCCGATTCGACGAGACGCCGGTCTTCGGCCTCGTGCTCCCCGGGGACGATGGTGCGCTCCTGGTCGGGGATCCTGACGGACTCGCCGCACGGCTTCGCAGGGAACGGATGAGCCCGGCCGTGCGGTCGCTGGACCTTGCGGCGCTCCACGTCGCCGTGCTCGGCGATCGGCTCGGCATCACCGACGCCGATGTCGCCGCCGGGACCCGGCTGGCCTACACTAGGGATGAGGCGGACGCGCGTGCCCGCGTGGAACGTGGCGACGCGGCTGCCGCCATCCTGGTCCGGCCCACGCCCCTCGACCAGCTGGCGGCGGTGGCGAGCGCCGGCGACGTCATGCCGCAGAAGTCGACCTACTTCTATCCCAAGCTCCTGACCGGCATGGTCTTCAACCCCCTGGAGGACTGACCCGCAGCGATGGTGCAGGCGATCAAGCGCGACGAGGCGTTCATCGAGCCCGAGGGCATCCACGTCGAGACTCATCAGCCCGAGCGGCGCTCGCGGAAGCCACCCCTCCTGCTGGTCCACGGCGCCCTGACAGGGTCCTGGGTGTGGACCGAGATGGCCGCCTACCTCGCCGAGCGTGGGTGGGAGGCGCACGCCATGAACCTGCGTGGGCACTTCACCAGCGACACCGCCGACCTCGATGGCACGACGATGCGCGATTACGGCGCCGACGTCGCCGTCGCGATGCGCCACATCGGCCGTCCCGCGGTCCTCCTGGGGTGGGGGATCGGCGCGCTGGCGGCGATGATGTACGCGGAGCGGCACCCGGTGCTGGGCCTCGTCCTGCTGGCGCCCTCGCCACCGGCGGCAGCGCTCCAGCGTCGCCCGGACCAGCACGAGCTGCGGGCCGTGCCGCCGGTCTACGATGCGAGCTGGCTCGGATGGGGCGGGACGCACGAGCAGCTGCGAACGAAGATGCCGGACATGGACGACGCCGACATCGAGAAGATGATCGAGCTGCTGTCCGGCGCCCGTGAGTCCGGCAAGGCTCGCCGCGAGCGCATGGAGGGCGTGGGCGTCGATCTCACGGGCCTGCGGGGCGTTCCGAGCCTCGTGATCGGAGCCGGGCTGGACGACGTGATTCATCCCAGCGACACCCGCCGCACCGCCGACCTGCTGGGGGCCAGCTACGAGTACTTCCCCTCCGCCAGCCACTTCGGGCTGATCATGGGTGAGCACACCTGGCCGGACGTCGCCCAGGCGATCCTCGGCTGGCTGGAGGAGCGGCGCCCCGGGATGGCCGCGGCCGCAGCCGCCTCGGCCGCCGGCCTGACGGTGAGCGCTCGCCGCTAGGCGGTGGCGGTGCCCTGGCAGCACATCAGGCACGTCAGGGGCGGAGCCGGTTTGCGCCGTCTCGACGCCACTTGGTAGACTCGGGCCCGCTTCCTCGACGTGCCGCATTCGTCTAGAGGCCTAGGACACCGCCCTCTCAAGGCGGAGATCACCGGTTCGAATCCGGTATGCGGTACCACTTCTCAGAAGCGAGCCCGATTCACGCGTGAACCCTCTTGCGCGTCCCGTCGGCGCTAACTGAGCCCTACGTTGACCACTGGTCTTCGAGCCACGCCGCCGCGTTAGTCCCCGTCTCCCTCTCGCTCTCAGCCGCTCTTCGAGCGAGCGACTACGCCATGAGCGGCCTACGCGCTTTGCTTGAAGGCGGGTCCCGGCGGCCGAGGACGAGGACGAAGTCCAGGACCGAGTGGAGCAGGTCGTACATTGCCCATCCGCGGCCCGATCGCTCGCGCGCGGCGGGAGCGAGCGGGTCGTCGGGCCACGACTGCACGAAACTGAGCATGGCATTGCGATACCGCTCGCCGTAGGCGTCCCAGTCCTCGCCGGCGACCCTGTGCGACCACAGCACATCTACGTCGGCCTCTGCGACGATACGCTCCACCCTCTCGGTCCGAGGGTACGTATCCATCTCCATGCCGAGCGCGCGCAGCTCCCTTCTCGTCGGGCTGCGACGCCATGCGCCGTCCCCCAACACAAGATGCCCGCCAGGCGCGACGAGCCCGGCGATCCAGTCGGTCAGGCTCCGCCACCCGCCGGTGTCCCATCCGGGGCCGACGCACAGCACGAGGTCATGCACCGGCAACGGATCGACGTCCGCAACATCTGCGAGCCGAAGCTCGATGCGATCAGCGGCAGGACTCCGGGCTACACGCTCGCGCGCCTCCTCGATCGCGAAGGGAGATTTGTCCACGCCGACGCCCGATGCGCCTGTCCGCTCGACCACGCGACGCAGCAGTTCCGCTGGTCCGCAGCCGAGGTCGAGAACTCGTGAACCGCGCGCGATGCCGAGAGCAGCTATCCGCTCGACCACGTCCTCAATAGTCGCCTCGGAGATCGGGCCCCACATCGCCGATGTCGCATGCGCGACCGCGGACAACCGCTGGTGTTCGACTTCGTCCATGCCGCCATTCTGGCGTCTCCGGGGCCGAGGCGAAAGGACGTCTGACGGCCGTAGACACGAGTCGCTTGCCGCGGCATCGTCGAGCGGCATTCGTCTCGCGGACGGACCCTGCCCGTTCTAGACGTCCACGGCTCAGCGTCGGTCTGACCGCTCGACCTGGTACACGCTCACATCCCTGTCGTGCGGCGTGACGCATGGCTCCTGGGAGCGCGCGCGCCTACTCCGCGCGTCCAGAAGAACCAGTGGTGGCCGACGTAGTCGCGCAGAGCGCATTCCCGGTCCCCCCACGGCCGATCCGTGGGCGGCTCGATAACCGCGGCTCCTGCGGACACTGCCCGCTCGAAGACTAGGTCCACGTCCTCTACCAGAACGTACAGACTGCCACTGACCACGCCGGTCGCGCCGGGGGCGGCGTACCGCGTGCCCGGAGAGCCGAACATCACGACCCCGTCTCGTCCGACACTCATTTCGGCGTGCGCGGTGACTTTTGCGTCATCGACGATGCGGCCGCGCTCCTCAAAGCCGAACGCGCGGGCGAGCCACTCGATCGCCTCACCGGGGTCGGGGTAGAAGAGGTACGGCGTCACGCTCGGGTAGCGCGTAAAGGGACCGTCCGAGTTCGTCATGCGCCGATTATCAGGGCAGGCCGAGGGTTATGGCGGCAGGAGCGGCAGGCTAATGGACGACAACGGCGACTCGTTCGTATCGCGTAGCGAGCCTCAGGAAAGGCAGCCGCGCGTCTACAGGCCCCGATACTGACGAGGAGGCGGTGACCCCGCTCCGGGCTGTAAGTCTTGAGCCGCGGGTGCCCCGAGGTACCCACTGTTTGGTTGATCGGCCAGCTAGGGCCGAGGGCTGTGTGGCTTGCCCACACAGGCTTCCGATCATGGCGGGTAACCGCTAGCAGGGAGTTAGACGCTCGTCCAATGAACGGCGGACAGGCATGGCCTCTGCACGCCCTAGGGCGAATCACTAGACGCTGGGGACGCTCCGCCATCCGATCGCCAAGGCCGCACTTGCCGGTGTCGCCGGCATCGCAATAGAGAAGGTCAAGTGGCGGAGAGGGAGCGAGCCTCAAAGGAGGAAACACGAGTGGCCACCCCGACCCCCGCTCAGGTCGACCGCCTGCTGTCGTCCATCGAGTATCCGGTCAGCAAGGCGCAACTGACTCAGCGGGCGAGTGAGAAGCGCACCGCACAGTCGTTGCGTTCGCTGCTGGAGCAGCTTCCCGCCAAAAGGTATGAGTCGCCCGCCAACGTTCGGCAACAGCTCGAGAAGCTGGAACCGGGTTTGACCGCCGTGACGGCCGACGGCACTGCGAACCAGATCCAGGAGCAGGAGGAGACGACGTCAGGCGGGATGACGCTTCCCGCCCCAGTCCGCGACGCGCTCCATACCGCCAAGGTCCAGGGCACAAGGATTGCCGGCGAGGCTGGAACACAGCTTGTGGCTCGTGTCGACGAGAGACGGGCGGACGCGGCACGGCTGCTGGTGGCGACCGCGACGACCGCCCGGGAGGCGTCCGCGAGCCTCGAGCAGCGCGGGCAGGCGCAGCTGGGCCAAGCCGCCAGCGTCGCCGCTGAAAAGCTGGAGGCCGTGTCGCAATTCGTGCAGGAGACCGAGGCTCGGCAGATGGCCCGTGGAGCTCAGGAGCTGGCTCGTCGCTACCCCATGGCGGTGGTAGCGGCCGGCGTCGCCGTCGGTGCGCTTGCCGTCCGCGTCGTGCGCAGCGCTAACGCTGTGCCGTCCTCGCCGAGCGCCGAGCAGCAGCAGTCTGGCGAAGCACCGCCGTCGGCCGACGCAATCGGGCTGCTGGAGGGCGATCACCGCGAGATTCGGCGTCTCCTGCGTAGGGGCGAGAGCGCGGCGGTCGATCGGCGACAAGGGCAGTTGAGCGAGATCAAGGAACTGCTGCAGAACCACGAACGCATGGAAGAGGAGGTGTTCTACCCGGCGCTGCAGAGCAACGCGGCGACGCGCGAGCTCGTCCTCGAGAGCTTCGCCGAGCACCACGTGGTGGACGAGATCATGGCCGAGATCGAGCAGACGCCTGTCACTGACGAGATGTGGAAGGCGCGCTTCACGGCCATGCAGGAGAACCTCGAGCAGCACATCGCCGAGGAAGAGGAGCAGCTCTTGCCGCTCGCTCGTCAGGCTCTGACCAAAGGTGAGCTGGCTGAGCTCGGTCAGCGGATGAAGGACATCAAGGAACTCGCTACTGCGGCTAATTCGGCATAGTCCGCGCCGCTCGAGAAAGGACGTTGACATGACGCAAGAAGTGCAGGGGCATGATGGCTCCGCGCCCCAGGCAGCTCCGCAAGCAGAAGGCAGCGGCACCACCGTCATCACGGTCGGACTGACGCCGCCCGTGATCGGCGGAGGCCTAGTGCTCGCCTACTTGGGCATTCGTCGCATGTCGAGCAGTGCGGGTGGGCGTCGTGCTGCGACGGCCGCCCAAGATGCGGCCGCGGGGGCGGGCGAGGGGGCAACAAAGGTTGGCGAAGCGGCCGCTACCGTTGCCGGTACAGCGGTCAGTACCGCGACGAACGCTCTGCAAACCGGCCGCCAATCAGCCGGCCGCGTGATTCAGACCGCGGCGCAGGCGACCGCACAGACCGCCGGCAAGCTGCGCCAGACCGTCGGCACGGCCGCATCTGCGACCGTCACCCGTGCCGGTGCCCTTCCCCAGGCGGTACGCGACAACCCAGCTCTCGGGGCCGCGATCGGCCTCGGAACGGGAGCGCTGGTGGCGCTGGCAATCCCGCCCACCCCGCCTGAGCGCGAAGTCCTCGGACCGGCCGGTCAAACCATTGCGGCGCAGCTCCGCACGGGGGCGCAAGAAACCGTGGAGAGGGTGCAGCTTGTCGCCGAGGAAGCTGGAACGACGATTCGCGAGTCCGCAACACAGGTCGGCTTGGTCCCGGTCGGCGGCGGTTCTGACGAGCCGCCCGCATGAGGCTCGCCGGTAGTCGGCGCAAAGAGTCCCGAGCTCCGCCGGATGCGTGTTGGCCGGTCGGACGCACATGAGCAGGGGCGGTATGCGAGGGACGCACCGAGAGGGCTGGCGCCTGTACGCCCGTGCTCCGACCACCATGCCGCTTCCCGTAAATAGTCGGACGACCCGGCGCGGTCGGCACCATCACGCCGCTCCAGACCCCGGGCTTATTGAGAGCACGACGTTACCGATCTTGGGTTCCGTCTCGACATAGCGGTTCTTCAGCTGGGTCCGTCCCCGGGGTACGACGGCTGCGTCACCGCAGGTCGGTGTCGGGAGCTATTCCGCCCGCGAACAACGAAAGAGGTGCCAGTCCAGCGCTGGCCGTTGCAGCGGCACTCGGCAAGTAGGATGTGACACGAGTACACTGCACAACCCGAGCAGCCGTGTGGGCAGACGTGCCCCAACGTCCAACGTCAGAGGGAGACCGTATGCACCGTTCCAAGGGGCCGGCGTCGCTGCTTGCGATGATCGCGGCCATCACGGCCATGCTGATGCTCGCGGTGGCGCCCGCAAGTGCCGTCACCAAGGGTGGCGTGGTCGACAGCGCCGAGGAGTATCCGTACGTCGGGCTCATGGTTGCCTACGTCGATGGCGAGCCGGCCTGGCGCTGCACCGGCACGCTGGTGTCTCCGAAGCTGTTCGTGACCGCCGGTCACTGCACCTACGGCGCCGACCACGTCGAGATCTGGTTCGACTATGACCTGACCGACGCGGAGCTCCACAACTATCCATTCGGCCCCGGGGACGCGAGCGGCGAGCCGTACACGCATCCCGACTACGACGACAGCGCGTTCTACCTGCACGATCTTGGCGTCGTCGTACTGGACGGCAAGGGCTATGAGACGCCGACCGGCGAGTATGCGCAGCTGCTGGGAGAGGATGATCTCGGTCTGCTCGACGACCTCGCGGTCGGCACGACCTTCACGACGGTCGGCTACGGTCTCCAGGAGGCGTATCCGCGCGGCACCCCCGCGGAGGCGATGCTGACGGAGGCCAACCGGCTGCGCATGATCGCGGCGCCGCAGTTCCGCCAGTACGTTGGTGACTACGCCCTGCTGCTGTCTAACAACTCGAAGACCGGAGGCACCTGCTTCGGTGACTCCGGAGGCCCGAGCTTCTACAACGGCCTGCTGGTGGCGGTGACCTCGTTCGGGTACACGGAGACCTGCGCCGGGCACGGAGGCGTGTATCGGCTCGACACGGCCGACGACCTGGCCTGGCTATATGGAGAGTTCGGCAGGTACATCTGACGCCTGCCTCAGGGCCCCGTCCGCCGTGTCGCGGGCGGGGCCTTTTTTGTTGCGCCGATCAGGTCGGCGCCCCACTGGCCGCGCCTCGTTCGACGTCGCAATGATGCCGTTCGCGCACAACGACAGCACTCGCTCCATCAGTCCGACCAAGACACTCGAGTTCCTCGCCGCCGGCCTCCCCGTCGTCTCGACGTCGGTGCCGGACGTGGTGTCGATGTACGGCTCGATCGTCCGGTTCGGGGAGGACCCGGCGGCGTGGGTAACGCTCAGATGGGCGAAGCGCTGACCGACACGGCGGCCGCCCGCGCGGCTCGCCAGGACGCCGTGGAGCCACTCCTCGCGAGCCATTCGTGGAGGGGCATGGTGGAGGACATGCACGACATCATCGGCGCAGCCTTGCGCTGAACCGCGAGGTTCCCATTCAGCCCTCGAGCTTCGCGGTTTCGGGGTCCGGACCCTGCCCGGTTGGCTCCACCGCCGGTCCGGCGGTCTGGGCGGCACACTCGGGGCACAGGCCGTTGAACTCCGCCTCCACCAGTCCGCAGCGCTCGCATGGCTGATGAACGTGCGGTCCCTCTTCGGATACGTCTGCCATCGGTGACCATCTCCTTCTCCGTCAAGAGGCCCGGCAACCGCAGGGCACGAGCCGGCGCCTCATTCATCGCGGCGCACTCTCACCGTACACTCAGGCGATGGACCGGTATGACGCCATCGTGATCGGCCTGGGCGGCATGGGGTCCGCGGCGGCCTACCACCTGGCGCGTCGGGGACAGCGCGTCCTGGGGCTCGAGCAGTTCGGACCGCTCCACGAGCGGGGCTCCTCCCATGGCCTCACCCGCATCATCCGCCTCGCGTATCACGAGGACCCGGCCTACGTGCCGCTTCTGCGGCGGGCCTACGAGCTGTGGCACGACCTGGAAGCCGCGGCCGACGAGGAGCTGCTCATCACCACCGGCTCCGTCGAGGGAGGGCCCGAGGGGGGCGAGATGTTCCGCGGGGCGCTCGAGGCCGCCGAGGAGCACGACATCGCGCACGAGGTGCTCGACGGTGCTGATCTGCGGCGCCGCCACCCCGGGTATGCCGGCATCGGTGATGACATCAAGGTTGTGTGGCAACCGGACGGCGGGTTCCTGCTCGCGGAGCGCACGATGGTCGCCCACGCGAACGGCGCGCGCGCAGCAGGTGCGGACCTGTCCTTCGAAGAGGCCGTCCACGGGTGGGAGCCGACGGCGAACGGCGACGTGCGCGTCACGACCGCACAGGGGGCATACGAGGCGGGCCGGCTCGTGATCTGCGCTGGGCCATGGGCCGGTCAGCTGGTCCCGGCATTGCGGACGCTGGCCGTGCCCGAGCGGCAGGTGCTCGCGTGGCTCACGCCTCGCCGGCCCGAGCTGTTCACCGCGGACCGGTTCCCCGTCTTTCTGCTGGACGTCGAGGGGGGCAGCTACTACGGCTTCCCCGTCCACGACGGCCATGGCTTCAAGTTCGGGTGGTACCACCACTTCCGAGAGCGAATCGACCCTGATGCAGATGATCGGGTGACCCGTGCGGACGACGAGCGCGCGCTGCGCGCCTTCGCCGGTCGCTACTTTCCGGACGGTGCCGGTCCCACCGAGATGATGAAGGCCTGCATCTTCACGAATACCCCCGACGAGCACTTCGTCGTCGATCGGCTCGACGACGCGCCGCAGGTGACGGTCATCTCGGCATGCAGCGGGCACGGCTACAAGTTCTGCAGCGTGATCGGCGAGATCGCGGCCGACCTCGCGATCGACGGCTCGACTCGCCACGACATCGGCCTGTTCGCGCTTGACCGATTCGACGCTCGGCCACCTGCTGTGGGTTCTCCACGGTAGGTCAACGGATGGGCGACGGTTGTGGATAAGTTGGTGGACAGACCCCTTTCGATCGGCGGATCGACGCCCCTACGATCCCTGCGGTCCCGCATCCTCATCGCGGGCCATGCGCTCACCGTTCTCATCCATCTCATCGCGTCGAAACCCCTGGAGGGTGCCATCGAATGACTCAGTGGTCGTCTGTGCCCGACACCACCGCGCCGTCGGCAGCGTCCGGCGAGCACTTGCCGCCGCCCGACGTGGTTGCCTTCATCCGCTACTGCCATCGGCGCCGGGGCGCCAATTGGCCGGAGCTCTACGACGAGATGTGTGCCGTCGCCGCGCGGCGGGAGTTCAATGGCTGGGACCACGAAGAGCTTGCGGCGCGCGGGCTCGCGTTCTCGCTGTTCGAGATGCCGCGCCTGGCCGGGTGGTGCCGGACCGTCCTTGCCCGGATCCCGGCCGAGCCGGATGGTGGCAACGGCGGGCGGCAGGCCCGGATGGACGCTCAGGCCGCCCCCGCGTAGGACTTGGCCCACCCAACCCTCAGAGCCATTGCCGGCGGGCTGATGGTCACCTTGCTCGCTTGACCGCGAACGTACGCTCAGGGGGATTCGAGCCGAGGATGGAGAGAGGGCCGAGCCGGTGGCGCCGCGCCAGCGTGCGGCGTCGCTCGCGAACTCCGTCTGGGGGCCATTCCCTGCGCTGAGGAGTACACCAAATGCCGCACACCGTTCGCAGATCTCTGGCCCCCGTGCCAATTCTCCTGGCCCTGCTGCTGTTGGCCGGCTTGGTCGTTCCAACCGGTACTGCGACGGCTGTAGAGGGCCAGGGCGGCAAGAACCCGGGGTTCTACGAGAACCCGCTGGAGCCTGTGATCCCGAGTGGCGGCATCGTCGAGAGCTGCGCTGACCCGACCGTGATCCAGGGCCAGCAGCCCGGTGACACGACCTGGTACATGTACTGCACGACGGATCCGCTCAACGACGAGGACCTCGACGCAAACGGGGACCCGATCTTCCACCGCATTCCGACGTTGACGTCGGAGGATCTCGTCAACTGGACGTATGTCGGCGATGCCTTCCCGCAAGGCACCGAGGGCCTTCCCGAATGGGCCGAGGACGATGCGGCGCTGTGGGCTCCCGAGGTCGTGTATTCCACGACCTTCGACCAGTACTACCTGTTCTTCGGCGTGACGGACACGGAGGCCGAGATCAGCGGTGAAGAGAACTGCGACTCCGACAACGCCATCGGCGTCGCGTGGAGCGACAGCCCGACCGGCCCGTGGGAGTTCTCCGACGAGCCGGTCGTCTACCCACGTCGGGGTGGTGGCGGCTGCAACTTCAAGTGGACCTATGACCCTGACGTCCTCGGCGACTCGATCGCAGCGGACGGCATCCTCTACTACGGCAGCTACTACGGTGGCGTGTTCGGCACGGAATTCACGCTGACCGCCGACGGCGCGTTCGTGGATGACGCGCCAGACGTCATGGTCGCCATCGACAACAAGTACGAGGGCGCCAACGTCGTCTACAACGAGGACACGGGCTACTACTACATCTTCCTGTCGGCGACGAACTGCTGCAACGGCGCGCTCACCGGGTACAGCGTTTTCGTGGGCCGCTCGGAGAGCCCGTTGGGCCCGTTCGTCGACCAGTACGGCAACCTGCTCACCGATGCGCAGGCGGGTGGGACGCCGTTCCTGACCATGAACGGGAACCGCTGGGTGGGAACCGGCCACAACACCGTGTTCCAGGACGCCAATGGGGAGTGGTGGACCATCTACCACGCCGTCGACCAGAACGATCCGTTCTACGCGTTCGCGACCGGATTCACGAAGCGCCCGGCACTGCTCGACGCGGTCGACTGGGTGAACGGCTGGCCGACCGTCAACGGTGGGTCCGGACCTTCCGATCGGAAGATGCCTGCCCCGGCCGCGCAGGAAGGCGAGGTTTCTCGGCGCAACACCCAGCTGGTCAAGACCCAGGAGCCGCACAAGCTGCTCGCCGCGTACTCCGATGAGTTCAGCGGCACGACGCTGTCGGGTGCCTGGACGTGGGAGAAGGGCACGCACGCGCCCGCGAACCCGCCTGCCTACAGCGTGGCGGACGGCGTCCTGACCGTGGAGGTCCAGCACGGGGACACGTACGTCGACGTCGACAACGCGTGGGTCCTGCTCCGCGACGCGCCGGACGGCGATTACGTGGTCGAAACGGCAGTCCGGATCACCGTGCCGGACGAAGGATGCTGCTTCAACTACTCGCAGGTCGGCATCGGCGTCTTCGGTGACGAGGACAACCTCGTCAAGCTGACCGAAACCTCCATCTGGAACACTCGCCAGACCGAGTGGGCCAAGGAGATCGGCGCCGACGTGGCTCCGGCGGGCTGGTCCCGCTACGGCAACACCGTCGTGGGCCCACCGTCCGAGCACGCCGATGGCGGTTGGACCTACCTGAGGATCGTCGTCGAGGAGCTGACGGGCCAGGAGAGCGCGGCAGCCGGCGGCGACACCCACGGCTACACCGCGTACACCAGCCAGGATGGGATCAACTGGGTTCGCGGTGGCACGTGGACGCACTCGTTCGACGACGGGCAGCTCGCGCTGTTCGCCATGGGCACGACCGACGGCGGCCAGCAGTTCACCGCGGAGTTCGACTACGTGCGTGTCTACTCCCTGAAGGAGAGCGCGGCGCGCTAGGCCAGGCGATACCGGCCGGGTGCTGCCGAAGAGCGGCGCCCGGCCATTTCATGTCTCCGGCGCTCCTCTATCGGAGGGGCGAATCGATCAGTAGGTGTGGCGCCGAGCCATCTCCCGTTCGATCATCCGCTCCATCACCAGGTACTTCTCGATGCGCCGCCGGAGCTCGTTCGCTTCGGGCGTATAGAGATGCACGTACTGCTGGAGCTCGAGTGATAGCTTCCGGCTGAACATCCGCGCGTGATCGAGGTTGCGGCGCAGCAGAACCTGGTCCATGCGTCGGAGGTGCTCCTCGTTGAGGAGATCTTCGTCGCGGAGCAGCTCGCGGTCGACGTCGATCTGCGTACGCTGAAGCTGGACCTTCGTGATCAGGGGCTCGTCGGGCATGGATGACGACTCAGGCCGTGGCTGCCGGCTGGGACCGGCCGATGAGCCCTTCGACCATCTCGTTGATCTCGTCGATGCTGAACGGCTTCTCGAGGATGTGCACGTTTCCGATCCGATCGAGCTCCTCGGCTCGCTCCCGGAGCGCCGTGACATCGGCGGAGCAGACGAGAATCGGCAGGTGGGAGAGGCGGTCATCCGCCCGCGAGAGGGCGACGATCTCCCACCCGGAGGCGCCACCGAGGAGGAGATCGACGATGATCAGCTCCGGATCGGACTCCGCGATCTCCGTGATGGTCGTCCTCTCGCCGTCGAAAAGCCTCACGTCGTAGCCCGCGTCCTCGTCGAGGATCGCCGACATCAACTCCAGAAAGTCCGGGTTGTCGTTGATGACGCTGATTCGAGGACGGCGTCCATCGGCCATGTGGGCTCGGCTCCTCACACCTGGGTTGCCGCCGCTGGGCGGATCACGGCGACCATCATACATGCGCGCCGGGCGTGGGCCGCTCGGCCGAATGGGTATCCTGTTGCCCGGTCCCCGTAGCTCAGAGGACAGAGCAACCGCCTTCTAAGCGGTCGGTCGCAGGTTCGAATCCTGCCGGGGACGCCATCGCGTCCGGCGACGGGCATTGTCCTTGCCGAGGAAGCAGCCGCACGGCCCGTCGCCCGGCGGAATGGGGAACCTACAGGCGACGGACCGTGCTTGACGCAAGTCTAAAATTAGACGCCAGTCCGGTCAAGGCCCTCTGCTCAGATTGCCTCAATCCACCGTGGCGCCATGCGCGGTCCTCGGCGCGGCGGGAAGACCCGGCCGACCTCCAGGTAGCGCTGGACGCGGCCTCGCTGCCCTCGATACGGCTCGAGGAGCTCCAGCATTCGGGCGTCGTCGCCGCGCGGCTCGCCCGCGAGGGCCCAGGCCACACTGCTCGGGATGTGGTAGTCGCCGATGCTCACCGCATCGGGGTCGCCGAAGCTGCTGCGGACGACCTCCGCGGCCGTCCACGGGCCGACTCCTGGCAGCGATCGGAGGCGTGCCTGCGCATCCGGGGAGCCGGCCGCGGCATCAAGCCACGACGCTCGCCCGGCGGCCCGCCGGATGACCTCGGCCCGGCGGCGCTCCAGGCCGAGCGGGTGAAACGCGTGGTACGGCATCCGGGCCAGCATGGCTGGCGCGGGCGGCAGCAGGAGGGACGTCGGACCGGGCGCGGGCTCGCCGTGGCGGCGCAGCAGACTTGCGTACACGCGAAAGGCCTCGGTACCGGTGATCTTCTGCTCCAGCACCGAGGGGACGAGCGCGTGGAAGACCCGACCTGTTGCCGGCAGGCGCAGACCGGGGTGCCGGCGCTGCAGCGCGCGCAGGACCGGGTGATGCGCCTGGAACTCCTCCGGCCGGTCGCTCTCGCCGATGAGTCGTGGCGCGCTCTCGATCGCTTCATGGGCGCCGTCGCCCCAGGCGCTGGCCTCCACGACGCCGGCTGAGCCGTGGACGAGCCGCAGCGTGGCAGGGCCGTGGGGCGTGCGGAACGCGAGCCATGCCTCTCCTGCGGAGAGCTGGATGGTGCGATCTCCGCGTCCGTGCACCAGCGGCGCCAGCGTCCGCGCGAGGTCCAGAGGTCCGCGCAGCTCGATGCGGCGTCCGAGTGCCGCCATGATCATCGTCGCATCGAGAGCAGAAGCGGGGACGGCCCGGCCTGGACCGCCTCGAACTCCGCCCGGCTGCGGACGCCGCGGTAGCCCTCGGCGACGACGATCTGGGCGCACGGCGCGCCGAGGGTGCTGCCCGGGCCGGGGAGCAGCACGACGTCCGGTGCGTATTCGCGCAGCGCGACGCGGAGAGCACGCGCGAAGTCGTAGGGCGCATCGGCCTGGTCGTAGAGGGTGGTCTGCGCCAGCTGCGCGGGATCGGTCGACCACGGAGTGAACCTCGTACCGCGACCGTCGACGAGGGTGACGTTCGGTCGCTCCCAGGCCAGGTCCGCCAGCTCCTGTGCCGCCGATGTGGCCGCGGCGGACCGCAGCGGCGTATGCCACCCGTCGCCCGAGCCGAGCTTCAGCGGGTAGCTCCGGCCCGCGACCTTGACGGGGGGCAGCGCCGCGCGGACCGACTCGACCCCCGTGGCGGTGCCGGCCACGATGCTGAACGAGCCGAGCTCGATCGTGCGCCCCGCGGCCGTCCCGGCCCGCGCCACGGCGGCGTCCACCGCCGCCGAGCGGGCCGCGTCTCGCTCCCAGGCGTCGTCGGTGAGCGGGTAGACGAGCTCGCCGGCCGATACGTCGTCGCCCAGCGGCTCGTCGGCCGCCACCGCCATACGCTGGACGAGGCGGAACGCGTCATCGAAGCCGAGCGCGCCGGAGGCAGCCAGCGCGGTGTACCAGCCGATGGAGCTTGCGACGACGACGACGACTTCGTGGTCGTCCGCGATCCGCTCGGCATCCAGCAGTCCGCTGATGAAGGTCAGCGGCCAGGCATGGGTCGGGCGAAGGTGGATCGCCGGCGTGAAGCGGTCACTGGCGTCGATCTCGGAGAGGGCGGGGAGCCCGGTGGTTCGCCGGAGCTCGTCCGCGCGGCGCACCCACGGGTGAGCGGCGGGCAGCAAGCCCAGCGACGAAGGTCCGTAGGCGCCTCGACCGGGGAAGGCGACGGCCGCTCGGCCCATCAGCGCACCCCTGCCGCATGGCGCCGGCGTCCGACCGCCGCGACGCTCGCGGCGACGATCTGGTCCACGCCGACGAGCACCGCCGAGGTGGCGGGTCCGAGGGGAACGAACGAGTCGACCGCCCGCACGGAGCCGTAGCGACGCCCGATCCGCCGCTCGGCCAGGTCCGCCACCACGGCGTCGGCGATGCCTCCTCCGGTGGCGCGGCACTCGTCCACGACCACCACGGCGCCGACCTCGCCCGCGTGCTGGCGGATCGCCTCGGACGGCAGCGGGTTGATCCAGCGAACATCGAGCACCCGGACGCGCAGGTCGTGGTCCTCCCCCAGGCGCCGTGCCGCCTGGAGCGAGAGCCTCAGACCGTTCGCATAGCTGACGAGCAGGACGTCCGCGTCTCCCATCTCTCCGTGGACGCCAACCTCTCCTGGCAGGAGAGCCGAGGGTGGCACCGGGTAGTCGGTCAACCAGCCGCCGTCGCCATCGGCGTGGAGGTCCTTCTCATGGTAGAGCGCGATCGGCTCGAGGAAGACCACGACGCGACCGTCCTCCTGCGCCATGCCGATGGCGCCTCGCAGCATCCGCGCCGCGTCCTCGCCACGCGCCGGCGTCGCGATCACGAGGCCCGGAATATCACGGAGAGCGCCGATGCTGTTGTCGTTGTGGAAGTGGCCCCCGAACCCCTTCTGGTAGGCGAGGCCGGCGACGCGAACGACCATTGGGTTTCGGAACTGGCCGGACGAGAAGAACTGCAGGCTCGCCGCCTCCCCGCGCAGCTGATCGAGGGCGTTGTGGAGGTAGGCGAGGTACTGGATCTCGGGCATGGGCAGCAGGCCGATGTGCGCCGCACCCTGCGCCATGCCCAGGATGCTCGTCTCGTCGAGCAACGTGTCGAAGACGCGTGCGGCACCGAAGCGCTTCTGCAGCCCGTTCGTGACGTTGTAGACCCCGCCCTTCCGCCCGACATCCTCCCCGAACAGCAACAGCTCCGGATGCGTGATCAGGGCATCGGTCAACGCGGCGTTCAGGATGCCGGCCATCGTCCGAGCGGTCGGAAGCGTGGCCTGTTCCGGCAGCGTTCCTCCGAATGTCGTGCGCCGTTCCTCCAGGTCGGCGCTCATCGCCTGCAGCCGAGCCGTGGTGCGCCCACGGTGGTCGGGCGCCATCGGAGCGACCACCTCCTCGGTCGTCTGGAGGCGAGGATGACGCGTGGCCTCCTCGGCGACGGCCGCGACCCGTTCCCGGGTCTCCCGCACCAGGTCGGCCAGCTCGTCCGGTGTGGCGGCGCCGG
>JASLBU010000031.1 GCA_030146365.1 Candidatus Limnocylindria bacterium | reverse complement strand
GACGGCCTGGAGCGCGTCGATCGCCAGGCCGTGCTTCCGCGCCAGCCAGCCGATGCCGCCGCCAAGCGTGAGCCCGGCGATCCCCACGGTTCCGGTGTCCCCGAACGGCACGGCCATGCCGTGCTCCGCGAGTGACGCCGTTACCTCCCCGGCGGTGAGACCGGCCCCGGCCCATACCGTGTTCTCTCCCAGGTCGACGTGAACGCCCCGCATGCCGCGCATGTCGATGACCAGCACGCCGTCGCCGCCGCTGTGACCGGCGAGGCTGTGGCCGCCCGACCGGACGGCGATGTCGATGTCGTTCCGCCGTGCGAAGCCGATCGCCGTCGCCACGTCCCCGGCGTCCGCCGCGTGGACGATGACCAGCGGGGCCCGCTGCGTCGCGAGGTTCCAGACCGCGCGGTCGTCGTCGTAAGCGGCGTCTCCCCGCCGAACCAGGGTCCCGCGCAGCGAGCGGGCCAGGGCAGAGAGGTCTCCGGGAATTGTGGAAAGGTGCATGGTGACGGCGACGTCCATCGGTGGAGGGCTCCTCGAACGCTTCATGGCGGTGGTTGGGTCGTGGCGCCCATGATCGGGTCGCGACCGTCGCCCGCCATCGGTGCAACGCCCGGCAGGGCCGGGAGCATCGGTCGCGTGGGGGCCTACGTCGTCCGGCCCAGGCCGCGCGTATCCTGACGCCGATGACCGATGAGGCGCCCCTGGTGGACCCCTGGCGATTCAGCGCCCGCTACGCCGTGCGCCAGTACGAGCTGGATGTCCTGGGCCACGTCAACAACGCCGTCTACCTCAACTGGGTGGAGCAGGTGGGCATCGACCACACGGAGGCGCTCGGGTTCGGTCGGGCGTGGTCGCTGGAGCGGGGCGGCGCGTGGGTCGTTCGCGAGCACCACGTCACGTATCACCGCCCGGTCGAGTACGGGGACGTGGTGGTGATCACGACGCTGCCGCAGGAGCTCGGCGGCGTTCGGGGCGTGCGGCGGACCGAGATCAGGCGGGAAGCCGATGACGTGCTCCTGACCGAGGTCGTGACCCAGTGGATCTGGGTGCGCACCAGCGACGGCCGGCCGACTCGCATTCCGCAGGAGCTGCTGGACGTCTTTCGCCGCTGAGCGCCGTCAAGCCTCGGGCGCCAGCGTGCCCAGGATCGCGATGAGGACCAGCGTCGCCAGGATGAGATAGATCAACTCGGGAGTTGCCATGGCCACACGACGCCATCAGCCGCGATGTGGTTCCAGCGGCTCAGCGGGCGTCTCGAGCTCCTCGTCATCGTCCCTCGGCGTGGGCGTGGTGTGGCGCTCGGAGTCGGGCGCTCCGTCGCAGACGCGGAGGGTGTCGGCGTGGCCCGCAGCGACGGCGATGGCGATGGCGTGAGGGATCGCCACGGAGCGTCCCTTGGGTCAGTCGTGCTCGTCCTCGAGCGTCGCGTTGACCGAGAGCTCGACGTTTCCGGCCAGCGCCTTCGAGATCGGACAGCCGTCCTTCGCGGTCTGCGCCGCGGCCTCGAAGGCCTGGTGGTCGATGCCGGGCACCACGCCGACGAGGTCGAGCTCGGACCGGGTGACGGCCCATCCCTCCCCGACCTTGTCGAAGGTCACCGTCGCGGATACATGGACATGGTCGGGCGGAGTGCCGGCGCGCGCGAGCGCACCCGAGAGGGCCATCGAGAAGCAGGAGGCGTGGGCCGCGGCCAGCAGCTCCTCCGGGGAGGTGCGCCCATCGGCTGATTCGGTGCGCGACGCCCAGGATACGGGCAGGTCGGTGAAGAGCTCGCTCGTTCCGGCGCTGACGGTGCCGGAGCCCTCGGTCAGCGACCCGTTCCAGGTCACGGTTGCGGTACGGGTGGCGGCCATCGGCTGCTGATCCTCCTTCGGTAGACTCGGGGCATGGAGAGCGTACCCGAACGCCGCCCCATCGTCCGCGGAGCGCGCGTCTTCCTTCGCGCTCCGGAGCGTTCGGACCTGCCGACCTTCGTACGCTGGTTCAACGACGCGGACGTGCTCGACAACCTCGCCATGCGGACGCCGATGAGCGCGGCGGCGGAGGAGCACTGGTTCGACGCGATGCTCGAGCGCCAGGGGACCACGGACCACCATTTCGTCATCTGCGCGCTCGAGGATGGACGCCCAATCGGGACGGCCGGCCTTCACAGGATCGACATGGTCGAGGGCAATGCCGAGTTCGGCATCGCGATCGGCGAGCGCGAGTTCTGGAACCGTGGATACGGGACTGATGCGACACGGGCACTCTGTGACTTCGGGTTCGGCGAGCTGCGGCTGGAACGGATCGGACTTCACGTGTACGCCGGCAACGATCGGGCCCGGCGCGCGTACGACAAGGCAGGGTTCGTCCACGAGGGCACGCTGCGCGAGGCGCACTACCATCACGGGAGCCGCGTGGACGTCCACGTGATGGGCCTCCTGCGCCGAGAGTGGGCCGCCCTCACCCACCGCCGCAGCTGGGAGAGCGGGTGACACGGATCGTCAGGCACGCGCTCGTCGCACCACGGCGGCCCTCGCCCCCGGCGGCCGGGGAGGAGGCATCGAGTACGATGCGGCCGTGTTCGAGCTGCGCCGGGACCCCGTCACCGGATGGTGGTCCGCGATCGTCGCCGACCGAGCCTTCGCACGCCAGGCTTTCGAAATCCAAGCACAGCCGGTGGAGGGAACGCACTGCCGGCACTGTGACGAGGCTTCCGAGCATGAGCCGGCCCACCTCGTGCGGCGCATCGCCCTCCGCAGCGACGCATTCCATCGGATCGACTCGTCCAAGGCGCAGGCCGCTCAGCTCTCACTCAGCGAGGTGGAGCGCGCGACCGGCGCGTGGGAGATTCTGGTCGGCCCGCGTGATCACCACGAGCGCCTGGCGGATGCCTCCCCCCAGTTGGCGGGTGCGCTGGTGCGCGCCGCCCGGGATGCAATGCGTGCCCTCGGCTCGGAGGAGCGGCCGGTGGACCCGGACGGACGGCCGGAGCCGCTCTACGTGCAGATCGTGCAGAGCTATGGGATGCAGGCGGGCTCCAGGAGCCAGCACCTCAATTTAGAGCTCTACGCGATTCCGCAGGTGCCCCACTGGGTCGCGGAGGAGATCGGCGGCGGGGCCCGGCAGATGATCAAGACCCGTCGGTGCGTCTGGTGCGCGCTGGCGGAGGCGGAGGAGGAGAACGGCGAGCGGCTCGTCTTCGCGGATCACCATGCGGTCGTGTTCACGCCGGCCGCCAGCCGCAGCGCGTTCGAGATGGCGGTCGTGCCGCGCGCGCACGCGGCAGACTTCACCAGCCTGGATGACGAGGCGGTCGGCGCGGCGACGGCGACCCTGCAGCGGGCGCTGCATGCGCTGGACGCACTCGGCGACCCGCCGTACAACCTCTTTCTCCACACGGCGCCGTGCGGCGAGCGCCTGGACCAGACGTTCCACTGGCACTGGGAGATCCATCCCCGCCTTCGGGTCATCGCGGGGCTCGAGCGCGCGACGGCGCTTGCCGTGAATCCTGCGGCCCCCGAGTACGCGGCCGAAGTCCTGCGCGATCGGCTGCATCGGTAACAGCCGAGGGTGCTCATGCGTCAGGGGCGGACCAGCGGGGGGTCGAGGGTGCGGAGGACGAGGTGCGATCGATGGCGCTGCGCGGCCCGGCTTCGTGGGACGTGCCCGCGATGAGCCGCGATGCCGGACGAGAGGATGCCTTCGCTCACCTCTTCGACGAGTTCTCGTCGCCGATCTACAACTACGTGCTGCGCATGGTGTCCGACCCGGATCGGGCGGCCGACATCACGCAGGACACCTTCATCAAGGCCTACCGGAAGCTCGATACCGTGACCGACCCCGCCGCACGACGCTCATGGCTCTACCGCATCGCGACCAACACCGCCATCGACGACATGCGTCGCCGCCGCATGCTCGTGCGCGTCGCTGACGACCAGGCCGCATTCGAGAACCGGGCGGACCATGGCCCCGGGCCGGAGGCCCAGGTGATGGCGGGCACGCTCGACGACCGCGTCCAGCGCGCGCTCATGACCCTGCGGCCCAACCACCGGCAGTGTCTGCTGCTCAGCGATCTCGAGGACATGAGCCCGCAGCAGGTCGGTGAGGTGATGGAGCTGTCCTACGCGGCCGTCCGGACGCTGCTGTGCCGCGCGCGGGGCGAGATGCGCCGCGCGCTGGCGGCGGAGGGCTTCGCGCGATGACCTTCGACCACGACCCGCACGACCTGTTCGAGGAGCTGATCAGCGCTTCCCTCAGCAGCGAGCTGGGCGAGGACGAGCAGGCGCGCCTCGACGCGCACCTCGACCGGTGCGACCGCTGCCGCACCACGCTGGCGGCGTTCGCCGACCAGCGTCGGATCATGGCGGGGCTCCGCCACGTACCACCGCCGCGGGACCTCGCCGCCCGCGTGCGCACCGGGATCGAGCGCGGAGCGACCGGCGGAGTTCCGTGGTGGCGACGGCCGCCCGCCATCTTCGCCGGCGTCGGCGGCGCACTCGCGGCGGTGGCCGGCGCGATGCTGGCGCTCGTCGTGCTGAACGGCCCTGCCGAGCAGGACCCCATCGGGCAGGGATCACCCACCCCGTCGGCATCCACCACCGCGGCGTCGCGCACCGCGGCGCCCGCCAGCGTCGCGCCGGTTGTCACGCCGGTTGCCACGCCGGTGATCACCCCGGTGGCCACGGTGACGGCCTCCCCCGCCCCGACCCTGCCGCCGGTCCAGACGCCGGTCCCCACGGGTTCCACCGGCACCGACCAGGCGACGCCGGTCCCCACCGCGGCCGCGCCGAGCGCGACACCGGTCGAGGCGTCTCCCCAGCCCGACTCGTACCTTGCCGTCACCGGTCCCTTCGACAACCTGGCGGTCACGGTCCGCGACGGAGCGACGGGCGAGACGCAGCTGGAGCTGGGGGCGACTCCGGGCGCAGTGATCGCGGCAGAGCTGTCCCCCGACGGCCAGTGGCTCGCCTTCACCACCGAGCTGGGCCAGAGCGGGCTGACGGCGACGTGGGCCGCCCGCGTGGCCGCCGCGGCAGAGGCAGGTGGAGAGGGGGCGCCTGCGGTGGAGTCCGACGTGCCAGTGGGCGAGACCGTGTCGCTCGGCGAGTCGATCGCAGGCGGGCCCTTCGTGCGACACCTCGCCTGGTCGCCCGACAGCCGCTACCTGGCCTACACCCTCATCGACCCGGACGGCGGCGCCACCGACGCCTGGATCCTGGATGTGGGCAGCGGCGAGCCCAGCCGGGCGACCGACGTCGGGAATGCCCACGCGGCCAGCTGGGTCCCCGGCACCGATGGCACCTCCCTCCTCTGGATCAGCACTGCCGGAGAGACCCCGCGCAGCTACCTCCGTTCCATCGACCCGGAGGCCGGCCCCATCACGGCGCAGGACCCGGCCGACTCGCCCTTCCCCCCGGCGGAGGACGTGTTCCAGCCGCTCCTCAGCCCCAACGGTGCGTTCGTGATCTATTGGACGGGACGGATGGAGCAGGAAGAGGGCGGCTGGCAGTTCGCCGAGCGCGGAGCGCCGTGGCTGGCGCAGAACACTGCCGACGGCGAGCTCGGGTTCCGGTTCACCAGCTCCCGGCCCCTGTTCAGCGGCCTGAGCGTCGACGAGGACGGGTTCAGCAGTGCCGCCATCGCGTGGGGGATCGACAGCGACGCCTACGCCGCCTGGGACGTCCGATGGACCGGCCAGGCCGGGACCGCGTGGGATGGCGGCCAGTATCCGGACCGCGGGCGCGTGTACTTCAGCCACGCCACGGACAGTCGCGGCCTCACCGACAGCCACGCGCTCGACATGGCCGACCTGCCTGAAGACGGGACCGTGGTGGACGTGAAGCCGGCACCGACCGGCCGCCACCTGGCAATCACCGTTCGCTTCCCGCAGCCGGGCGACCTGTCGGAGCCGGACGCCGACCTTCTCCTGGTGACGCGCAATACGGGCGACGTCCCGGACGACGTGGTCTCGACGCGCGCGGGGCAGAGCGGCTGGTTCGGCCCAGCGGCCTACGAGCGTGACGCCTGGCTGGACCGGCTCGGGCGCTAGCCGGCATCCGCTATCCTTGGCGGCAGGCCCTTTAACGCGTCCGGCGAGGCCGCCAAGGAGAGACCCGTTGAGCGAACGCCGGATCTTCGGCGCCGATGAGCTCCGCCGGGCGCTGACCCGGATCGCCCATGAAATCGTGGAGCGCAACGGCGGTGCGAGCGACCTCGTGCTCGTCGGCATCCGCAGCCGCGGCGTTCCCATCGCCAGCCGCCTCGCGGCACTGATCGCGCAGCATGAGCACGTCGACGTCCCGGTCGGCTCGCTCGACATCACCTATTACCGCGACGACCTCACGCGGCTGGCACACGCCCCGATCGTCAAGCGGACTGACCTCGAGGTGGACGTCGGCGGAAGGACTGTCGTGCTGGTGGATGATGTCCTCTACACCGGCCGGACGGTGCGTGCGGCGCTCGACGCGCTGACCGACCGTGGCCGGCCGCGCGCCGTCAGGCTCGCGGTCCTGATCGACCGGGGCCACCGCGAGCTCCCGATCCGCGCGGACTTCGTCGGCAAGAACCTCCCGACGAATGCCACCGAGCTGGTCCACGTCCGGCTGGTCGAGACCGACGGCGCGGACGAGGTCGTAATCGAGCAGCCGGAGAGCGCGGCATGAGCGTGGAGGCGCCCACGCGGACATGGACGCATCGGCACCTCCTGGACGTGGATTCGCTGACGCGGATGGAGATCGAGCACGTCCTCGATCTCGCCGATGCGATGCGAGTCGCGCGAGAGACGCGCCAGCACCGGTCGCTGCTGGAGCTCGCAACGGTGGCCCTCGCGTTCTATGAGGCCTCGACCCGAACGCGAATCAGCTTCGAGCTGGCTGCCCGCGCGCTGGGCGCCACCGTGCTGGACCTCGCGGTCGAGCGGAGCAGCGCGAGCAAGGGCGAAACCTTGGTCGACACGCTGCGCACGCTGCGCCGGATGGGAGCCAGCATCGTCGTCCTCCGGCATGCTTCCTCGGGGGCGCCGTACCTCGCCGCCCGCGAGACGGACCTCAGCATCGTGAACGGTGGAGATGGAACGCATGCCCATCCCACCCAGGCGCTCCTGGACGCCCTGACGCTCCGCGAGGCGCTGGGCCAACTGGACGGCCGGTGCGTAGCGATCGTCGGCGATGTGGCGCACTCGCGCGTGGCCCGTTCGAACATTCATGCCCTCACGACGCTGGGAGCCCGCGTACGGGTCGGCGGCCCGCCGGCGTGGGTGGCCGGCTTCGAGGAATGGCCGGGCGTCGAGGTCGCGACCTCGCTGCGGGATGCGCTCGACGGCGCGGATGCGGTCATGACCCTTCGCGTGCAAGCCGAGCGAGGGGCGATCGCGGGCGTCGGGTCGCTCGCCGACTACGTGGAGAACTGGCGGCTGGACGAGGAACGGTTGCGGATCGCGGCACCCGACGCGCCGGTGCTGCACCCCGGGCCGACGAACGAGGGTGTGGAGCTCACCGCACGGCTAGCGTGCGGGCCGCGAAGCCTCATCGGCCGCCAGGTGGAGCACGGCGTCACGGTGCGGATGGCGGTGCTGGCGCTCGTCGCCGGGGTGGCATGAGCGAGCCGGTGTTCGGCCGGCTGAACGATCGCCCTGCCTCGTTCGTCGTCGCCGGCGCGAAGATCGTCCGCCCCGAATCCGACGCGCAGAGCGTCGAGGACCTCGGCGTCCTCGACGGCCAGGTGGTGCCCGCGTCCGAGGTGCCTCCGTCGGCGGAGCGGATCGATGCTCGCGGCCTGATCGTGGCGCCCGGCCTGTGCGACCTGCACGCT
>JASLBU010000008.1 GCA_030146365.1 Candidatus Limnocylindria bacterium | reverse complement strand
AGATCGGGCGGGTTCCACGGGCATTTGGCGGGGCGCGCTGCAGTCCGGCGGGTCGCCGGCCGACCTCACCCGGACCATTCCTCCAGGAACCCGAGATCCCGCGTACGGCGCCGCCGGCGGCTTCCCGCCATGCGCGAGGCGCTGCCTCGGGCGCCGCGGCGTGCAACGGCTCCACGCGCGAGCGCCCACCGCTGCCAGCTCTGCCATAGAGCGGGCGGGGCGGTCGTAGTCGACCGCCGGTCGCGTAGAGCACGCGCAGTATCAGGGCGGGACTTCACGCCGTTCGCCCCCCGGCTGTGGATTAGGCTAGCGCTGGGAAATGCCCGAGCCCGACAGCAGGATGGTGGCCGTACGTGCTTCCGACGATGAGCGGGAGGCCGTCGTCGACCAGCTGCGAACCGCCGCAGGTGAGGGACGGCTCACCCTGGACGATCTGGCCGACCGGCTCGATCGAGCGCTGACCGCGGTCACGCGCGCCGAACTCGAACCGCTGACCTCCGATTTGCCTGGGCGGTCGGCGCCGGCCCCGGCTGGCGGCAAGGCGCGGCGATGGATCGTCGGGTTCATGGGCGGCGGCAATCATCGGGGGCGTTGGCGGGTCGCGTCGCGCTGCACCGTCGTCAACCTGATGGGCGGAGCCGGCCTCGACCTCACCGGCGCGACGGTCGAGGACGCCGAGACCGAGATTCGGGTCTTCTCGCTGATGGGTGGCTCGGAGATCATCGTCCCGGACGGTGTGCATGTGGAGCTCAGTGGTTTCGCGTTCATGGGCGGCAACGACATTCGAGCCCAAGAAGGCCCCCCACCGCCGGCCTCCGCGCCCGTCGTGCGCGTGCGGGCGTACTCGGTGATGGGCGGCACCACGATCCGGGGCCGCGTCGGCCGGCCACGCGAAACCGGCGCGACGCAGCGGGGTGGGCAGGGTGCCGAGCGTGTGTGGTGGGCTGCGATCGAGGCTGGTGAGGTCGACAAGTGGTATGGCCTTGGCCTGCTGCTGGCGTCCCAACCGGGGCGCGCGGACGACGCCGAGCGAGCCTTCCGTGCCGCGATCGAGGTGGGGGACACGCGGGCGTGGACCGATCTCGGTGACCTCCTATCCAGAGTGGGAGGCCGCAACACCGAGTGCGAGCGGGCCTACAGGGAGGCACTTGAGAGCGGGGACAGACGGGCGTGGGTCAGCCTCGGCAACCTGCTCTACAGACACACGGGCCGTGAGCGGGAGGCAGAGGACGCATACCGCGCGGCGATCGAGGCGGGCTACCCTGGGGGGTGGCTCGGTGTGGGCAACCTTCTTGCACGGCACGGGCGCGACAGCGAGGCGGAGCAGGTCTACCGAGAGGCGCTCAGGTCCGGGGTGAGCAAAGAGGACGCCGGGATGCTGTGGCGCAACCTGGGCGACCTCCTCGAGCGTGACACGGGACGCTGGCAGGAGGCCGAGCGGGCGTACCGCACGGCGATCGAGGCTGGCGAGGACGGGGCATGGCACAGCCTCGGCTGGCTGCTGGCAAAGCAGCCGGGGCGTGAGCGGGAGGCGGAGCGGGCGTACCGCAAGGCGGTCGAGCTCGGACACGCGTCGGCGTCGCTCGACCTCCGCGCGCTCCTCCTCGAGCGGCGCCCGGGCCGGCGGCGTCCAAGACGCCGATGAGGGTGTGGCGAGCGGCGCGATGACAGTCCGGTCGCCGACCGGCTGACGGGGTCGCTTTGGCCCGAGCGAGACGACTCCGCAACAACGTCCTGCCGCGCGTCCGGTCGATCGAGGTTGGTTCGCGGCGACTCTTCTCAGCGGATGCGGCGCCTCGATGACTGATGCGGATCGAGTCGAGGCGTACTGCGCGTAGGGCGCGAAGCCGAGGCACAGTGGCGCGGCTGCGTTGATCACGTGACGACCGAGCAGGTACGCGGCTATGACACGCGCGCGGCCGACTTCACCCTCAATGGCGGCGACTGCCCTGAAGCGACCTGTTGCGCCCAGCGACGCGATCGATCCGGCTGCTTCAGCCGCGGACAGCCGTCAGCGCGAGCGCGGGACCGTTGGGGTGGAGCGGCTCGTCGAAGCCGATCTCGATGTTTCGCCAGCCGAGATGCGTCAATGCGCGCAGCAACTCGTCACGCGGCATCCAGGCGCTGTACGAGCTCGTCCCGCCGCAGAAGCCGGCGAGGCGCGTGTCGAAGCCGTAGCGGTGGCGATGCACGTTGTGCCGGAAGCCCTCGTACTCCACCTCGTCGGCCGGTCCGAGTCGCCTCGCGAGCTGCTCGTTGGACAATGCGGCCTGGTCGTAGACGTGCGTCCACATCACCAGTCGCGACGCCCGCCTGGAGATGAGATCGAGCATCCTGACGGGCTGGGTCATGTGGTACAGGATTCCGCAGGCGATGCACAGATCGAACTTCTCCGTGCTCGCCTCCATGTACTGCAGCGCATCGCCGCACAGAAACTCGCACCGGTCCAGCTCGAAGAGCTCCTTGACAACGAGGCACTTCAGGAACGCCTTGGTGTTGGCCTCCACGGCGGTGACGTGGCTGGCTCCCGCCCGCTGTGCCATGTAGCTGTGGCCGCCTTCAAGCGGGCCGTGCTCCAGTACCGTCTGGCGCTCAACACCACCGAGGTTGTCGAATCCCCACGTGATTCGTGGATCCTC
>JASLBU010000001.1 GCA_030146365.1 Candidatus Limnocylindria bacterium | reverse complement strand
GACCAGTCCTGGTTCTCGACCTGGTCCTTGGTGTAGATCAGCTCGACCTCGTCATCGTGCACGGACCCGATGGCCGACATCGGCACATAGATGTCCGTGGTGAAAAGGAAGCCCTTCTCGATGATGAAGTGGTCGTTGGCGACGCCGGCAACCGAGCCGATCTTCTCGCCGTCGCTGCCGTATACGTCCCATCCGGTCTGGATCTGGGTATTGGTGCTGTCCATGCGATATGTGCCCTTTCTCTGTGAGGGAGTCTTTCAGTTTCATTCGTGACCGGGACGACGGTCGTCCCGTCACCGCTCAGCGCTGCTCCAGGTTCACGTCCCCCTCGGTACGAACCTCGAACCGCTCCTTGCGGACGGTGCCCTCGATCCGTTTCGTCTGGCTCGTGAGCCGGCGGCGGAGATGGATCTCCTCGACGACCCACGGGACCTTCCGGGCCTCGAGGCGTTCCTCGACCACGAGGACGATGGTCTCCTCCCCTCGAACGGTCACCGGCTGCTCGTCCGCCGCGAGGGGACGATTCGCCGGCCTTCGCTCCAGGTCGAGCTCGTCGTGGCGGAGCGTCACGTCGATGGACTCCGGCTCCTCGACGACACGCTTCTCGATGCGCACGCTGCCGGCCTGCTCGGCGTGCACGTCGGCGACGAGGCGCTCCTCGACTCGCTCGAGGCGTGTCGTCTCCGCATCCTGCATCGGCTCGTGGACCCGAGTCTCGTCCGAGGACGGATCGGTCGGTGGCGTGCGGGACGTCATGCGCCCGGCTCCCCGGCCGGCCGAACCGTCGAGTCGGTCACGGGCTGGCCGGCTGCGGCAACACGCTGCGAGTCGGTCTGCTTGCGTTCAGCGTAGGCGGCCACCTTCTTCGAGGCCTCCTGCCCGCGCGTATACCAGCTCTGCGTGATCTGCGAGGCAACCTGCTGGCCTCCCAGGCCGAAGGCGAGGGCGAACGCCAGCGCGATTGCGCCGATGACCATCACGAACAGCGTGTTCACGACCGTCTCGGCGATGCCGAGCTGGTCGACCGCGGCCACCACTGCGAATGCGATGATCGCGTAGCGGGCGGCTCCCGCCAGCAGGTCCGGGTTGCCCATCCCCATCTCGCTGGTCGAGGCACGGACCAGGCCGGCGACGAACTTCGCGATCAGCGCCCCGATGACGATGATCGCCAGCGCCACGATGAGGTTGGGCAGCCACAGCAGGATCGCGTTGATGATCTCGCTGATGCGCTCCATGCCGAGGATCTGCGCGGCTGCCTGGATGGCAACCAGGCGGATGAACCACTTCACGATCTCGGCGACCACCTTGCTGGCCGTCCAGCCGCCGCCACCGCGCTCGATGAAGCCGTTGATGCCGGTGCTGTTGGCGGCCTTCTCGAAACCGATGGCCCGGAGACCGCGCTCGATGAGGCTGGCCAGGATGCCGGAGATGATCCAGCCGAGGACGAGGACCAGGATCGCGCCGACGAGCGCCGGCAGGAATCCAAGGAAGTTCTGCAGCGCCTCGGTGACGGAGACCATCACCGCTTCGCCCCAGCTGTTGACTGTTTCGTTCATGGGCTGTTACTCCCGAGTTTGGTTTCTGGCCGAGTGGCCACGTAACCGGGGGCAAGTCCGATACCAACCCATCGATATCGAGACGCGGGTCGAAATAGCCGGGGTTGGCAGGCTGGCTGCATCTGCACGAGGCTCCAAACCACATGCACCCAAGGGGGCACATCTGTGACCAGCAACGCATCCTCCACTGTTCTCGACGAGCCATACGGCACGCAGGAGCAGCCGACCCACCCGCTCGCAGAGGCGGGTCGCGACGCCGGGGAGACGATCGGCCACATTGCCGAGCGCGCCGGCTCCATGGGCCTCCAGCGCGCGGACCAGGCCCGCGAGGTCGCGGCCGACGGGATCGGCCAGCTCGCCAGCACGGTCCGCCGCGTGAGCGACGACATGCAGACAGAGCAGCCGATGATCGCGAACGTGGCGACGACGGCCGCGGACCAGGCAGAGCGGCTCGCCGGCTACCTGCGCGAGACGGACGCACGCCAGATCGTGGACACCGTGCAGGACGTCGCGCGGCGCCAGCCACTGCTGTTCATCGGCGGCGCCTTCGCCCTCGGACTCGCCGCCTCCCGCTTCATCAAGGCCGCCACCAGCGACCAGCAGACGAGCCAGCGCATGGGCACCGGGTACGCCGGCCAGATGGGCACGGACTACGCGGGCACGTCGGGCGACCTGCGCTCGTATGACGTCGACGCCACCAGCGACCTCGGCTACGGCGAGGACGTTCGACCATGACACAGCGCGAGGAGAGTCGAGGCATCGGCGACCTTCTCGGCGATCTCGGCGGCCAGGTCAGCACGCTCGTCCGCAAGGAGATCGACCTCGCCAAGGTTGAGGTCACCTCGAGCGTCGGCCGCATGGGACGCGGGGCGGCCACGGCCGGCCTCGGCGGCGTGCTGCTGTATGCCGGAGTGCTCGTGCTCCTCGCTGCCGCCGTCCTGGGCCTCATGGAGGCCGGGCTGGACGGCTGGCTGGCCGCGCTGATCGTCGGCGCGATCGTGGTGGTGATCGGCGGCGTGCTCGCGGCCACGGGCGTGAAGCAGGTGCAGACCACCAACATGGCGCCGACGCAGACCGCCGAGACGGTCAAAGAGAACGTTGATTTCGTCAAGGAGACCATGAAGTGACGCTGGATCGGAACGACGACATTCGGCTCGCCGAAGAGGACGCCGACCAGGCGGACCTTCATACCGAGCTGACCGAACAAGAGCACATGAGCGACGAGGAGGCCGCGGAAGCGGTCGAGATCCGCGCCGAGATCGAGGAGACCCGCCTCGAGATGGGCGGCACCCTCCAGGAGCTCGGCAATCGCCTCGACCCGGGCACCCTCATGAACCAGGCCAAGGAAAACGTCCGCGAGGCGACCATCGGCCGCGTCGAGGAAACCGCAAAGGGGATGAGCGACATGGTGATGGAAACGATCAAGCGCAACCCGATCCCCGCCGCAATGGCCGGCGCGGGTCTCGCGCTGCTCTGGAAGAACAAGGCAAGCAGCAGCAGCAGCAGCGGCAACGGCTACCGGACCTACGAGGCCGGCCGCTACGGCACCACCTACCCGTATGGCTACGAGCAGACCGGCTCTGGCCAGGGTGGCGGGATCACGGCCAAGGCCGGCGATGCCGTCTCGGCCGTAGGCTCCACGGTCGGTGACGCGGCCGGCACCGTGGCGGGCACCGCGGGCAACGTCGCGGGCACGGTCGGGCAGACCGCCCAGAGCGTGACCGGCGAGGTCGTCGAGCGCGGGCAGCAGGCGGCACAGGAAGTCAGCTGGCGCGTCGAGCGCTTCATGCAGGCGAGCCCGCTGGCCGTGGGCGCGATCGCCATCGGCGCCGGTGCGCTGGTCGGCGCGCTCCTCCCGGAGACGGAGCACGAGCGCCAGGTCCTCGGCGACGCGAGCCGCCAGGTGGCCACGACCGTTCGCGACTCGGTCGACGAGGTCGGCCGCCAGGCCGAGCAGGCCGTCGACGAGGCGGAGCGCTCGATGTCGCCCACGGGTGGCGTCGGGGCCTAACCCTCGACCTTCGTACGCACGGAACGCCGGGGCACGTCCCCGGCGTTC
>JASLBU010000266.1 GCA_030146365.1 Candidatus Limnocylindria bacterium | reverse complement strand
CAAGAAGACCGGTTCCGCCGCAGAGCTTACGGCGACGGTCGCGTCTCCCGACATCAACTACCGCGCCGAGGTCTGTGCTGCCGCCGGCGGCACCGCCGGCGATTGCGGCAACCTCACCTATGACTACGTGGAGCCGAGCGCCGCGGGCGGGATTCTCACCCTGCTGATCAGCGCGCTCCTGCCCGTCCTGCTCATCGGCGGTTTCATCTTCTTCATGATGCGCCAGGCGCAGGGGACGAATAACCAGGCCATGAGCTTCGGCAAGAGCCGGGCTCGGATGTTCCTCGGCAACAAGACGGTCGTGACCTTCAACGACGTCGCGGGCGTCGACGAGGCGAAGCAGGAGCTGACCGAGGTCGTCGAGTTCCTCAAGTACCCGGAGAAGTTCAACAGCCTCGGAGCGCGTATCCCGCGCGGTGTGCTGCTCGTGGGGCCCCCGGGAACCGGGAAGACGCTGCTGGCGCGGGCGGTGGCCGGTGAGGCGGGCGTGCCGTTCTTCAGCATCTCAGGCTCCGAGTTCGTCGAGATGTTCGTCGGCGTCGGCGCCAGCCGCGTGCGTGACCTGTTCGAGCAGGCCAAGCGCAACTCCCCGTGCATCGTGTTCGTCGACGAGATCGACGCGGTCGGGCGCCAGCGCGGCGCCGGGCTCGGCGGTTCGCACGACGAGCGCGAGCAGACGCTGAACCAGATCCTGGTGGAGATGGACGGTTTCGACACGAACACCAACGTGATCGTCGTCGCGGCCACCAACCGGCCGGACGTCCTCGATCCGGCGCTGCTGCGCCCGGGCCGATTCGACCGCCAAGTTGTGCTCGACCGCCCGGACATCAAGGGCCGCCGCGAGATCCTCAGCGTCCACATCAAGGGCAAGCCGCTCGACAAGACGGTCGACATCGAGGCGATCGCGCGTCGCTCCCCGGGCTTCTCGGGCGCCGATCTCGCGAACCTCGTCAACGAGGCGGCGATCCTCGCCGCCCGTCGGAACAAGAAGAGCGTCGGCGCGGCGGAGTTCAACGAGGCGATCGATCGCGTGATCGCGGGCCCCGAGCGCCGGAGCCGGATCATCAGCGAGGAGGAGAAGGTCATCATCGCCTACCACGAGGGCGGACACGCCGTCGTGCAGCGACTCCTTCCCAAGAACGACCCGGTGACCAAGGTGACCATCGTGAGCCGCGGCATGGCGCTCGGGTACACGATGAGCCTGCCGTCCGAGGACCGCTACCTCCACTCCAAGTCCGAGTTCGAGGACAAGATCGCCGGCATGCTGGGTGGCAACGTGGCCGAAACCCTCGTGTTCGGGGACACCACGACCGGCTCGAGCAACGACATCGAGAAGGCCACCAACCTCGCCCGGGCGATGGTGACGCAGTACGGCATGAGCGAGAACCTCGGCCCGCTTGCCTTCGGCAAGAAGGACGAGATGGTGTTCCTCGGCCGCGAGATCAGCGAGCAGCGGAACTACTCCGACGAAGTCGCGGCGAAGATCGATGCCGAGGTGCGCAGCATCATCGACACCGCCTACGCCCGCGCCAAGGAGGCCCTGACCACCCACCGTGCGGTGCTCGACCGCCTCGCCGACCTGCTGGTCGAGAAGGAGACGATCGAGGCGGAGGAGTTCGAGTCGTTGTTCGAGGGCGTCGTGCCGCCTCGCTCGGGTCCGCCGACGCCGACGAAGATCGGACCGATCACCGTTCCGGACACGGCTCCGGAGGTGGAGCCGGGAACGGACGAGGGCGGAACACGCCGGCGACCCGGGCCGGCACCCCAGCCCGCTTGACCAGCCGACCCTGACCTGACACGAAGCCCGCCGGTATGGCGGGCTTCGTTCGTTCGTCGGTGGGCGTTGACGGCGCCCCGGCCGGCCGCCTAGCGGTTCCCGGCAGGCGCTGCAGCCGGTGCCCGCGCGCCGACGGCGGCGCCGGTTCCGCCGGCCGAGCCTTGGGTGTCATCGGCGGAGGGGTTGGACCACCTGGAGGCGGCGAGCTGCCACGTGTCGGGTCCCACGCGGTCCAGTCCGGCGTGCGGCAGCTCCGTCCGCGTCAGCATGGCCAGGCCGAGGTCTCGAACTCGCTGCGCCCCGATCGGCACCTCGCGCACCTCCCGCCACCCTTCAAGCGACAGCTCGAGGCGGAGGACGTGCGGCGTGATCTGGAGCGCCGTGAGCCTCGGGAGCTGTCCGTCCACCAGGAACGGGTTCTCGAGCCCCGGCCGCATCTCGGGTCCCTCCGGCGTGATGACAACGCGCCAGGTGTGGCCGTCCGGATCGCTCCACGAGTCGCACGCCACGAGCGTGGTGACGCGCTCTGGAGCCTGCTCGAGCACGGCGTCCACCCACTCGAGCCATGCCAGGGGGTCCGCCGAAAAGTGGGGCGCATCGGCGGACTCGCCAGGTCCTACAGGGATGGATCGGTGGGGATCGGAAGGCGACATGTCGGCGGGAGCGGTGCGGGTGATCACCTCGGACGATCCGCACAACCCGTGCCGAACCACTGAGGTGAGCGGCCGCGGTCCCGCAGTGCCTCGCCTAGCATGAGGCGATGACCACCACCCGCATGTCCGGGACGCATTCGCCCGCCTCGCCGGACCCGGACCAGCCGATCGAGGCCACGGTCTACCACCATACGCACTGGGACCGCGAGTGGTGGACCACCCGTCGGGACTTCAGCGTCCGGCTCGCCGACCTGCTCGACGGCCTCCTCGACACGCTCGATGCCAACGAGGCGTTCACCACGTTCGTGCTCGACGGGCAGATGATCATGCTGGAGGACTACCTGGAGCTGCGCCCCGATCAGCGGGGGCGCCTGGTGCGGCGCATCCGAGAGGGCCGCATCCACGTCGGGCCCTGGTACGTGCTGGCCGACACGCTCATTCCGAGTGGAGAGGCCGCCATTCGCAATCTCTGGCTCGGGCGCCGCCTGGCCGACCGGCTGGAGGTGCCGATGATGCCGGTCGGGTATCTGCCCGACCAGTTCGGCCATGCTGCGCAGCTGCCTCAGATCCTCCGCGGCTTCGGCATCGAGCAGGCGGTGGTATGGCGGGGATTCGGCGCCCCGCCGCCCGGCCAGGGGACCGATCCCAACGCTGCTGAGCTCGCCACTGCCCCCAGCGACGATCGCCCGTACTACCCGCGCATTCATTCGGCGGGCCGCCATCCGGACGAGATGCAGACCGAGTTCTGGTGGGTCGCCCCCGATGGCTCGCGGGTGCTGGCCATCTACCTGGCTCACGAGTACTACGTGTCGCACGCGGCCGCCGATGCGCTCGAGGATGGGGCCGCCTTGACGCAATTCGTGGCGCGCCAGCGCCGCATCCTCGACTACCTCAGGCCGTACGCCAGCGGCAATCGCGTTCTGGTGCCGTACGGTGGGGATCACCTGCCCGTCGACCCCCGCCTGCCGCGGCTGCTCGACCGCCTCAACGACGAGATGGCTACCGAGGGGGTGCGCTACGCGCAGGGCTCTCTCGCGGGACACCTGGAGGCGGTTGGACGCGAGCCGGAGCGGGTCACCATCGAGTGGCACGGTGAGGGCCGGGCATTCGGCCGCAAGGCGCACCTTCTGCCCGGCGTCACCAGCACCCGGCTCTATCTGAAGCGCCTCAACCGCGACGCCCAGATGACGCTCGAGCGGCAGGCGGAGCCGCTGCAGGCGCTGAGCTGGATGCTCGGCGCGCCATACGAGCGGGAGGCGCTGTGGGCGGCGTGGCGGCTGGTGGTGCAGAACCAGCCGCACGACTCGATCACGGGCTGCTCCATCGACGAGGTCCACCGCCAGAACGTGGCGCGCTACGACGAGGCGATCGATCTCGGGCGATTCCTCGCGCTGCGCGCCGCGGAGCGGGTCGCGGCCGCCGTGCCAGGTGTTCCTGACGGAGAGCGGGGGTTCATCGTCCTCAACCCGCTCGGATGGGCGCGCACCGACGCGGCGCGAATCTTGGTCGATCCGTCGCTCGAGGTGAGCCCCGGGTCGTGGCGCCTGGTCGACGATCGCGACGAAGAGGTCCCGTTCCAGGCGCGTCGGGTCGACGAGCGCCGGCCGGCATTGCCCAGCCGGGACTGGACGGAGGTCGCCTTCGTGGCGCGCCAAGTTCCCTCGCTCGGCTATCGGCGCTACCGGCTTCAGAGGCGGGCGGACGGGGTTCGGCGCGCATGGGCGCTGGACCACACGGTCCTCGGGCTCGTGGCGCGCGACAAGGGAGCCACCGCCGTGGGCGACCTGGCCGTGGGCCGGCTGCGCATGGAGAACGAGCAGCTGCGGGTCGCGGTGGACGAGGATGACTGGTCGCTGACGGTGGAGGACCGGCGCAGCGGTGAGCGCTACGAAGGGCTCAACGTGCTGGAGGACGGAGGGGAGGCCGGTGACGAGTACAACCACGCGTGGCCACTCGCGGACGTGACGTTCACGACCCGCGACACGCGGCCCTCGATCACCTGGCTGGAGGTCGGTCCCGCGAGGGCGACGCTGCGCCTCACCTGGGAGTGGCAATTGCCGGCGAGCCTGACCGGCGACCGGCGCGGCCGATCGGCGACGCTGGTGCCAAATGTGATTCACAGCGACGTCACCCTCCACGCTGGCGTACCGCGCGTGGACGTGCGGACGCATGGCGAGAACCGCTCGCGAGACCATCGGCTGCGGGTCCTCATGCCGCTCGGACGGCGAGTCGATCGCTCCAAAGCGGAGTCGGCATTCTGCGTGGTCGAGCGCGCGGTGGCGGTCGGGGAGCTCGAGCGGGGGAGCGCCGAGCCCGCCGTCCCCGAGTTCCCACAGCAGTCGTTCGCGAGCATCGACCTCGCGGGGCGGGGGCTGACCATCGCCAACCGGGGGCTGCCGGAGGCGTCGGTCCTCGACGACGATGCCGGGACCCTCGCGCTCACCATCCTTCGCTCCGTCGGTTACCTGAGCCGCGGCGACCTGCTCACGCGGATCGAGGGCGCCGGGCCGGTGCTGCCCACCCCGGAGGCCCAGATGCTCGGG
>JASLBU010000254.1 GCA_030146365.1 Candidatus Limnocylindria bacterium | reverse complement strand
CCGAGTTCAAGCGCAGCAAGGCGAGCGTCGGAGGCATCATCGGCCATCCCTACCGGGCGCTGGTGGACTTCCGCACGGGCCGCTACGCGTTCTGCAAGATCAGCGGGGCGGCCGGCCCGGAGCGCGAGCAGCTGGTGACGGTGCCGCGGGCGTGCGGCGGTCGCTGACGACCGGCCGTCGCCACAATGTCGGGATGCCGGAAGTCACGATCACACCGACGACCGAGCAGGACGGCCCCGCGCTGCGAGAACTGCACTCGACGCCCGAGGTGGCCGAGTGGTGGGAGCTGCCGGATCCGGGCTTCCCGATGGAAGACGAGCCGGGAACCACGCGCCTGACGATTCGCTACGGCGACGAGATTGCCGGGCTCATCCAGTACCTCGAGGAGACCGAGCCGAAGTACCGCTCGGCGAGCATCGACATCTTCGTCGGCCCCCAGTTCCACAACCGGGGCATCGGCACGCGCGCCATCCGCATGCTCGTGGACCTGCTCATCAACGAGCGCGGGCACCACCGCATCACGATCGACCCCGCGGCACACAACCATGCGGCGATCCGGTGCTACGAGAAGGCGGGCTTCGTGCCCGTCGGCGTGATGCGCCTCGCCGAGCGAGCCAGCGACGGCAGCGGCTGGCACGACAGCCTGATGATGGAGCTGGTCGTCGAGCCGGCCGCCCAAGCCAAGATGGCCGGATGAGTGCCGTTCCCGCGATCCGGCTCAACGACGGCCGGTCGATTCCGCAGCTCGGCTTCGGGACGTTCAAGATCAAGCCCGCGGAGACCGCCGCCGCGGTGGGCGAGGCGCTGGCCATCGGCTACCGCCACATCGACACCGCGCAGATGTACCGCAACGAGCGGGGCGTCGGCGAAGCGCTCCGCGACTCCGGGCTCGACCGCGACGCGGTATTCATCACCAGCAAGCTCAACAACGACGTGCACCGGCCCGACGACGCCCGCAGGGCGTTCGACCGCACGCTGTCGGAGCTGGGCGTGGACGCCGTCGATCTCTTCCTCATCCACTGGCCGCTGCCGACCCGCTACGACGGCGACTTCGTCTCGACGTGGAAGACGCTCGAGGCGTTCAGGCAGGACGGCCGTGCGCGCTCGATCGGCGTCTCGAACTTCCAGGTCGGGCACCTCGAGCGCCTGGCGGCCGAAGGCGGCGTGGTCCCGGCGGTGAACCAGATCGAGCTGCATCCCTACCTGCTCAACGAGGAGGTGCGGTCCCACGGCGAGGCGCGCGGCATCGCGACCGAGGCGTGGTCGCCGATCGCGAAGGGCCGAGTGCTCGACGACCCGGTCGTCGCCCGCATCGCGAGCCGGGTCGAGCGAACGCCGGCCCAGGTGGTGCTGCGCTGGCACATCCAGCGCGGCAGCATCGTGTTCCCGAAGTCCACCTCGCCCGCGCGCATGCGCGAGAACTTCGAGCTGTTCGACTTCGAGCTCGAGCCGGGGGAGGTCGCCGAGCTCACGTCGCTGGATCGCGGCGAGGCGGGACGCACGGGTCCGCACCCGGAGGCGATGTCCCGCCTGTAAGAGCGGGAGAGGCGCTAGGACCTGACGGCCGCGCCCTCGGGCACCGCGCGCAAGCGCGCCCGGCCCGGACGGACGGATCCGAACGGCCACAGGCGGGACACGGCCGGCCTCGTCGCCGGGTGCGAGCCCAGGACCAGCAGGACCAGCATCGCCGCGTAGATGGGCAGGTGGCCCAGCAGCTCGTCCGTTCCGAAGAACCACAGGGTGGCGTTGAACGGGACGCCCGCGAGCAGCACGCAGGCTTGCGGCAGCGCACCGGAGATCAACAGCAGCCCGAACAGCACCTCGATGGCGCCGGCGATGCGGATGAACTCGAGGTCACCGATCGGCAGCCCGATCAGCTGGGCGACGTTGAAATCGGGGTGGGCGCTCAGGAAGGCGAGGGCCATGTCCGGGTTGGCCAGCTTCTCGGCGAAGGCGACCACGATCAGCGCCAGCCCGGCCCCGACGCGCAGCGCCCAGACCGCGCGGCCGAGGTCGGCGAGCGAAGGCTCGTCCGCCGCTCCGCGCTCGGCGTCGGCCGACCAGCGGCCCGGACCCGCGAACAGGATGAACACGGCCAGCCCAAGCATGTCGAGCCGCTGGAGCACGGGGGAGACGCCGAACTCGATCATCCCCAACGGCCCGGCGGCCACCAGAAGCGCCGCCGCCGCCCTGGCGTGCCAGCCCGTCGCCATGCCGACGACGACCGCCGCCATCGTCGCGCCGAGCGCGATGCCGCCGACCGACGGCTCGAGGTCCATCGCGGGGGAGAGGTACACGCCCATCGACAGCAACCCGAGCAGCGAGACGGCCAGATGGAGGCGGACTGCGAACGGCATCCACGGGACGAGCCGGGCGAGAAACGGCACGTCGGCGCCGGCCCAGCGGGTCCCGATGACGCGCACGGCCACGGTGAGGCCCACGGCGCCGAGGAGGAGGACGAGCGTCAGGCCCTGAAGCGCGAAGCTCCAGTCGAGAGGGAAGGCGCCGTCGGTGAACCAGGTCTCATGAGCGAAAACGGTTGGCATGCACCCAGGATCGCCGTGCGGCGGTGCTTTGCCGACCGAAATGGCCCGTAATCCGCCTCCGTGGTTTCCCGCAAACGGCTCAGGTGCGGGGGGCGCCGGGCACGACCGCGTGGATGCGGGTGCCGGCGGGGGAGGAGGAGACGTCCAGCTCCCCGCCGAGGAGCGTGACGCGCTCGCGCATCCCGGTGAGGCCGAAGCCGGTCCGCGGCCCGTCGGGGTCGAACCCCGTCCCGTCGTCGGTGACCGTG
>JASLBU010000183.1 GCA_030146365.1 Candidatus Limnocylindria bacterium | reverse complement strand
TCGGACGGCGCTCAAGCGGCGCAGCGGCACTGACCTTCGGCGCAGCAGCCGCAGGTCAAGTCTCGGGACACTTGGCGGGGGTCGAGCGGCACGACGGCATGAACGGTCGTACCGCCGGCGGCGTTGCCGTGGACGTGGAGGTGTCCGCCGAGGGCGCCGAGACGGTCGACGAGCCCACGCAGGCCGGTCCCGTTCGCCGGGTCGGCACCGCCCCGTCCATCGTCGGCGATCTCGACTTGGGCGTGCTTGTCCGTGTTCGCGATGGTGACCACAGCGGCGGTGGCCTCGGCGTACTTGGACACGTTCGTCAGCGCTTCGGCGATCGTGAAGTACAGCGTCGCTTCGACGGATGGCGCGGCTCGCCGGCTCAGCTCGCCGTGTACCGAGACCCGCACCGTGCTTCGGGCGGCCAGCGCGTCGACGGCCGGCCGGAGCCCGTGATCGCTCAAGACAGTCGGGTGGATGCCCCGCGCCAGCTCCCGGAGCTCGGCGAGACCGCCGTCCAGCTCGGCGCGAACGCCGGCGAGCCGTTGGGCCAGTTGGTCAAAGTCCCCGCGACGGACCGCGCGGATCGCCATGCCGAGCTGCATCGAGGCCGTCACGAAGCGCTGCTGGGCGCCGTCGTGAAGGTCACGCTCGATCCGCCGACGTGCATCGTCGGCGGCCTCGACGATGCGCGTGCGCGACGCCTGCAGCTCGTCGGTGAGCTCTCGCAGCTCCGTGAGCGCTTCGGAGGAGGCGGCATGGCCGACCGGCGTGAACGGGTCAAGCAGGTTGCCTCGTGTCCAGCGATCTTCCGTCATGTCGGGCGGCCCCCAGCGGTGTGTGGGGCTGAACGTACAGCGGCCGCGCCGCTCTGACAAGCGCCGGTCGCGGCGCTCGGCGTTCTGGGGGCTGCCCGTACTTGACATACCCCGCACCCGTATCTAAGTTGCCGTATGTGGATACCCCCCACCCGTACCGGAGAACGAAATGACGGCCACCGCCCCCGAGACGTCACACCACCATCATCACGAGCTGCCGACGGAGGGTCGGGCTCTTGATGCCGTCGCGCTGAGCGCGACGCTGCACTGCCTCACGGGCTGCGCGATCGGGGAGGTCCTCGGCATGGTCATCGGGACCGCGCTGGGCTTCTCCCAGTGGGGCACCGTGGCGCTCGCCGTAGCGCTGGCATTCCTGTTCGGCTACTCGCTCACCAGCCTGCCGCTGCTCCGTGCCGGCATGGCGATTTCTGCGGTGATCCCGATCGCGCTGGCGACCGACACGTTCAGCATCGCCGTCATGGAGATCGTCGACAACGGCGTCATGCTCGCGATTCCCGGCGCCATGCACTCGGGAGTCGGCAGCCTGCTGTTCTGGGGCGCCCTTTCCTTCGCGCTCGCCGTGGCCGGCATGATCGCGTTCCCGGTCAACCGCTGGCTGATCACTCGCGGCAAGGGCCACGCGGTCCTGCACAACAGCGGCCACCACCCGAACTTCCCGGCCGGCCTGGTCGGCTCGGTTGCGGCGATTGCCTTCCTGTTCGGCTCGGGCGTGCTCATCGCCGAGGCCATCGGCTCCGGCGACTCGCCGACCCACGGGACCGGCGTGCAGGCGTCGCAGCCCGCGGGTGGCGGCCATAGCGGGGAAGTCGCAGGCCACGGCGCAGATGACGCTCGCGAGAGCAATACGGCCGAGCCGACAGTGCCCGGCCTGGCGGTCAGCGAGCACGGTCTCACCCTCGAACTTGACCGCACATCGCTCCGGCGGGGCCGGCGCACCGAGCTTGGCTTCCGCATCGCCGGCACCGACGGCCGGGCGGTGCGCGACTTCGAGTTCGAACACGAGAAGCGCATGCACCTCATCGTCGTCCGCCGCGACGCCCGCGGCTTCCAGCACCTGCACCCCCGGATGGATCGCGACGGCCGCTGGAGCACGCCCGTCACCCTCCCGGAGGCGGGCAGCTACCGCGTCTTCGCCGACTTCGAGCGGGGAGGGCGCGGCACCACGCTGGGCGCCGACCTGACCGTCGACGGACCCGCCGACTACCGGCCCCTGCCCGCGCCCGCTTCGTCGACCGCCACCGCGACCGGATACGACGTGGCAGTCACGGGCGAGCCCGCGCGCGCCGGCGGTGAGGCGGAGCTCGAGTTCACGGTCAGCCGCAACGGCGAGGTCATCCACACCGAGCCGTACCTCGGCGCCGGCGGCCACCTGGTCGCGCTACGCGACGGGGACCTCGGCTTCCTGCACACCCACCCGGCCGACCACGCCGACGGCGATGACGCCGGCCACGACGACTCGGTGCCGTTCGCGACCGAATTCCCCTCCGCTGGCCGGTACCGCCTGTTCTTCCAGTTCAAGCACGAAGGCCGGGTCCACACCGCAGCGCTCACCCGCGACGTGTCGCGCTGAGCGCCAACCCCCACACCGATAAGAGACTTCCCGATGCCCAACACACCCATCACCTCACGAGCCCGCAACTTCGTACGGCACTACGTCGAGATGGTCATCGCCATGCTCCTCGGCATGGTCGTCCTCGGCGTGCCCCTCGCGGCGCTGCTCGGCGTCGTCGGCGTCGAGGTCTCCGCGTGGAAGACCGACGCGCCCGAACTGCTGCTCCTCGGCATGGCGTTCACGATGAGCGTCCCGATGGTGGCCTGGATGCGCCACCGCGGCCACCGATGGACGCCCGCGTGGGAGATGACCGGGTCGATGTTCGCGCCCAGCCTCGCCGCGATCGGCCTGCTGTGGCTCGGGCTCGTCGGGGACGCGGACACGCTGCTGCTCATCCAGCACATCGCGATGTTCCCGAGCATGCTCGCCGTGATGCTCTTCAGGCTCGACGAGTACACGGGCCACGGGGGCCACGCACCCGTCGCGGGGTGACCAGGGCGGGCAGCGCGCCCGCCAGTTGAATAGCTGGCGCCCAGACGCGGGTCAAGCTCCCCTAGACTCTGGCTTGAAGGGAAGTATCCCGCCGGCCGGCTCTCGTCAACACGGCGCACCAGCGCCCGGGACCGGCGGCCCCGCAGGGGCGGAGAAACCTTCGACTGATCGCTATCGACCAGCCGGAGGTGAATGGTGTCCGAGCAGTTGGCTGCCGGCCCGCTCGCGTGGAGCGGGCTGCTGGCGTTTCTCATCGTGATGATCGTCGTCGACTTGAAGGTCGGCTCCGCGCAGCGCCACATGACCGTGCGCACGGCAGCCCTCTGGAGTGCGATCTGGGTCGGACTGGCGATCGCGTTCGGGGCCGGGCTGTGGGCGCTCGAGGGTGCCGAGGCGGGTGAGTCCTACTTCGCCGGCTACGTGATGGAGAAGGCGCTGTCACTCGACAACGTGTTCGTCTTCACGCTCATCTTCGCGGCGCTGGCGGTCCCGCGCGACGAGCAGCCGCGCGTGCTGCTGTGGGGCATCCTCATCGCGCTCGTCCTGCGGGCGATCTTCATCTTCGCCGGCGCAGAGGCGCTGGAGACCTACAGCTGGGTGGCCTGGCCGTTCGCTGCCCTGCTGGCCTGGACGGGCTGGCGGATCCTGCGCTCCGGCGAGAATCACGACGAGGGAGCGAAGATCGTCGAGCGCGTGCGGCGGCGCTTCCCCGGGCTCAAGCCCGCGGTCGCCGCGCTCGTCGCCGTCGCGCTCGCCGACGTCATCTTCGCCGTCGACTCGGTGCCGGCGATCCTGGCCATCACCACCGACACATTCATCGTCTTCAGCGCCAACGCCTTCGCGCTGCTCGGGCTGCGCGCGCTGTTCTTCCTCGTCGCGGGCGCGGTCGCGCGCTTCGCGTACCTGCAGATCGGGCTCGGCGTCCTGCTGATCGGCATCGCCGGCAAGCTCGTCTACGGCGAGCTCACCGGCGAGAAGATCCCCACCGCGGTGAC
>JASLBU010000143.1 GCA_030146365.1 Candidatus Limnocylindria bacterium | reverse complement strand
GACCTCGTCGGTCTCCTTGATGACCAGATCCACCTCGACCTTCAGCGGACGGGCGTAGGTCAGGTCACGGGTGCGGCACTCCTCCTCGGAGAACTTGGCGTCCTCGAAGTAGAACTCGCGGAAGTGCAGCTCGAGATTCTTTCCGGTGAAATCGGTGATCGGGGTGATCTCGTCCAGCAGCTCGCGGAGGCCGGTGGAGACGAACCACTCGAAGGATTCGGTCTGTGTTTGAATCAGGTTCGGGAGAGGGAGAACCTCTGGGATGTGCGAGAAATTCTCACGAATCGGAGCCAGCTCAAATCGGCTGGCAGACTCGGCCAAGGCCATTCAGGACTCCTGGGAAAAGGCATGGTGAGGCGCGGACACGCGATTCAGGAGTATAGCAAAGCCCGACGCTTCGTCAACCGAAGCGCCATGCCGACGGTTACCTGAGCCAGGAGCGGCTGTCCTCGACCGATTCGTCCTCGCACGCGTGGCCTGGTCTGTGCCCGGGCCGGATGCGCCGCACGAGCTGCGCGATCCTGTGGCGGAGGAAATATGGGGCGGCCAGCGCCGCGGCGAGGCCCGTCTGCAGGGCCATCACCTCCGACGCCGGGTCGATTCCGCAGGCGCAGGCGGGCAGCATCAGTTCCACGTGGGCGCCGTTGTACTCCGCACGCGCACGACCGTCAAGGGAGGCGGCCGTACGATGGGCTCGTGAAGGACGCTCGCAAGCGCATCGTGGCCTCGGGCTACGATCGGATCGCGGACCGGTACGGCGAGTGGGGCGCCGGCGTGACCGACGACTCAAGAAACCGGATGGTGGCACGCTTCTCCGGCGTGCTGCCCGACGGTGCCCGGGTGCTGGATCTTGGATGCGGTTCCGGGATCCCCTCCACGGTGCAGCTGGCCGAGCGGTTCAGCGTCGTCGGGGTCGACATCTCGGCGGCCCAGGTCGAGCGTGCGCGCCGCAACGTTCCCCGGGCGGAGCTCATCCACGGCGACATCACCGAGGTCGACTTCGCCGCCGCATCCTTCGACGGGGTCGTCAGCCTGTACGCCGTGTCGCACGTGCCGAGAGAAGCGCACGCGCGGCTGTTCACCCGGATCTTCGCCTGGCTCCGGCCGGGCGGGCGGCTGCTGGCGACGCTGGGCGCGACCGACGCCCCGGATTGGAAGGGTGCATGGCTCGGCGTGCCGATGTTCTTCAGCAGCCACGATGCCGATGAGAATCGGCGCATCCTCCGCTCCGCCGGCTTCGAGCTGGAGGTCGACGACGTACTCACGACCCACGAGCCGGAGGGCGACGTCAGCTTCCTGTGGGTCCTCGCGCGGAAGCCCTGAGCCGCGGCGCCGGCCGTGGGCCAGCCGCCGCCGAAGTTGCGCGGACGCGCGTCAGCCGTCGGCAGAGCCGATGCCGGTGGTGAGCCAGCGCAGGCCGGGCACTTCCCGGTCCAGCCGTTCGAGCACGAAGCTGCTGGTGGCGAGCACCAGGCGCCGGCCGATCCCGTCATCGACGACCTCGAGTGTCCTCCATGCCGGCACGCGTTCCGCGTCGGCCGGATCGATCATCCGGCAGACGTCGAAGGCCGTTTCCGTTCGCTCGACCGGGCAGCCGAACTCGTCGGTGAGCCGTTCCTCGGCGACCTCGAGCTGGAGCTGCCCGACGACGCCGATGATCGGGTCCCCCACGCCGCCCTGGCGCCGAAGCACGCGGATGACGCCCTCCTCCTCCAGCTGGCGCATCCCGCTGTGGAACTGCTTGTAGCGCGACGAGTCGGCGCTGCGCAGGAAGGCGAAGCGCTCGGGGAGGAACTCGGGGATCGGGGGGAAGCGCACCGACCCGTCCTCCGACAGCGTGTCGCCGACGAGGACGCCGCTGGCGTTGACGACGCCGATCACGTCGCCGGGAAAGGCCTCGTCGATCGTCTGGCGCTCCTGGCCGAACAGCTCGTTCGAGTAGCTCAGTGTGATCCGGCGGCCGCTGCGGCCGTTCACGGCCGGCATGCCGCGCTCGAAGCGGCCGGAGTTCACCCGCATGAACGCGATCCGGTCGCGATGGCGCGGGTCGGTGTTCGCCTGCACCTTGAACACCTGCGCGCTGAACTGCCCGTCCAGCGGGACCTCACCGCCGTCCTCCGATGCCCGCGCGGCCGGTGGCGCGGAGAACGTCGGGAATGCCTCCAGCAGGAGGGCGAGCCCCACGTTCGTGAGCGCGCTGCCGAAGAAGACCGGCGTCACGCGCTCGGCATGGACGTCGTCCGGGTCGATCGGCGCCGCAACGAGCGCGGCCTCTTCGCGCGCCGCATCCCAGTCGGCAGCTGACGCGTCCGGCCGCCAGCGCGCGGCGGGCACGCGGCGCCCGTCCCCGATCGTGGCGCCGTGCGTGGTGGCATCGGTCTCCACGACCTCGTCGGCGCCGATGTCCAGCAGCCCGCGCAGGTTGCCGTGGACCCCGATCGGCCAGTTCATCGGCACCGGGTGGACGCCGATCTCGCGCTCGATCTCGTCCAGCAGTCCGAGCGGCGAGATCATCGGCCGGTCGCACTTGTTGATGAACGTGACGATCGGGAGTCCGCGCAGGCGGCAGACCTGGAACAGCTTGAGGGTCTGTGGCTCGAGCCCCTTGCCCGCGTCGAGCACCATCAGCGCCGCATCCACCGCCCACAGGGCGCGGTACGTGTCCTCGCTGAAGTCGGCGTGGCCGGGCGTGTCCACGAGGTTGTACTGGTACCCACCGTGCGCGAACCGGAGGACCGTGGAGCTGACGCTGATCCCGCGGCGCCGCTCCATCTCCATCCAGTCGCTCACCGTGTTGCGCGACTGCCGTCGCGCGCGCACCGATCCGGCCTCTTCCACCGCGCCGCCGAACAGCAGGAGCTTCTCGGTCAGGGTCGTCTTGCCGGCGTCCGGGTGGCTGATGATCGCGAAGGTGCGACGCGCCCGTGCGTCGGCCGGTTGAACCCGAGCGGACGGCGCGGCGGGAACGGTCATGAGCGCTCCGCGTCGGACGTCGAGCCCACCGGCCCTACCACGCAGAAGCGGTTTCCCTCCGGGTCGGCGAGGATCACGTAGTCGCTGTTGGCGGGCTGCCTGTCCCAGTGCACCTCGGTGGCACCGATGCCCACGAGCCGGCGCACCTCGGCCGCGCGATCGTCGGCGTACAGGTCCAGGTGGATGCGGGGCGGGACGCGCGGGCCGGCGCGGACCATGTCGAGGGACAGGTTGGGGCCGACAGCGTCGGGCGGCTGGAGCAGCCGGAAGTCATCGTCGCTCGCCTCTTCGCGTACGCGATAGTGAAGCGCGGCGGACCAGAACGCCGTCTCGAGCTCGAGGTCGTCGACGCGGAGCACGATCGAGCCGATTCGAAGCATGAGCTCAGGGTACCGCCTCCGGGACACGACGAAGCCGGCCCCGCTTTAGGGCCGGCCTCGGGTCGCGTGGTGGCCGGGGCTACTTGACCTCGACGGTCGCGCCGGCCTCGGCCAGCTTCTCCTTCACCGCCTCGGCCTCTTCCTTGGCGACGCCCTCCTTGACGGCCTTGGGGGCCGCGTCGACAAGGTCCTTCGCCTCCTTGAGGCCAAGGCCCGTCAGCTCTCGGACCGCCTTGATCACCAGGATCTTGTTGGCGCCGACCTCCGTGAGGACCGCGTCGAACTCGGTCTGCTCCTCTGCGGCGGCGGGACCTGCACCGTCACCGCCGGCCGCGGGCGCAGCGGCAACGGCGACCGGAGCCGCAGCCGTCACTCCGTAGCGCTCCTCGAACGCCTTCACGAGCTCGCTGAGCTCCAGGACGGTCTTGTTGTCGATCGCCTCGAGGATCTCGTCGTTTGTCAGGGTCTTGGTCGCCATCGGTATCGGTTCTCCTGTCGTTGTGGTCGGCCGTCAGGCCGCTTCGGTCTGCTGCTTCTGGTCGGCGATCGCGCTGAGGACGCCGACGAGGTTGCGAAGGTTCGCGGCGAGCACTGCCGCCATGCCGGTCATCGGTGCGGCCATACCGCCGACGACCTTGCCGAGCAGGACGTCACGGGTCGGCAGCGATGCCAACCGTGTGAGCTGCCCAGGATCGATCGCCTGGTTGCCGAGCATGCCCCCGCGAACGGTGACGGTTCGGGCGTACGGGCGAAGGGCCTCGACGAGCGCCTTGGCGAGCGCCGCCTCGTCGCCGTTCGTGGTGGCAAGCGCCGTGGGGCCGCTGAGCAGCGGCTTCAGCTCGGCGCGGTCGGCCTCGTCCGCGGCGATCTTGAGCAGTCGATTCTTGGCGACGTGGAGCTGGACTCCGCCGTCGCGGAGTGTCCTCCGCACCGTCTGCATCTCGGAGACCTTCAGGCCCCGGTAGTCGGCCACGGCCATGGCGGAGCTGGCGCGGAGCATCTCCGCGAGCTCGCTGACGGCCTGGCGCTTCACATCGGTCGGCATCGGTCTGTCCTGGTCTCCTCCTGGCAAGAAAAAACGGCGGCCCGTGCAGTTCGCGACACGAGACCGCCGTCGAGGCAAGTCGTTCATTCGTGCCTGCGCGTGCCGCGGCGTCTGATCGATTCAGCGCCGACGATTGGTCGCGGGATTCGCACCCGGTACGCATCGCGGTCTTCGGCGTCTTCGGTTGGTCGGGCCGCATCGTACCCGATGCGCCCCGGATTGTCCCTGCGGGCGTGCCGGCAGGGAATCAGGTGTTGGCGGCGGCGAGTGCCGAGGGGATGTCGATGCGCACGCCCGGGCCCATCGTCGGAGCGAGGGTCAGCGTCCGCATGTACGTGCCCTTGGCGCCCGAGGGCTTGGCGCGGTTGATGGCGTCGACCAGCGTCGCGACGTTGGCGGCGAGCTGCTCCGGCGTGAAGCTGGCCTTGCCGACCGGCGCGTGGACGATGCCGGCGCGATCGACCTTGAACTCGATGCGGCCCGACTTGATCTCGCCAACGGCGCGCTCGATGTCGAAGGTGACCGTGCCGGACTTCGGATTCGGCATCAGGCCGCGCGGGCCCAGCTTCTTTCCGAGGCGTCCGACGGTGCCCATCATGTCGGGCGTCGCGATCGCGACGTCGAACTCGAACCAGCCCTCGTCGATCCGCTTGACGAGGTCGTCGCCGCCGACCTCGTCGGCGCCCGCGCGGAGCGCCTCCTGCGCCTTCTCACCCTGGGCGAAGACGATGACCCGGCTCGTGCGACCGGTGCCGTGCGGCAGGACAACCGTCCCACGGACGAGCTGGTCGGCATGGCGCGGGTCGATGCCGAGGCGCAGGTGCGCCTCCACGGTGCCATCGAAGCTGGAGATGGACAGCTTCGGCAGCAGTTCGGCTGCCTCGGCGATCTCGTAACGGCGGTCCGGCTCCACGAGCTTCGCCGCCTCGAGGTACTTCTTGCCGTGCTTCGGCATCAGGAGGCCACCTCGATGCCCATCGAACGGGCGGTACCCTCGATGATGCGCATCGCCTGCTCCAGGCTGTTCGCGTTGAGGTCGGCCATCTTGAGCTCGGCGATCTCGCGCACCTGGTCACGACTCACGCGGCCGACCTTCTCCTTGTTCGGCACCGCGGAGCCGGACTCGACGCCTGCGGCGCGCTTCAGCAGGGCCGCCGCGAGCGGCGCCGTGGTGACGAAGGTGAAGCTGCGGTCCTCGAAGACGGTGATCTCCGCCGGCACGACGTACCCGCGCAGGTCGGCGGTGCGCTCGTTGAACGCCTTGATGAACTCCATGATGTTGATGCCGTGCTGGCCGAGCGCGGGCCCGACCGGCGGCGCGGCGGTAGCCGCCCCTGCCGGCGCCTGGACCTTGAGCCGGGCGCGAATCTTCTTTGCCATTCGTACTCCTTCGGAGGTTCGGACGGGACCGTCAGGTCCCTCCCTCTGCCTGGCGTGGCGGCCGTGCGGCCGCCATCGGTTGATCTACAGCTTCTCGATCTGGAGGAAGTCGAGCTCGACCGGCGTCTCGCGGCCGAAGATGCTCACCAGCACCTTGACCTTGTTGCGCTCGGGGTTGACCTCGTCCACGGTGCCGATGAACTCGGCGAACGGACCGTCCTTGACGCGAACGCTCTGGCCCTTGCTGTACTGAACCTTGAACTTCGGCGTCTCGACGCCCATCTGCTTGAGGATCTTCTTGACTTCGGTCTCGTCGAGCGGCGAGGGGCGGTTCCCCATGCCGACGAAGCTCGTGACGCCAGGCGTGTTGCGCACGACGTACCAGCTCTCGTCGCTCATCGCCATCTCGACCAGCACGTAGCCGGGGAACACCTTCCGGTTCACCGTCTGGCGCTGGCCGTTGCGAATCTCGATCTCCTCCTCCATCGGGACGAGCACCTGGAAGATCTGGTCCTCCACGCCCATCGATTCGATGCGGTGCTCGAGGTTCGCCTTCACCTTGTTCTCGTAGCCGGAGTACGTGTGGATCACGTACCACTGCTTCTTCTCGGCTTCCGGCATGTCGGCAGTGCGGGGCGCCTCTCTGGACAGGCGGGCGGCCTCGCGTGCCTCGTTCACCGTTTCGGACGTCATTTCATCGGCCATCAGAGCACCTGGTCCACGAGCGTGTTGAAGATTCGGTCGAGCACGAAGATATAGATGCCGACGGCGATCGACACCGCGACGACCAGCAGGGTCAGGCGAGTGACGGTCTCGCGGGTCGGCCAGGCGACCTTCTTCAGCTCTGCCCAGCTCTCGACCAGGTATCGGCGCATGCCGGTCAACACGATCGGTATGTTCTTCCTGCTACGGCGTGATGGATGGCGGTCACGTGCGGGAGGTGGCAGGGGCGACAGGACTTGAACCTGCAACCGCTGGTTTTGGAGACCAGTGCTCTACCAATTGAGCTACACCCCTCCGACGAACGCGGCCTCCTACTTCGTCTCCCGGTGCGGCTGATGCTGCCGACAGCGAGGGCAGAACTTGTTCAGCTCCAGCCGGCCCGGGTCGTTCTTCTTGTTCTTCCTCGTGCTGTACGTGCGTTCCTTGCAGACGGTGCACGCCAGCGCGATGACGGGTCGATTCTCAGTCTTGGCCACGTCGTTCTCGTTCCTCGTGACTCCCCGACCGGGTCGGTACGGCGGCCACGCTGAACTAGGGCGGGTCACCGGGGAAGCCGGACGATCTTAGCGCACGGCTGCTCGGCTCGTCAACGCGCCGGCGCTCAGCCGGTCGGCTGCTGCTTCCCGTCGGCGGCGCGACGCCGCAGCACGATCCGCGTGAACGGCAGTCGGAGGTCGCTGAAGACCTCGATGCTCACGAGGAAGCCGAGGAAGATGAGCACCACGCCGAGCAGCTCGCCGATGAAGAACGACCAGGTCACGCCGAAGCGGCTCAGTCCGCTGGTCCAGCCCGGGATGAAGCCGCCCAGCGCGATCAGGACCGTGGCCGGCACTCGCGAGTTGAGCCTGCCGCCGCGGAACGCGGCCCAGGCAGCCGGCAGCGAGGCAATGAAGTTCACCACCACTGCCACCGAGCGTCCGGCCAGGCCGATGACGGGCGCATTCGTGGCCACCCGCATGACCCGCACCTTGGGCATGAAGATGTACGCCGAATACCCCGCCCCGAACGTCAGCGCGAACGCGCCGACGATGTTGAACGGCGGAGTGAGGATGCGCAGGTCCGACGGCATCGCGGAGCCGATCGGAATGCCGATCTCGTCGACGGCATAGCCGGGTGCGGCGACCGGGGCGCCGAGCGCCATGACGGTCACGACGGCCGACGCGGCGACCAGGATCGCGGCCGTGACGTGGCCGATCCACCGGCGCCTGAAGCGCGTGACGAACGCGAGCAGCACCGCCGAGGCCAGCGAGGCGCCCACTACCGCCACGACCGTCACGTCCGAGGCCGGCGCGCCCTCCCGCGCGTACTTCAGCGACGTGAGGAAGCTGAACAGTCCGGCCAGCGCGAACGAGGCGGCAACGAAGTACCCGAAGCGGGTCCGGTTGAGCAGGTACACCGTGCCGAGGCCGAGGTATGCCGCCACGCCGAAGGCGCCGACGAGGTACCACGTGCGGTACAGCGGCTCGTTCCAGCCGAACGCACTACCCAGGAACTCTGTCCCCGCGCTGATCCCGTACCAGAGCAGCCCCACGGTCCATACGAGCTGGTACGGCTGGCGACGCCTGACCCACTGATCAGCGACCAGCACGGCGAACGCGAACGACAGCAGTGAGCTCAGGAAGGGAAGGGCGACGTTGAAATCCACGCTGGTCCGCCATCTCCGAGAGCGCTTCGTTCCCGGTGCATCGAGGTTGCTGGAGCCCACGTCCGGGCTCGAACCGGAGACCTCTTCCTTACCAAGGAAGTGCTCTGCCTACTGAGCTACGTGGGCCCGTCGACGCACATCCACCATCCTGGCGGAGTGCTCGAAGTGTCGCAGGATCAGCCGATCCTCGACAACCATCGGCCTTTCTCGGTAAACCTCGGCTTTTCACTGAGCTTCGCCGGCCGATGTCGCTCATTCGGATGGGAAGTGGTGGTGGGCAGGGAGGGAATCGAACCCCCACAGTCGAAGACGGCTGATCTACAGTCAGCGGAGCTCACCACCTGCTCAACCTACCCACGAGTGACGGGCGGCGAGTGGTGGATCGCCGACCGAGGGCGGAGTATATCGGAACCCGAAACGCCGCTCAACCGAGCGGCGTTCGTGCTGGAGCCGAGGGAGGGAGTCGAACCCACAACCTACTGTTTACAAAACAGTTGCTCTGCCATTGAGCTACCCCGGCGCCGGTGGCCGAGTGTAGCAACTCAGCGGCGAAGAGCCGGGCGCGCGATCGGCTGCCGGATCGGCTGGAGCCGGCGGGGAATCGGGAAGAGTGCGGTCACGACCTTGGTGGCCAGACGGCCGGCCGCTGGACGGAGGCGAGGTGACTTCATGCGGGCCGGGGAATGCACGCAGCGTGCCGCCGCGGTCCGTTACCCGGCCCGTTGACGCACGACCTCGAACAGGAGCAGCGCGCCCGCCGTCGCCGCGTTCAGGCTTGCGACGCGGCCGGCCATCGGGAATCGCACCAGCACGTCGCAGCGCCGCTTCGTCGCGCCGGAGAGGCCGCTCCCCTCGCTGCCCACGATGACGGCCAGCGGACCGCCCAGGTCGCTTCGCCAGGCGTCAACCGGGGCGTCCTGGTCCGCGGCGGCCAACCGGATCCCCGCCTGCTTCAACTCGTGGATCGCCTCGCCGATGGTCGGCAGGCGGGCGAGGAGCAGGTGCTCGCTGGCCCCGGCACTGGCCTTCACGGCCGCGGCGCTCAGTGGGGCGGCCCCCCGTTCCGGGAACACGACGCCGTCGACGCCGGCGGCCTCCGCCGAGCGGAGAAGGGTGCCGAAGTTCGTGGGATCCTGCAGATGCTCCAGCACGAGCACGAACGGCTCGTGGCCACTCGCGGCCGCGCGGGCGAGCATCTCGTCGAGGCTCGACCATCGGCGCTCCCCGACCTCGAGCAGCACGCCCTGGTGTCCGTCGAACCCGGCGATCCGGGTGAGCTGGTCCCCGGGCACCCGGTCCGTCGGCAGGTTGATGCGGCGGGCCGCGTCGGTGAGCGCGCGCAGCTCGGGCGACGGCTTTGCCGATGCGGACACGAGCAGGCGCCTCGCCTCACGGCCGGCAGCGAGCGCCTCGGCCACCGGCCTGCGGCCGCCGATCCAGTCGTTCATGCGCGCGGCTCGCGTTCCACCGTCGCCGATGCCCAGGCAGCGATCCCGCCCTCGCCCGCGATGCCGAGCCCGTCGGTAGTGGTGCCCTTGATCGAGACGAGGTCAGCCCGGACTCCCAGCAGCTCCGCGACCCGGGCGGCGATCTCGCCACGGCGCCCGGCGATCGACGGCCGGGCGACGGCGATGGCCAAGTCGGCGCTGGACGGCCGCCACCCATCCTCCGCGAGGCGCGACACAGCCCGACGCACGAGGTCGGCCGAGTCAACGCCGGCCCACGAGGGATCGTTCGGCGGGAAGAGGACGCCGACGTCGCCGAGGCAGGCCGCGCCGAGCAGCGCATCGGCCAGGGCATGGAGCGCCGCATCGCCGTCGGAGTGGCCTTCCGGCCCCACCACCTCGTCCGGAAACGCCACGCCGGCAATCCGCATCTCCACGCCCGGGACCAGACGGTGCGCGTCGAAGCCGATGCCGGCCCGCCGCCGGGATCCGCCGCCGTCCACGCCGTCGGCCTCGACCTCCAGTGGTGACGCACGGCGCGCGAGCAGCGCGCGGACCGCGTCGACGTCGGCAGGCTCGGTCAGCTTGCGATTCGCCGGATCGCCCGGAACGGTCAGCACCGGCGTACCCGACGCGGCGAGGGCACCGGCATCGTCGGTGATCGGGCGGCGCCACGCGTGCGCCTCCTCGATCGAGGACCGCAGGGCCTCCACGCGCGCGGCCTGAGGCGTCTGGGCCGCGACGATCTCGTCACGGTCGACCGAGCCGACCACGCGGTCGTTGCGCACCCGCTTCAGCGAATCCACGACGCGTACGACCGGCACGACCGCGACGTCGCCGGCCGAAGCGGCCTGCGCGACGCGGGAGATGACCTCCGGCGTGACCGCCGGCCGCGCCGCATCGTGCACCAGCACGAGCGTCTCGTCGCCCGCCCCCCGTTCCACGAGGGCCCACAGGCCGGCGATCACCGAGTCGGCCCGCTCCTCCCCGCCGGCGACGACGATGCATCGGTCTGCGCCGGCGCGGGGGAGGAGCGCCCGGAAGCGGTCCTGTGTCTCGGCCGGCACCGCGAGGGCCACGTGGTGGACGCCGGGGGTCGCGAGCAGCGCGTCGAGGCTCCAGCGCCAGGCCGGGCGCCCCCAGATGTCGACCCACAGCTTGTCGAACCCCATCCGGCTGCTCCGGCCGGCTGCCACCAGGATCGCCGAGAACCCTGTCGGCGAGCTCATCGGCGCATCAGCCGCCGTCGGTGCGCGGCTGCGCGAAGATCATCCGGCCGGCCACGGTCTGGAGGACCCGGGTGACGGTGATCGGCAGGTCCTCGTTCATGAATCGAAGCCCTCCCTCCACGACGATCATCGTGCCGTCGTCGAGATACCCGACGCCCTGCCCGGACTCCTTGCCCTCCTGGATGATGCGCACGCGCATCTCCTCGCCGGGGTGGACGACCGCCTTCACCGCGTTCGCCAGCTCGTTGACATTGAGGACGCGGATGCCCTGCAGATCGGCGACGCGGTTGAGGTTGTAGTCGTTGGTGAGGATCGCGGCGTCGTGGTCCCGTGCGTAGGCCATGAGCTTGGCGTCGACCTCGGCCACCTCCGGGTACGTCTCCTCGCTCACCTCGATGGGCGTGATCGGGTCCTTCTGGAGCGTCGACAGCATCTCGAGCCCCCGGCGGCCGCGGTTCCGCCGCAGCGCGTCCGGTGAATCAGCGATGCGCTGCAGCTCATCCAGGACGAAGCGCGGCACGATCAGGTTACCGAGGATGAAGCCCGTCCGAGCGATGTCGACGATGCGGCCGTCGATGACCGCGCTCGTGTCGATGACCACCCGGGTCGCAGCGCCAGACCGGCGGCCGCCGGGCACGATGCCGGAGAGGGCGCGCAGCAGCACGTCCCGCTTGTAGAGCGTGGCCGCGAGCATGATGAAACCCAGGAACATCGCCACCACGGGTGGCAGGATCGCGCCAGCATCGCCCGGCAGCTGGGCCAGCGGGATGCCGATGAGGACGCCCATCAGCAGGCCGACGACGATGGCCGCCACGCCCAGCGCGAACTCGCCGGCGCCCGCCTCGCTCAGCAGGTCGACCGCCCGGCGCGCCGGATAGATGGTGATGTAGGGGATCGCGAGGTAGCCGAACAGGAGCGTGGCGACCACGAACGCCGTGAGGAACGCGGGCCTGTTCGCGGCGTCGATGAGCTCACCGGCTCGCTGAAGCAGCGAGAGGCCGAGCGCGAAGCCGAACAGGGTGCCCAGGAGGGCCCCTGTCAATTGGATGAGTCTTGTCATGGAGCCGATGAGTGCGGAGACGATGAACGGATAACGGTCGGCGCCGCCGAGATGAATGCGCGGATGATGATCCCGTCGAGTGCGGCGCCTGCGGCGGGCGGCCACCGTAGCACGGGGCCGGGGTGGCGTCCACGCACCACCGGGGTACCGCCGAGCCCTCAGTCCGCGAGCGCCGCGGCCAGGGCGCCCCGGATGTCACGGGCGATCACCAGGCCGGGGTCCGGCCGGGCGCCATTCGAGCCGCGCGTGGGGCCGGTCACCAGCCTGCCGAAGCCGAGGCGCGTCGCCTCGACGAGGCGGCGCTCAGCGCGGACCGCCGCGCGCAGCCGACCCGAAAGCGCCACCTCCCCCGCCAGCACGGTGGCCGGACGGACGGGGCGATCGCGAAGGCTCGACGCCAGGGCCACGGCGATCGCCAGATCGGCGGCCGGCTCGTCGATGCGCAGCCCACCGGCCACGTTCACGTATACGTCGTGGCTCGTCAGGTTGAGACCCGCATGACGCGCGAGCACCGCGATGAGCATGAGCACGCGGTTGGTGTCGACACCGGTCGTGGCGCGGCGGGGGGAGCCGTAGCCGGCCGGCGCCGAGAGGGCCTGGATCTCGACGGCCAGAGGCCGCGTGCCCTCCAGCGCGATGGTGATGGCCGAACCGGCGGTCGGAGTGTCGTCCGACTCGAGGAAGAAGCGGCTCGCATCCGCCACCTCGGCGAGGCCGTCCCCGCGCATCTCGAGCACGCCCACCTCATCGGTGGACCCGAAACGATTCTTCGCGGCACGCAGCAGGCGGGTGGACCCGAGCCGCTCGCCCTCCAGGTAGATGACCGCATCCACGAGATGCTCGAGCGTGCGGGGGCCCGCGACCGTGCCCTCCTTCGTGACGTGGCCGACGAGCGCAATGCTCGTCTCCGAGCTCTTCGCCGCCTCCGCCAGCCTGGCGGCCACCTCGCGGACCTGGCCGACACTGCCGGCCGGTCCGGCCAGATCGGCGCTCGTCAAGGTCTGCACGCTGTCGACGACCGCGAGCACCGGCTGCAGCGAGTCGATCGCCCCGATCGCCGTCTCCAGGTCGGTCGTGGCCGCGAGGTGGAGTCGGTCCACCACCGCGCCGATGCGCTCGGCGCGTCCGCGCACCTGGCTCGGGGACTCCTCGCCGGTGATGTAGAGGACCGTGCCCCGGGTCGTGAGCCGCGCCGCGAGCTGGAGCAGCAGCGTGGATTTGCCGATCCCGGGGTCGCCACCGAACAGGGTGATGGAGCCGGGGACGAAGCCGCCACCGAGCACCCGGTCGACCTCGCCGATGCCGGAGCTGAGCCGCGACGCCTCGGCGCTTTCGATCGAAGCGATGGGCGACGTGGCGACCGCCCCGGCCGTCGCACGCGCAGCCGACGTCGTCCGTCCCACCGCCGGACGCGGCGCGGCGGCGGTTTCGACCAGTGAGTTCCATGCGCCGCACGCGGAGCACTGGCCCGCCCATTTGGGGACGGCCACGCCACACTGCTGGCAGAGGTAGGTGGTCTTGGCGGCCGGCACGTTACCCTCGCGTGATCGCCGCGCCGAGCCCCCGGACGCGCGGTCGCCATGGTGGCACGCGCCGCTTACCGCGAACGTACCGGCGGCTTATCGACCGGCCTTCGCAGGCTGCCGCTTGGCCGGCGCTTCCTTGTCGATCTTCAGCGCGCCGTCTTCCCCGACGTCGACGACCACGGTGTCGCCGGCAGTGAAGCTCGCCTGGAGCATGCGCTCGGCCAGCGCATCCTCGATCTGGTTCTGGATCTCGCGACGGAGCGGGCGAGCCCCGTACGCCTGGTCGTAGCCCTTGGCGATGATTGCGTCCTTGGCCGCATCAGTCACGACCAGCTCCATCTCCTGGCCGGCGAGCTGCGCCTTCACGCGGGCCAGGAGCAGGTCGACGATCTCGCGGATTTCCTCGCGCGTCAGCTGTCGGAAGACGACGGTCGCATCGATGCGGTTGAGGAACTCGGGGCGGAACGTGTTCTTCAGCTCGCCGAGCACCTTGTCCTTCATGCGCTCGTAGTCCGACGCCACCTGCGCCGCCTCGCCGACGGCCCCGGCCCGGAAGCCGATGGACGTGTCGCGCTGCATCTGCTGCGCGCCGACGTTGCTGGTCATGATGATGACGGTGTTGCGGAAGTCGACCCGGCGGCCCTTCGCATCGGTCAGGTGCCCGTCCTCCAGGATCTGGAGGAGGATGTTGAAGACCTCCGGATGCGCCTTCTCGATCTCGTCGAGGAGCACGACGCTGTAACTCTTGCGGCGGACGGCCTCCGTGAGCTGGCCGCCCTCGTCGTAGCCGACGTAGCCGGGCGGCGCACCCACCAACCGCGACACGTTATGGCGCTCCATGAACTCGCTCATGTCGATCTTCACGAGCGCATCCTCGGAGCCGAACATGAACTCCGCGAGCGCTTTCGCCAGCTCGGTCTTTCCGACGCCCGTCGGGCCCATGAAGATGAACGAGCCGATGGGCCGCTTCGGGTCCTTGAGGCCGGCGCGGGCGCGGCGCACTGCCTTGCTGATCGTGTTGATCGCCTCCTGCTGCCCGATGATGCGGCCATGGAGGGCGTCCTCCATGTGCAGCAGCCGTTCGGACTCCTCAGCGCTGATGCGGATGACCGGGATGCCGGTCCACATGCTCACGACCTGGGCGATGTCCTCGTCCGTGACGACCGGCGTCTCTCGCGCCTGCTCGTCGTGCCATGCGGTCCGCATCGCCTCGATCCGCTCCTTGCCCTGGGCCTCCTCGTCACGAAGGCGGGCAGCTGCCTCGTAGTCCTGGCCGGCGATCGCCTCGTCCTTCTGGTGGGTGATCTCCTCGAGCGCCTGCTGGGCCGCCTTGATCTCCGGCGGCGCGGACGACGAGCGCAGACGAACGCGCGAGCCCGCCTCGTCGATGAGGTCGATGGCCTTGTCCGGCAACGCCCGATCGGCGACGTAGCGCACGCTCAGGTCGACCGCGGCGCGGATCGACTCGTCGGTCATCTTGACCTTGTGGTGCTCCTCGTACCGCTCCCGGATCCCGAACAGGATCTCGACCGCCTCGTCCACGGTGGGCTCGTCGACCATCACCGGCTGGAAGCGCCGCTCGAGGGCCGCATCCTTCTCGATGTACTTCCGGAACTCGTCGAGCGTAGTTGCGCCGATGCACTGCAGCTCCCCGCGCGCAAGCGGCGGCTTCAGGATGTTGGCCGCGTCGATGGCTCCCTCTGCGGCTCCGGCTCCGACCAGGGTGTGCAGCTCGTCGATGAACAGGACGCTGTCGTGGGAGCTGCGCAGCTCCTCGATGATCTTCTTCAGCCGCTCCTCGAACTCGCCGCGGTACTTCGTGCCGGCGACCAGGGAGCCGATGTCGAGCGTCAGCACTCGCTTTCCGATGAGCGTCTCGGGAACGTCGCCGTTCACGATGCGCTGCGCCAGGCCATCGACGATCGCCGTCTTGCCCACCCCCGGCTCGCCGATGAGCGCCGGGTTGTTCTTCATCCGGCGGCTGAGGATCTGGATGACGCGCTCGATCTCCTTCTCACGGCCAATGACCGGGTCGAGGGTCCCGGCGCGAGCGGCATCGGTGATGTTGATGCCCAGCTGGTCAAGTGTCGGCGTCTTGGACGGCCGCTTCGTCTCGGGAGCCGCGGCGGTCGTGCTCGACTGGGAAAGCACGTGGATGACCTGGTGGCGCACCTTGTCCAGGTTGACGCCGAGACTCTCGAGGACGCCCGCGGCGATGCCCTCGCCTTCACGGACCAGGCCGAGGAGCAGATGCTCGGTGCCGATGTAGTTGTGGCCGAGCCGCCGTGCTTCGTCGATGGCGAGCTCGATCACCCGCTTCGCACGTGGCGTGAGGCCGACCTCGCCGACGACGGGGCGGTCGCCTCGGCCGATGATGAACTCGACCGCCGTACGGACCTTGGAGAGCTCGACGTTCATGTTCTCGAGCACGCGCGCGGCGACGCCCTCGCCCTCCCGGACGAGGCCGAGGAGCAGGTGCTCGGTGCCGATGTAGTTGTGGTTGAAGCGCTGCGCCTCATCCTGCGCGAGGGTGAGGACCTTTCGCGCTCGGTCGGTGAACTTGTCGAATCGGTCCATGGTTGAAGGCTCGTGCTGCTGTTCTGAGTGTACGGCACCGGTGGCGTGCGCTGCTCCCGGCAGCCGATACAAGCAATACGTTGGACGGCCGCATTCCGCTCACTGTTCCGCGGCCTCCACGCTGCGGAACGCACGAAGCGGGCCTCGGTGAGGGGCCCGCTTCGAAGGTCTGTGGGCGACGGAGGACGCCGGTGGTTCAGGCCGGTGGCTCGTCCCGCGCTGCGCCGTCGGCGGTTGCGGGCTCCGAAGCCGTGGAAACCTCCCCGACCGATGAGCCGCCGCCGTCGGCGTCCACCGCAGCTGCCGCGTCAGTGGCTACCGCACGCTCCGGCTCGTCCGCGAGCTGGTCCGCGGGCGCCACCTCGTCGTCCTCCGCCATCTCGGGGTCGGCGGCGGGGGCTTCGTCGAGCTCGTCCGCGGTGGGCGCCTCGTCCGCATCGCCCCGCGAGGTGCGGAACTGATCCAGCAGGCCGGAGCTCGCGAACGCCGCCGCCATGGTGCTGTCGATGCCACCCTCCGGCTCCGCCGTGGCGTCCTCCGGTCGGTACTCGAAGCGGTCGCGGCGCGGGGCGCGCTCACGGCGGGCCGGCCGCTCCTCGCGCGGCGCCGGCGCCGGCCGGTCCTCTGCCTGCTTCAGGCTCAGCCCCAGTCGGTGACGCTCGGAGTCGAGGCTGATGATCCGCAGCTTGACGGCCTGCCCCTCCTGGACGACGTCGCCCGGGTGGGCGACACGCTGGTTGGACAGCTCGCTGATGTGGATCAGGCCCTCGAGGCCCTCCTCGACGCGGACGAACGCGCCGAAGTTCACGAGCTTCGTCACCGTGCCGTCAATGACGTCGCCGATCTTGTACTTCGCGACCGACTCCTGCCACGGGTCGGGCTGCAGCCGTCGGATGGACAGGCTGATGCGGCCGCGCTCGTGGTTGATGTCGATGACCTCTGCCTCGACCTCGTCGCCGATCTGGTACGCCGTCTCCGGGTTGTTGACCTTGTTCCAGGAAAGCTCGCTCTTGTGGACCAGCCCGTCGATGCCGCCGAGGTCGACGAATACTCCGAACGGCGCGATGCTTCGCACGACGCCGGTCACCTTCTGGCCGGTCTCCAGGCTGCTGAACAGCTCGTCGCGCTTCTCGCGGCGCTCCTCGTACAGGGCAACCTTCTCGGAGAGGATGAGGCGGTTCGCCTTGCGGTTGACCTCCAGGATCTTGAGCCGCAGCGTCCGACCCACGAAGGGCTGGAGCTTTTCGGCGATCTCCTGCGCCGCATCACGTGGCTGCTCGTCGCGTGGCCGGCGCGGGAAGTCCACGATCTGGCTGATCGGCACGAAGCCGCGCACCCCCAGATCCACGATCAGGCCACCCTTGTTGTGGTCGATGACGCGTGCTTCGACGATCTCGCCGGCGTCGAAGCGCTCTTGCATCCCACGCCACTTGCGCTCCAGGCCCGCGCGGCGCAGTGACAGCACCGCGTGCCCTTCCGGCGACTCCGGCTGCAGGACGTACACGAGGACCTCGGCACCGACCTCCAGGTCCGTGCGGCCCTCGTCGCCGTCACGGGGACCGCGGCGGTTCATGAGCTCGCGGTTGCTGACGACGCCTTCGCTCTTGCCACCGAAGTCGACCAGGATCTCGTCGGGGTCGATGCGGACCACGGTGCCCTCGACCACGTCACCGTGCTTCAGGCTCTTCACCTCGTTATCGGGGTGATCGAGCAGCTCGGCCATCGTCATCGACTCGTTGACCGGCTCTACCGGCGGGGCTGGCGCATCGGCGACCTGAGGCGCTTCCGGCTCGACAGCCGGAGCGGCCGAAGCCGAGGCTGCTGCCGCCACGTCGGACGCCTCGGCACCTGCGGCCTCGGGTGAGCCAGCCTCCGGTGCCGGGGACGCCTCGTCGGCGGACGCCCCGCGCGTCGGCGCGCCCGCAACGGCCGCGGCAGCCATGTCGGGCGCGACCGCGTCGGTGGTGGAGTCGGCAGCCGATGGCGCCGAGGTCACCGGTTCGGCGACGCCGCGGTCCACCTCGCCACCGGCGTCGGCGGCGGGCTCGACGATTGCGTCCGTCCCATCCGTCGCCGATTCCGTCCGCGCCGCATCTTGGCCATCAGCCACGGAGGCCTCCGGCTGCGGCTGATCAGCGACGCTCACCGCGCTCTCCGTCTCGGAGTTGTGGTCCGCCCCCGGCGTCGCCTGGTTCGATTCGTTGGTCAAAGGTGGATACGCTCCTGTCGATGATGTCCGGGGCAACAAACGACGCCCTTCGCGCGAAGGGCGTCCATGACCGCTGTCACTCCGGGGTGCTGGTCTGTACGAACGACTCGCTGCTCCTTCGGTGCTGCCAACGGATCGACGCGCTCACGCACGACTATGGGGTTGTCTGCCGCACGGCCTGAGTAGCATACCATACGGTCAATGCGGCCCCCGATTCGTGCCTGAGCTTCCCGACCTGACGGTCGTCGCCGAGGAGCTCGCTCGGCGAGTCGCCGGGCTGCAGGTGGTCGAGGCCGATGCTCCCGCCGCAATCCTGGTGCGGGCGACACCCGAGGAGATCTCGTCGCTGACCGGCACGACGGTCGGCACGGCGCGGCGGCGCGGCAAGTTCCTGCTGCTGCCCTTCGAGCGCGACGGCACAGAGGGAAGAATGCTCGCGGCCAATCCGATGCTGGCCGGTCGCTTCTGGATCGTCCCACGCGGGGACCGAGTGCGCGCGCGTACCGGGCTGCGCCTCCGGCTGGAAGGTGGCCTCGACCTCCGGTATGTCGATCGGGAGATGCTCGGCAAGCTCTACCTCGTGCCGCCGGACGGACTCGACTCCATCCCGGGCTGGTCGGACATGGGGCCGGACGCCGATGACCCCTCGCTCACGCTCGAGGCCTTTCGGTCACGGATCCGCCGCCACCCGGGAGAGCTCAAGGCGCTGCTTCGGAACAGCCGGTTCGTCGCCGGCATCGGGAACGCATACAGCGACGAAATCCTGTGGGACGCGCGCCTCTCCCCCCTTCGGAAGCGCAGCACGCTCACTGACGACCAGGTTACGGCCCTGTACGAATCGATGCGCCGGGTCCTCGCGGAAGCGATCGACCGCATCCGCAGATCCGTGCCGCCGAACATCGAGACGCAGGATCGTTCCTTCCTCAAGGTCCACCTGCGGGGCGGGGAGCCCTGCCCGCGTTGTGGTCGCGAGCTGCGCCAGATCGGCGGGCGGGAGGCAACGACGTTCTGTCGGAGCTGCCAACCCCCGTTTTGAGCTAGGGGATGACGAGCACCTGGCCGATCGCGATCTCATCGGCGTCACCGATGCCGTTTGCGGCCTGCAGCGCTTGGACGGTCGTCCCGAACCGCTCCGCGATCACCACAAGCGTGTCGCCCTGCTGGACCGCGTAGGTCTGCTGCGGCGGAGGGGGCTCAGGAGCCGGCGACGCTGGCGGCGGCTGGGGCGCACCGGTGGACGCCGAGGTGGGCGTCGGAGTCACGCTCGCCGGAGGTGACGCAGGAGGTGTCGACGGGGCGACCGCCGATGCGCTCGGCACGGACCTCGGCCCGAGCGTGGCGCTCGGTCGCGCCGTGACCGTGACGGCCAGTGTGGCGGACGGCGTGGGTGCGGGCGTCCCGATCGGGGCCGAGATACCGAGGTGGAGCCGGCCGTCGAGTGCGCCGGCGGCCACGGCCGCTCCGCCCACACTGACCGCCGCCACAGCCACGGCTCCCGCGATCAGCGGACCACGGGGCGCTCGCCGTGCTCGGCCGGCGATCCCGCGCCACACGGGCTCGGGCGCCAGCAGCATCCGGGTCGACACGAGCCCATCCCCGAAGACCGCGGCAGGACGGGCGCGGCCGGCCCGGGCCAGGTGTCCCACGTAGCGCTCACACCGCATATGGCTCCCAGTCAGGCAGAGCTGCGCCTGGACCCGGTGCTCCAGCCCCGCGGGCGGGTCCTCGGCATAGCAGCGATGCGCGCCGTCGACGCCGTCGACCGCCGTCCGCCGATCCCCGACCAGGCCGAGGAGGGGGCATACGCTGTCCACGAGTCGAGCATAGCAAGAGCCCCGCCTCCAGATGGGGCGGGGCTGACAGAAAAATGAAATATCCCGGCGACGACCTATTTTCCCAGGAGGTTGCCCCCCGAGTATCTTCGGCGCTGGAGAGCTTAACTTCCGTGTTCGGGATGGGAACGGGTGGTGCCTCTCCGCTAGCGTCACCGGGACATATGCAATTGGCGACCCGGCTCGTCGGAGCCAGTCGAAGGATGGAAGCGATCGATTCGTC
>JASLBU010000247.1 GCA_030146365.1 Candidatus Limnocylindria bacterium | reverse complement strand
CATGAGCATGGAGGAGCGGTCGAGCGCCTTCATGAGCCGGGCCCTGAGAGCATGCCGAGGATGTCGCCCAGCGGCCGGTGGATGCCGGTGATGATCGGCGTGTCACGGACGGTGGACCGTCGTGACTCCGTGGCACGCAGGTCGCGCACCAGGTCCTGAAATGCGACGAGGTCGTCGGTCTCGTAGGCGACGACGAACTCCTGGTCGTCGAGGCCGAAGCTGTACGCGAGCAGCTGCCGCACCTGCGGGTACGCGTGCCCCACCCGCATGTGGCCCTTCATCACCTCTTGGCGCTCCTCGGCGGAGGCCAGGTACCACTCCGTCGACTTCACGAACGGGTACACGACGAGGTACCGCGAGCGGTCCCCGGTGAACAGGCTCTGCTCCTGGCTCGTCGGCCGCTTCACGTACTGGCTGGGCCGCGTCATGCCGACCATCGAAAGGGCAGGTGACATCCAGCGGCCGATGCCGGCCGTCAGCAGCTGGGCCGCGGTCTCCTCGACGTCCTCGATGCGTTCGGCCATCCGCCATAGGAGCAGCTCACCCTCGGCTCGCAGGCCCACGGTGGAGTAGCTGAACTGGAGCAGACGTCCCTCTGCCGCGCTCCACGCCGCGCAGAACGCTTCGATGTCCGCGGCGCGCTCCGCCGGTGGCTGGCGCCGCCATGCCGGGTCGAGGCGCAGCAGCCACGCATGGACGAACCGCTGCTCGCTCACGCGCCGTCCTCCCGGAGCCAGTCGGCCGCCTCGGCGGCGAAGTAGGTGACGATCGATCCGGCGCCCGCACGGGCGATGGCCGCGAGCGACTCGAGCGCCGCGGCGCGCCGGTCCAGCCAGCCCCGCTCGGCCGCGGCGCAGATCGCGGCGTACTCGCCGGAGACCTGGTACGCGAAGATCGGGACGGAGACCGCCGATCGGGCCGCCGCGACAATGTCGAGCGCGGGGAGCGCGGGCTTGATCATCACCGCGTCGGCGCCCTCCCTCACGTCGGCAAGAACCTCTCGGAGCGCTTCGCGGCCGTTCGCCGCGTCCATCTGATAGGCGCGCCGATCTCCGAAGGCGGGCGCAGAGTCGGCCGCCTCCCGGAACGGGCCGTAGAAGGCGGACGCGTGCTTTGCCGCGTAGGCGAGGACGGCGGTCTCAGGCATCCCGCCTTCATCCAGGGCGCTCCGGATCGCCGCAACCTGCCCGTCCATCATCGCTGACGGCGCCACGACATCGGCCCCCGCCTCAGCCAGCGAGACGGCCGTGCGCGCAAGCAGTGGCAGCGTCGCGTCATTGTCGGTCGCCCCATCGCGCAGGACGCCGCAGTGCCCGTGTGACGTGTACTCACAGAGGCACACGTCGGCGATGACCGCCAGCTCACTTCCGACGGCCCGTTTGAGCTCGTGGATGCCGGTCTGGACGATGCCCTGCGCATCCCACGCTCCCGAGCCCTCCGCATCCTTCGATTCGGGCAGTCCGAACAGGAACACGGAGCGCACGCCGCCCTCGACCAGCCGCTCACCCGCGCGGGCCAGCTCGTCCAGGCTGAGGCGTTCCTGGCCGGGCATGGAGGAGATCGGGTCCCTCACGCCCCGTCCCGGACGCACGAAGAGCGGTGCGACCAGCATGGCCGGATCCATGCGAGTCTCTCGCACCAGGGCGCGAAGGGCAGCCGTGCGTCGCATGCGACGGCCGCGGTGCATGGCGGTCCCCGTCTGGCGGTCGCTCAGCACGGTCATCGACGTCCTCCATTGAGGTGGTGGCCAACGACAGCGGCAAGGCCGGCGGCGGTGTGCTCCTCGGCGACCGCCGTGACGCCGAAGCCGAGGCGGCGCGCCGTGTCGGCAGTGACAGGCCCGATACAGAAGGCGGGAAGCGCCCGCGCACGCTGACGATCGGTCGTGGACGCCAGGCGCAGCAGGCCCCGGACCGTGGAGCTGCTGGTGAAGGTCACGCCGTCGAGGTCGCGCTGGAGCGCCACGCGCAGGCGGTCGCGGCTCTCCGCCGGCCCCTCGATCGTGCGGTACGCGACCACCTCCGCCACATCGGCTCCTCGAGCCAGCAGCGCGCGAGACAGGTCCGGGGTGGCCGCGTCCGCCCGCGCCAGCACCACGCGGCGGCCGTCCAGATCCCCGAGGCCGTCGGCGATGGCGACGGTCAGGTAGCGCGCCGGCACGTGGTCGACCCGCAACCCGGCCGCAGCCAGCGATTCGGCGGTGGCCGGCCCGACGGCGGCGATTCTCACCTGCGTCGGGATGGCGTGGCCGGTGGCGGCGAGCCTGTCCGCCAGCGCCGCCGCCCCGTTCGCGCTCGTGATGACCAGCCAATCGGCATCCACCAGGCCACCGCCCAGCATGGCGTCCAGGTCCGTCGCGCTCGCCGCGCGATCGATCGCGACCGCGGGAACGCTGACCCCGTCCACCCCTCGCGTCTCCAGCGCCGAGAGCAGTTCACCCGCCTGCTCTGCGGGTCGTGTCACGAGCACCTGCGGCATCAGGAGCGGACCGCCTCGCGGATGCGACGCGCCACTTCGGCGGCGACGCCGGTTCCGTCCGAGGCCGGGCCGCTCGCCTCCACGTGGACCAGCCCGTGGGCGGGATCCTCGAACGAGGCGCGCAGCCACAGCGTCTCGCCGCTCACCTCTCCCAGTGCGCCGAGCGGGGCGAGGCATCCACCGCCGATGGCTCGCAGCAGCGAGCGCTCGGCCTCCACCGCGATCCGGGTCGGGGCGTGGTCGACTGTCGCCAGTGCGGCTTGCAGGCCGGTGTCGGCAGCACGAACCTGGAGGGCCAGCGCGCCCTGGGCCGGGGCGGGCAGCATCAGCTCGAACGGCAGGCGCCACTCCGGCGCGACGTCGATGCCGAGGCGGTCAAGCCCGGCGGCGGCAAGCACAAGCCCGTCGTACTCGCCGGCACGCAGCCGGCGCAGCCGGTTTTCGACGTTGCCCCTGATCGGTACGGCGATGAGGTCGCTGCGCGTCGCCGCGAGCTGAGCGGCTCGCCGTGTCGAACTGGTGCCGATCCGTCCCCCGAAGCGAACGCGGTCGATTCCGCCGCCGTCCGCGGCGATCACGCAGTCGCGCGCATCGCCTCGCTCGAGCACGGCTCCGATGACGAGATCGTCGTTCGGCTCGGTGGGCAGGTCCTTGAAGCTGTGCACGACCACGTCGACGCGACCGTCCAGCAGGGCGCGCTCGAGCTCGCGCGTGAACTGCCCGTCGGCAGCGATCCAGCCGCCGGTCGGGCGACGGGCGCTGATGGCGTCCCCCTCCGTCCGGACGGGCACGGTCTCGATCGCGCCGGACCCCAGCGCGCCCAAGGCAGCGATGGCGATGTCGGCCTGCGCGCGCGCCAGCCGGCTGGCGCGAGTGCCGACGCGGAGCGTGGCGGTGGCCGTCATGCCTCGAGCCGGAACAGGCGACGGACGGTGGCGGCATCCGCGCCACCGCGGCGCAGCTCGACCATCGGGCCGTGGAGCAGCTCGCCGATCATCGCTGCCGAGGCCGCTTCGACGGCGGCGAGCTGGTCCCGGTCCAGCGTGGCACGAGTGCGCAGCCGCTCCAGGTGACGCCGGCGCACGGAAGCGGCCTCGCGGTGCAGCAGCGCCTGCGCATCGGCACCCTGACGGGCTCCCAACCAGGCGACGAAGGACTCGACCTCCGCGGTGAGGCGACCCCGGAGGCGCGTCTCGATCGCGGGAGCCAGCACCGGGGCGCTGCCCCGGGCCGGTGCGACTCGGTCGAGGCCCAGCAGCCGATCTCCCAGCAGTTCGGCTGCGGCCGGCTCCACCGCGGAAGGCGCCGAAAGATCCACGACCCACGGGAGGCGGCCGCCGTCCAACGCATCCCTCACCACGGCATGCCTCCCGCCACGGACGGCGAGGGCGACGGCGGCCGCGGTGGCGACGACCTCCCGGCAGATTGGGCCGAGGGCGGCTCGGTGGTCGCCGGCGGGCAGCGATGCCAGCAGGCGCCCGCTCCGCTCGGCAGATGCGGACACGACGGTGACCGGATGTCCCGCCGACGCCATGCCGCTCGCCAGACGCTGCCCCATCTCACCGGTCCCCGCGACGATCACTCGCTCCCCCGCCGGCACGCGCTCGCGCAGCCAGGCGACGGCCGAATCGCCGAGCGAGCGGTCGGTGCCGGGCCTGGCGTGGCTGCGCACCAGCCGCCCGAACCGGAGGGCTCGCCGCACGAGCTCATTGAGGATCGGCCCGGAGCGACCGGACGCGAGCGCGCGGTCGTAGGCATCGCGCACCTGGCCGAGCAGCTGCTCCTCCGCGACCACCGCGGAGTCAAAGCCTCCGACCACCTCGAAGACGCGCGTCACGGCGCCGGACCCTCGAAGAGGGGCGTCCGGTCCATCGGCTCGGGCGTCCACGGTGAGGAGTTCGACGCGGTGACATGTGTCGAGCAGGATGGACTCCGCCGCGGGAATGGCGTTCAGCCGGCCGGCGGCCTCCGCCCGCTCCGGGGCAGCGGCATCCCGAAACGTCGTGAAGCGCATCTCGATGCGTTCGACGGCGGAGGGAGCGGACAAGCGAGGGCACCGTGCGGGTCAGGGCCGCAGGCTACGAGGCGCGGTTCGGCAGCGTCAAATGTGAGTCATAGACTTACCGAGATTTCGCGCGGCGTCGGCCTACTCCTCGCCCACGCACGTGTGGCAGCGCTGCGCCTGCGGAGGGCCGATCTCGTGTTGCTTCTGGGGCCAGACTCGGGTCGGACGAGCAGGGAGCACCCACCCGCACACGACCGTGTATCTCAAACGTCCGGTCCGACCGTTGGCAAGGTGCCAGACGGCCTTGTCCTGTTCCTCGATCCAAAGCTGGGCCACGGCCGGCTTCCCCGCTGCTCATGATGTTCGCGCTCGTCACCGCACCGGCGGTGCCATGCATCCCGATTCGCGTGCTCAGAACCAGTCACGGAGGCGGAAGTACGCCAGCGCGCCGAGCATCACGGTCACCATCATGCCAAGTGCGAGGGGGTAGCCCAGCGGCCAGTGAAGCTCCGGCATGTAGTCGAAGTTCATGCCGTAGATGCCGGCGATCAGCGTCGGGGCCATGAGGATCACGGTGATGGCGGTCAGCCGTTTCATCACCGCGTTCAGCGAGTTGTTGGCCACCGTGAGCCGTGCGTCGAGCACCGACGCGAGCAGGTCGCGGTACAGGTCGAGCTGGTCGAGGAGCCGGACGAGGTGGTCGTACAGGTCCTGGAAGTACGGCGTGACGGCATCCTCGATGAGCGGCGTGTCCCGCCGCAGCAGTGCGTTGGCCGCCTCGCGCATCGGCGCCAGCACCCGTCGCAGCTCCAGGAGCTCCCGCTTGATCGCCAGCATGTCTGCGAGGCCCTGCGAGCTGCCGTCTCCGGCCAGCACGCGGTCCTCCAGGGCGTCCATGCGCTCCGCAATCGCGTCGAGGACCGGGAAGTAGGAGTCGACGGCGGCGTCGAAGAACGCGTGCAGCACCCCACCGACCGTGGAGGCCTGCGGGCCCGGGCGGCCGAACCGCGCGGTTGCCGCATCCACCGCCGGAGACGCGCCCGACTGGACCGTGACGAGCCAGCCGGGACCGCCGAACGCATGAAGCTCCGAGAGGTGGAACGAGGAGGGTCGCTCCCCCTCGACGCTCCCTGCGGCGGGAGCGACCCCGGCGACCGCCTCGTACACGACCAGCATGTGCTGGTCCGGGTAAGTGTCCAGCTTCGGCCGCTGGCCGCGCTTGCGGACGTCCTCCATCGCCAGCGGGTGGATGGCGAACTCCTCCTGGAGCAGCCGGAGATCATCCGCCGTCGGGCTGTCCAGCTTCAGCCAGACGATGGACTGCGGCTCCTGGCGCAGCCCGTCGATCGCGTGGAACTGCTCCGCGGGGAGCTCGTACGCCTCGGCGCCCCGACGCACGAGGCAGGTTGCGCTTCGCCCAGCTGCCATCTGCGCGAGTCTACCGATCCGGCACGGCGCCGAACCGAGGATGTCGCCTCAGGCCAGACGCGCCATCTCGACCTCGGCGCGGCGACGGCGGCGCGGGAGTCGCCCGGCGGGCAGCAGCGCAGTGACCGCATCGGCGGAGACCGGTCGAGAGTAGTAGTAGCCCTGGCCGTACACCACGCCGCGGGCCCGAAGGGCTCGCACGTGGGCCGGCGTCTCGACACCTTCGGCCACGACCTCCATCCCGAGGCTCCGGCCGAGATCGATGATCGATTGGACGAGCACGCCCTCGCGGTCGTGCGTGATGGCCGTCACGAAGCTGCGGTCGATCTTCACGATATCCACCGGGAAGCGGCGCAGGCGCTCGAGCGACGAGTAGCCGGTGCCGAAATCGTCGAGCGCGAGGCGAATTCCACGCGCCCGCAGATCGCGCAGGCTGCGGACGGTGTCCAGGCTGTCGTTGGTGAGCGATCCTTCCGTGATCTCGAGCACCAGCCCGGCGGGCGCCATGCCGCTCTGCTCGAGCGCGCGCTCCACGTCAGCGACGACGGTGCCGTGCTCGAGCTGGACCACCGAGACGTTCACGGCCAGGTCAAGTGGCCTGCCGGGTCCCACAGCATCCTGCCAGACCCGCATGTCCTGCATCGCGCGCTCGAGGACGAAGCGCCCGATGGGGATGATCAGCCCGGTCTCCTCGGCGAGCGGGATCACCTCGTCCAGCGGGACGTGCTGGCCGTCGGCTCCCCGCCAGCGCAGCAGCGCCTCGAGGCCGGTCACGGTTCCGTCCTCCAGCGACACGATGGGCTGGTAGTGGACCTCCAGCTGCTCCGCCGCGATGGCACGCTCCAGCGCCGCCTTCAGGTCGTGCCTGCGGAGGGCGCGCTCGTGCATGCCGGGAACGTACAGCTCGAAGCGGTTCTTGCCTCGTGCCTTCGCCAGGTACATCGCGAGGTCCGCGTCCCGCAGGAGATGGTCGGTGGAGCCGCCGTCCGCGTCGCTCAGCACCAGGCCCATGCTGGCGGTCGTGGAGACCAGCTTGCCGGTGAGCTCGAACGGCTGGGCGATCGCCCGCAGGATCCGGGTCGCGACCTCGGCCGGATGTTCCGCGGTCGCCTGCTCGAGCAGCACGGCGAACTCGTCGCCGCCGAGCCGCGCGGCCGTGTCCTCGGCGCGCATGACGCCGGTCAGACGTCCCGCGACCGCCGCCAGCAGCTCGTCGCCAACGGCATGGCCGAGGCTGTCGTTGATCGTCTTGAAGTCGTCGAGGTCCAGGAACAGGACCGCGATGGGGCCTCGCTCGGCCGCATGCTGGACCCGGTCGCTGAAGAGGACGCGGTTCGGCAGCCCGGTGAGCGAATCGTGCAGCGCCTGGTGGCGCAGCTGGTCCTCCAGCTGCTTTCGCACCGTGATGTCGTCAACGATCGCGTTGAAGCGGACGACGCCACGCAGGGTGACGGGCCAGATCGTCAGCTCGACCGGGAACTCGCGGCCGTCACGGTGCAGGGCGGCGACCTCCACCCGCTTCGACAGCAGGGGACCCTGGCCGGTGTCGAGGTAGTGCCGGAGGCCCGCGCGGTGCCGTTCTCGCTGCGCCTCGGGGATGATCAACCCGGCGAGCTCGCGGCCCATGGCCTCGGATGCGTCCCAGCCGAAGGTGTCGGCCGCCCGCTGGTTCCAGTCGATGACGCGGCCCTCGACGTCCATGCCGACGAAGGCGTGACTGGCGGTCTCGATGATGGTCCGCGTCTGCTCTTCGCTGGCGCGGAGGGCGTCCTCGCCTTCCTTGCGCTCGGTGATGTCCAGGAGGACGCCCTGCATCATCGACGGGAGTCCGTCGGGGCCGTGCCGCGTCGCCGCCTCTTCCTGCAGCACCCAGACGTCCCGGCCATCCGCCGCACGCAGGCGGTATTCGGATCGGCTGGTGCCGCCCGCGGCTGCGAGCCGAACGGCGTCCTCCGCGGCCAGCACCGCACGCCGGTCGTCGGGATGCAGCTGGCGGGACCACAGCGTGGGATCGGCCAGCCACGCGTCCGCGCGGAACCCGAGCATGTGCTCGATCTGAGGGCTCACGTAGTGCCAGCGGCCGGTGGCGCCGGGCTCGGCGAGGTACACCACCCCGGGCTGGGTCTCCACCAGCGCCCGATACCGCCGCTCGGCAGCCGATAGATCGGCGGCGAGCTGGCGTTGCCTCCTGAACGCACGCTCCCGATCTGCGAGCAGGACCGTCTGCCGAACGGTGACGAGCGGAAGAACGAGTGCGGTCGCGATGCCGGTCATGAGGCCGATCCACCCGACCGGATCCCGGACGATGTGGACGAGCATCAGCATCGAGGCGAGCCCGACGGCTCCCACGGGAAGCAGCCGTCGCAGCTGGTCGGCGAAGCGAACGTAGCCCGGGTGGCGGTCCACGGCGTCGGTCCACGTCATCGTCCCGAGCATCACCACGACCACGCCGAGCGTCACGAAGTACGAGGGCGGTCCCACTTCGTGGAGCTCGGCGCCGGGTGCCACGAGCCGCCACAGGAAGCCCATCCCGAGCAGCACCAACCCGACCAGGAGCAGGAAGGCGCCGTGGAGCTTCCGCTCGGCACGCACGGCAAGATCGAGCAGCAGCGTCGCGCCCATCGTCGCGATGAAGAAGATGGCGTACAGCAGGTCGACGGCGCCCGCCAGGGTGCCCGCGCCAATACTGCCGAACAGCGTGAGCATCAGGCTGGCGCAGGCCAGGAAGAGGACGGCCGCGTCCAGATACACGGCCGCTTCTTCTCGCGGGCGAACCTTGCCCCGCAGTGCGGAGACGTACGCGGCACCGGCACACACGAGGACGCCGATGAACGGGAGGTCGCTCAGTCCGACGTGGTTGCTGGCGCCGAGCGCCCTCTCCACGTCACGGATCAGCTCACTCGCCAGCCAGAGGCCGATGGCCGCCGACAGCCAGAGCCGCACGTTCCGCGTCCGGCCGGTCGTTCCCCGGACCGAGATCGCGGCTCCGACCGTCGCCAGCCCGGCGGCGAAGGTGAGCTGCGCACGGGTCCAGAACACCGTCCCGGGCGCGGCGTCCAGGGCCGAGAGAAGGACGAGGACTCCCAGGACCGCCAGGCCGACCGCCACGCCGCGCCGGAGAGGCGCCGCCAGGGTGCGGAAGGCGCGCGGCGGCGTGGGCGCGGAGATGTGAACGGCGACCCCCATTCGGTACGGGACTGCTACGAAGAGGTGCCTCCGAGCCTACCGCCGGGCATTCGGTTCTCCCATGGCTCATATGGGCTACCGGCGTCTCTCCGGCGCGTCGCAGCAAAGCTGCGCGACGGCATGTCGCATCCATCGGCGCCATGCCATCGTCGCGTCGGGGACCCGCCTGCTCTGGCCGCGCCGTGATACGGGCTCCGAGGACTTTCGTACCAGCCGCATCTAGCCGGTCCCCGCCCGTCCCGACCGCCGCGCCACTGCCCGAGGTCGTGCCGTCCGCGTTCCCGGCACGCATCTCACTGGAGGCAATTCCGAGTGAACACCATCTCCTTCTCCCGACGCTCGATGAGCATCGGCGCGCTGCTGGCAATCGTTGCCGCAACGTTGCTGTCGCTGTCGTCCGTCTTCGCCTCGCCGGTCCAGGCCGGCCACCAGTCGTCCGCGGGCGACGACAAGGGCTTCACCGGCGGCTGGTACGACGGCCGTGACGTGGACTTCTTCTACAACAAGGACTTCTTCTGCAAGGAGCCCCCGGTCAGCGGCGCCGACTCGAACTGCATCGTCGGCGTTGAGCCGGTGACGGCTCCCCGCGGCGGGAACATTCCCGTCCTGTACGTGATGACGCCGCTCTTCTCCCCGCTCCCGGCGGACCTGCAGTGCCCGACCGCTGGCAACTGCATCAACCACCCGAGCACGCTCGACCTGTCGCCGATCTTCGGAACCGGTGCAGAGAACGTGGCTTTGCCGCCGCATAGCCACATCGTCGACGTCGACCAGGGTGGCTGGTGGGAGATCGAGGTCGTCGGCGTGACCGATCCGGCCGTGTGGGCCCGGATCGCCGAAGGCAAGGATCTCGCGACCGTTCGCGAGCTCCAGGCCGCTGGCGTCGGGATCACCGGTGACATCCCGTCGAACCTCTACCTGTTCTTCGACGTGATCGACTAGCTCACGTCTCGCGGGGAGCTCGGTCTGTCGAGCTCCCCGCCCATACCTCCGGAGGGACATCGTGATTGACGCCATTCAACGGTCACCCATCACCCATCGCCGACGGCCGGCTGCTCGCACCATCGCCGGCACCATGGCGATCGCCGGGGCGGCCCTGCTCGCTGCGGGGGTCGTGCTCCCGTGGTTCAGCCTCTTCGCCGGACTTCAGCCGGTCAACGCCCTCGGAACCGTCAACGGGACGCTGCTTTTCGCCGGCGCGGTCACGGCGACCGTTCTCGGCGGGATCACCGTCCGGCGCGGTGGCAGGTGGCCGCGTCGTATGCTCGTGGTCGCCGGCATCGCGCTGACCGCATTCAGCGGATACCTGGTGGTCGGTTTGGTCACCGTCTACCGCCAGCTCAGCGCCGACCCACTCCTGGTGGCGCAGCTTGGGCCCGGGCTGATGCTCGTGGGAGCCGGCTCGCTCCTCATCCTCGCCACGGCGCTCGTCGCCGACTGACGGCTGGTGGGCGCCGCAACGCCGGCGCCCGGCCGGGCGGCGCGCGGACCTAGCCGGCGAAGAAGGTGACGGTGATCCAGGTCGCGATGCCCGCGACCGCCGCGGTGAGGAACGTTCCCCACGCCATGTCGACGATGGTGACGAGCGTGGGCCAGCTGCGGAGGGTGGCGTGGTTCGTGAGGTCGTACGTCGCGTACGCCACGAACCCGAAGGCCGCCCCGCGCAGCGTGGCGGTCAGCACCGATCCATCGTCGACGCCCGGCTGCGTCGCGAAGAACCACGCTCCGACGGCGTAGATCAGGTAGAACGCGACGGCCGGAGGCCAGTTCGTGGAGTCCCCGATCAGGTGGCCGAGGTTGGACCGATAGAAGTTGCGTGCCACCAGGGTGAGCCAGACGGCGTCGAAGACCGCCATGACGCCGAGCGTCGCGAGGATCGCGGGAATTGACATCGTCCCAGCATACGCACGCCCCGGGTGGCCGGATCATCACGCCGCCGGCCCGGTCAGGGAGCGGCAGTACCGAGCCGGTCGCGTCCGCCGAGATAGGGCCGCAGCGGCTCCGGCACCACGATCGAGCCATCCTGCTGCTGATGCGTCTCGATGAGGGCGGCCATGGTCCGGGGAAGCGCGAGCCCCGAGCCGTTCAGAGTGTGCACCAGCTCCGGCCTGGCGCCCGGGCCGCTCCGATGCCGTATCGCCATCCGTCGCGCCTGGTAGTCGCGGAAGTTGCTGACGCTGCTCACCTCGAGCCAGCGCTCGACGCCGGGCGACCACACCTCGAGGTCGTACTTGCGCGCCTGAACGAAGCCCATCTCGCGGGTGCTCATGAGCAGGACCCGGTACGCGAGGCCGAGGCGCTGGAGAAGGACCTCGGCCCGCGCGGTAAGCCACTCGAGCTCCGCCTCGGAGTCCTCGGGCTTCACGAAGCTGACCATCTCGACCTTGTCGAACTGGTGAACCCGAAGGATGCCGCGCGTGTCGCGGCCGGCTGCGCCGGCCTCCCGGCGAAACGAGGGGGAGTAGGCCGCGTATCGTATCGGCAGGGCGTCGGCCTCGATGATCTCGTCGCGGTGAAGATTGGTCACCGGCACCTCGGCCGTCGGGACCAGGTAGAGGTCGTCCCGGGTGACGACGTACATCTGGTCCTCCTTGTCGGGGATCTGGCCGGTGCCCGTGGCCGAGACCGCGTTGACCAGCGCCGGCGGCCACACCTCCGTCATGCGGTGCTCCCGGGTGTGCACGTCCAGGAACCAGCTGATGAGCGCTCGCTGCAGCCCGGACCCGTCGCCGCGGTAGACGGGGAAGCCGGACCCGGTCACCTTCGCACCGCGCGCGAGGTCGAACATCCCCAGGTCGTCACCCACCTCCCAGTGCGGCCGTCGCCCGTCCCGCGCCAGCGGTTCTCCCCAGGTGCGGACCGTCTGGTTGGCGTCCTCGCCGCCGACCGGCACGTCGGGGTCGGCGGGATTCGGGATGCGCAGCATCGCGTCATCGAGCTCGGCCTGCACGGCAGCCAGCTGGCCGTCGATGGCGGCGATCCGTTCGCCGGCAGTGGTGGATTCCGCCCGGAGCGCGGCGACGTCCGGCCCAGCCGCATCCGCGCCGGCGCGAATCGCCTCCCCGATGCGCTTCGACGAGGCGTTGCGCTCCGCCTTGAGCGCATCGCCCTCAGCGGTCAGCGTTCGTCGCCGCTCGTCCAGCTCCAGCGCGCGATCGACGACGGCCGGGTCCTCGCCCTTGTCGACGGCGCCGCGACGAAGTGCGTCCGGCTCGTCACGCAGCCGCTGCAGCCCGACGCTCACGCCGGGTGGCCCTCGGCCGCGGCGGCGCGAAGCCGCTCCTCGACGAGGCCAGCGTCCAGCGACGCGAGCAGCCACCCGGCACGAGGGCCGTTCGGTCGGCCGAGGAACGCGAGGTACAGCGCGCGGAAGGCGTCACCGGCCGGCAGGCCAAGCTGCTTGGCCGTCGCGAAGATCAACGCCTGCCACGCCTCCCCGGAGTCGGGCGCCGGGGCATCGGCGAGCGCGGCGAGATAGTCCCGCTGCTCCCCGGAAAGGGCGTCTGCCTCCGGAGGAAGGTTCTCGCGCACCGCGATGCGGGCCGCATCAGGCGCATACGAGGCGAGCCACGCGCGGGCCGCCGCCCGACGCTCGTCCAGCAGGACCGTCTCCCGTGCCGAGAGGGCCGAGGCCTTCTCGGCCGTCACCCTCTCGACGACGTCGACGCCGGGGATCTGCTCCAGCAGGGCGAGATGACTGAACGCGGGACGGTAGGCGGCGGCCTCCGCCGCCACGTCCGCATCGGGCTCGACCAGGCTGAATGAGAAGAGCCGGTCGTGGTCGGGAGGCAGCTCCCCACGGACGTCCCGACCCGCCGTTGCCGCCGCGAGACGGTCCGACTCATCGAACAGCCTCGGGATGGCATCCGTGCCGCCTGGGTCGAACTCGATGGCGGTGTTCGGCTTCGGGCGCAGGAAGAGGAGGCGCAGCTGCTCCGGCGGGATGACGTCCGCGATCTGGGCGGCGGAAGCGCCGACGCCCTTCGAGGTGGACATCTTCCGTCCGCCGATGTTGAGGAACTCGTACGGCACGTTCATCGGCGGCTCGTTGCCGAACACCTCGCGGGCGATCGCGTCCGACCGGTCGCGGGAGCCGCCCCTCGTGGACAGATCCTTGCCGGCGGGCTCGATCGTCACGCCGAAGAGGTCCCACTTCGCCGCCCAGTCCACGTTGTAGGGCAGCTTGGCACGGCCGCCGAATGGCGACGCCTCGCCCGCGTTGCCGCACCCGGTGGCCCAGGTCACCAGATCCGTCCGGCATTCGTAGCGCACGAGGCCGGCACCCGCGTCCCACCCCGTGACGATCGTGGTGCCGATCCGTCCGCAGCGCTCGCAGATCACGAACAACGGGTGCCAATCGTCAGGATGGTTGACCTTGGCTACGCGCCGATAGATGTCCCGGATGGTGGTCGCGGCCTCCAGTGCGCGCCGGATGTAGGGATCCATGGCCCCGGAACCGTAGATCTCGCTCATCCAGTAGTAGGTGTCGGGTCGAATGCCGAGGCCGTCGAAGGTGTCGATGAAGACGCCGGCGAAGTGCCGGGCATACGAGGGGTGACAGTCCCCCGCCGGGTCCGGGACGTGGGCCAGCGGCACGCCCATCGAACGCTCGACCGCGTCGGGCGTCAGCAGGGCCTGGGCATCCATGGGGTCCAGATCGTCCACGCCATAGCGCAGCTCCACGTCTCGGCCGGCGTGTCGGAGGGCACGCGCGATCGTGTCGACGATCACCGGTCCACGGAGGCTGCCGACGTGCACGGTCCCCGACGGCGTCTTGGAGTCGTTGATGACCTGCCGGCCGGTGGCCGACGCCGCGATCTCGTCAGCCCAGAACAAGCGGGTGGCTCCTAGCCGACCCGGACGAGCGTGTACTCGATCGGGCCGGACGGCGCGAGCACGGTGATGCGGTCGCCCTTCTTGCGCCCCATCAGGGCCGCGCCCACGGGCGACTCGTTGCTGATGCGGCCCTCTCGCGGGGCTGCCTCGGCTGACCCGACGATCGTGAACGTCTCCTCGCCGTCGCCGCCCTTGATGACCACCTTCGAGCCGATGCCCACCGCGTCGCCCTTGGTCTTCTCGATCACGGCCGCGTTGCGCAGCTGGAGCTCGAGCGTGGCGATCCGGCCCTCGAGGAACGACTGCTCCTGCTTGGCATCCTCGTACTCGGCGTTCTCGGAGAGATCACCGTCCAGCTTGGCCTCGTGGATGCGCGCGGCGACCCGCGGCCGCTCCACCGTGATGAGCTCGTTGAGCTCCGCCTTGAGCTTCTCGAGCCCCTGGGCGGTGAGGTAGACGGGCTTGTTG
>JASLBU010000216.1 GCA_030146365.1 Candidatus Limnocylindria bacterium | reverse complement strand
GCCATGACCTGGGCGATGCCAGCGCCCATCGTGCCGGCGCCGAGGACGCCGACCGTCCGGATCTCGTGCACGGCGCTCAGCGACCGGTGAACCGGGGATCGCGCTTTTCGCCGAACGCGGCGACGCCCTCTGCGTGATCCTCCGTCCGGCCCGCGACGTCCTGCAGGGCCGCCTCCGCTGCCAGGCTCTCGGCCAGCGTTGCTTCCTCCGCGAGATTGACGAGGCGCTTGGTGAGCGCAATCCCGGTCGTCGGACCGGACGCGAGACGTCGGGCGAGGTCGCCGGCCACCGTGATCAGCCGGTCGTCAGGGACGGTGGCCGCGAGGAGTCCGGCGGCCGTCGCCTCGGCCGCGTCCAGGTGGCGCTCGCCGAGCAGCAGCTCGAAGGCGCGATGACGGCCGAGGGCCCGCACCAGGACGCGGGTAAGCCCGGAGTCCGGCACCAGGCCGATGCGGTGGAAGGCGACCACAAAACGGGCGCTTTCGGCGGCCACGACCAGGTCGGCGGCGAAGGCAAGGCTGAGGCCGGCCCCGGCCGCCGCGCCATTGACGGCCGCGACGATCGGCTTCGGCAGCTCGCGCAGCGCCTCGATGATCGGGTGGTACTCGTCGACGAGCACCCGCCGGAAGTCGCGCTCGTCGGGACCGCCCCGGAGGTCCGCGCCCGAGCAGAACGCTCGCCCTGCGCCGGTGAGCACCACCGCCCTCACCGATGGGTCCTTCGCGACCCCTTTGAGTACCGCCCGCAGCTCGGCGCGCAGCGTGGCGTTGAGCGCGTTGAGGGCTTCAGGCCGGTTCAGCGTGACGGTGGCCACCCCGTCCGCGATCGCGAGCTGGACGGTGTCGTGGGGCTCTGGCATCAGGCGAATTGTACGGGGAGCGGACACCAAAACGCCCGGCGCCGTGAAGGCACCGGGCGTGATGTTGGGCGTACTCGAATCAGGTCGTCGTTCGACCGCCACGATTCTTGGCGATCATGCTCCACAGGAACACGACGATGATCGCACCGACGATCGCGGCGAGCAGCGTCGGGATGTTGATTCCGGTGGTGAAGTCCTCACCGGTGATGGCGCCAAGGAGAAAGCCTCCGACGAGCGCTCCGACGATGCCGGCGATGATCGTGCCGATCACGCCATAGCCTTCGTCACCGGGGACGATCTTTCCAGCAATCCAGCCGGCAATGGCGCCGACGACCAGCCATGCAATGATACCCATGCGGTACCTCCGTATCCCTCCAGGTTGTAAACGCGGACGGCCGAGTAGACCGTGCCGCCTCACACTATGCAGGTTCTGTACCTGCCGGGTGCTCACTTGCTGCACGGACGAGGGTGGGGCGGTCACCGCGATCCGTGCCGAAATCGGCCTCTCGGGCAGCTGGCGGCGATCAACGCCGCGCCCGCGTCACCGATCCAGCCACGCGAAGGTTCCGACGTCCCTCATGCCGGCCGCCTCGTACAGCCGGTGCGCCACGGTGCGTTGATGACCGCTCTCGAGTGCGGCGGCGTACGCGCCGCGACTCACCGCCTCCGCGAAGGCGGCATCGAGCAGTGCCGCACCCAGGCGGCGACCGCGAGCAGATTCGCTGACGATCAGGTCCGGGATCCAGGCCTGCGGCGCGAGCGTGAAGAACGGCTGCCGGAACTCCAGGGTCACGACCCCGGACGGCACGCCGTCGAGGATCGCCAGCAGCGTACCGGTGTGGGGGCGTGCCACGTGCTGGCTGTACGTCCTGCGAAGCGCCGGCAGGCGCTCCTCGACCGGGGCCGGACGGCCGAGCTCCGCGAGCAGCCGTGTCACGGCGTCGAAGTCGGCGTCGTCGTCCACAATCGGCCTGATCAGCGCACCGCCCGCGGGGTCGGTCCCGCGCGTCCTGACCGGGCCGATCTCGAAATAGCGTCCCTGCTCGACGAACCCCGTCGCGGCGTAGAGCGCACGTGCGGCGGCGCGGTCGTGCGCCACCTCCAGCTGAATGCGGTGGGAGCCACGCAGCTTCCACTCCGCGACGACGGCCGCAATGAGCGCCCGGCCGATCCCGCGTCCGCGGAAGCGCTCGCGCACCACGAGGTCGCTGATCCAGCCCTCGAAGGTCGCGTGGTTCAGCCGGCGCCGGAACCGGAAGATCACGATGCCGGCTGGCTCCCCACCGGCGAGGGCCAGGAAGGGAGCAGCGTCGACGTCGTTGACGAGCGCGTCGTAGCCGGCCCGGTGCGGCTCCGCGGCGGAATCGGGCAGGCCGTACAGCTCCCGGACCAGGCCAAGCGCATCGGCGAAGTCGTCGCGCCCGAGAGGGCGAATCTCCACGCCCTCGGGCCGCGGCACCGACAGGCCGCCGACCGGCCGGTCCGGATTGCCCAGGTTCATCGGCCCGTGAAGTCTGGGGTGCGCTTCTCGAGGAAGGCGGCCATTCCCTCCTTCTGGTCCTCGCTGGCGAAGAGGAGGTAGAAGAGGCGGCGCTCGTGGGCGAGCGCATCGGTCAGGCTCATCTCGTACGCGGCGTTCACCGCCTCCTTCGCGAGCCGCAGCGCGATCGGCGACTTCGTCGCCATGGTGGCGGCCATGGCAAGCGCATCCGGCACGACGACCTCGTCCTGCGTCACCCGCGCCACCAGCCCCGCCGCAAGTGCCTCGCGGGCGGTCATCGGCTCACCGGTGAGCACCATCTCCATGGCCCTGGCCTTGCCGACGGCGCGCGTCAGCCGCTGCGTGCCGCCCGCTCCGGGAATGACGCCGATACCGATCTCCGGCTGGCCCAACTTCGCGCCCTCGCCGGCGACGATCACGTCCAGCGTCATGGCCAGCTCGCATCCCCCGCCGAGCGCCCAGCCGTTCACGGCGGCGATCACCGGCTTCGTGATCCTGCGGATCCGATCCCACTGGCCGATGCGGTTGGTGAGCAGCATCTCGATGGGCGTGGCGTTCGCCATCTCGCCGATGTCGGCGCCGGCGGCGAAGGCCCGCTCGTTGCCGGTCACGACGATGGCCCGGACGCCGTCGTCGCGATCCAGCTCCTCCAGCGCGGCGCAGAGCTGATCCATGACCGCGCCGTTCAGAGCGTTCAGCTGCTTCGGTCGGTTGAGCCGCACCAGCGCCGTCCGGGCCTCGGTCTGCCGCTCGACCAGCACGAGCTGCTCGTCGTTCATGCGGGCCCCTCGCCGGAGGGGGCCGCCACCGCGGCGGGCGCTATATCACCCTCGATATCACCGATGACAGCGGCGAGGGCCGGCCGGAAAAGAGGGCCAGCGGGCCGAGCGAAGCCCCCCGCATCGGCGGCCACCGCGAGGCCATGCAACGCGACCATCGCGCGCATCACGCCGCCCACGGGTCTGGGAGCTCGGTCCCGCAGGCGCCGCAGAACCGGTGGGCGGCAGGCAGGCCGGACGTCCCGCACGCGGGGCAGGTTCGGCCGGCATCGGCGCCCAGCCGGCGCAGCTCGGCGAAGCGGGGCGCGCGCTTCTGATGGAAGGCATCGACCGCCTCCTTTGTCTCATCGGCGGTCGAGTGGATCGCGAGCCAGTCACGGGCGTGCTGGACGGTCTGCGACCAGACGAGGTCTCGCCACCAGTTGAGCTGCGTCTTCGTATAGCGGATGGTCTCCGGCAGCTTGCGCGCCAGGTTGTCGGCCAGGGCCGCGACCGTCGCATCCAGCTCGGCCCGCGGCACGACGCGGGTGACGAGGCCCCACTCCAGGGCGTCCGCCGGCGCGATCGGCTCGCACAGCATCACGATCTCACGGGCGCGCCGCTCGCCGACCATCAGCGGCAGCCACTGGGTCGCCCCGCCCGCAGGCACCGACCCGTGCTCGGGACCGACGTGGCGGATGTAGGCGTCATCGACCAGGACCGAGAGGTCGCACGCCATCTGGAGCTCGTTGCCGCCGCCGACGCAGATGCCGTTGATGCGTGCGATCGTCGGTTTGCCGATCTGCCGCAGGCGGTCGTGCATCTCGATGAAGGCGCCCATCCAGCGCCAGTACTGGCCGGACGTCGCCCCCATGGCGGCCTGCTCATCGAGGTCGGCGCCCGTGCAGAACGCTCGATCACCGGCACCGGTGACGACCACGACCGCGACGCTGTCGTCCCACGACGCCTGCTCGAAGGCGCGTGCAAGCTCGCGCATGGTGGGGAAGTCGAGGGCGTTGAGGACCTTCGGGCGGCGGATCGTGACGGTGGCCACGCCGGTGGCCGTGTCACGGGCGTAATCGACGTGCTCGAAGCCCACCGCGCCGGGGTCCATCGGCAGGGGCGCTCCGGACTCAGGCATCTGCCTCGTCTGGTGCGATGAACAGCGTGACCCCCGCGCCGGCGAAGTTGCGCAGGTCCTTCGCCGAGGCGGCGCCGGCCTCCGACACCAAGGCGGCGCCGAGGTCGGCCGTCGAGTCGAAGAGCATCTCGGCCATCAGGTGGTACGGCGCCTCGCGGCCGGCCACGCCGAGCGGCTTCGTCAGCCGGACATCCCGCAGGTTGGGGTAGCGCGCCACGATCGGCGAATGGACGTCCCGGTAGTGAGCGTCGAACGCCTCCGCGTCCTCGGGCACGTTGTACAGGGCGATCAGCCGCGGCATCGGTCGGTGCCGCCTACCGCGCGAAGTAGTCGGCGTTGATCTGGATGTACTGCTGCTGGGTGTCCGGCACCGCGTCCTCCGCGAAGATCGCCGT
>JASLBU010000181.1 GCA_030146365.1 Candidatus Limnocylindria bacterium | reverse complement strand
CACGCTCGCGGCCATCGGCGGCGGCGTGCTCCTGCTCGGACTGTTCGTCGCGTTGCAGAACGCGGTGCGCGAACCGCTCATGCGGCTGAGCATCCTGCGCACACCGAACCTCGCCGCGGCGAACGTCGCCCAGCTGCTGCTGGGCGCCGCATGGATCCCGATGTGGTTCTTCCTGAACCTCTACCTGCAGCAGGTGCTCGGCTTCGGGGCCTTCGAGGGCGGTGCGGCGCTGCTGCCCATGACCCTCGCGATCATGCTGCTCATGGTGGTGGTGGCTCCGCGGGTCATCAATCGCTTCGGGTTCAAGGCACCAGTCGTGGCCGGCTTGCTGACGCTCGCCGGCGGCATGGCGCTGCTCTCGCTCGTGCGTCCCGACGGCTCGTTCGTCGTCGACGTGTTGCCGGCATCGCTGATCGCCGCGACGGGCATGGCGCTCGCGTTCATCCCGTCACTGGGAACGGCGATCTCCTCGGCTCGCCCCGAAGAGGGCGGCCTGGCTTCCGGCATCGTCAACACCGCCTACCAGGTCGGCTCGGCCCTCGGCCTGGCCGCCATGACGGCCGTCGCCACCTCTCAAGGCGCCGGTCGCCTCGGAGACGTGGCCGCGCTGACGGACGGTTACTCGGCCGCCTTCCTCGGCGCCGCCGGAATCGCGGTGATCGGAGCGCTGCTCGCCGCGCTGCTGCTGCGCGCGCCCCGGGCGACCGCGGCCGCCACCACGGCGGACGCGCACGACGAGACGCCGATCGCGGCCTGATCGGCATCACGGATCAGTGGGCGAGCCGGGCATCGGCCCAGCTCGCCCGCTCCGGGTCAGCTCATCGCCGGCGTGCAATTCGAACCAGCTCTGTGCCGGCTCATCGGCGCCACCAGCGACGATTGGAAGTTCGCACGGCTGGCGGCGGGTGTGTCGTCGTCGGGCGTCACCGGCCCGCCCGCGAAGGGCCCGTTCTGGGGTCCAGTCTGTCAAGCCGACGAGCGGATTCGAACCGCTGACCCCTTCATTACGAGGCTCTAGGCCGCCTTCACCCCGATGAGGCTCTCTGCCGTCCTTCGCGGCCGGTCATTGCGCATCGATCCGCGCGTCATTCGGCATCTGTTCCGTTTCATGGGCGCGCGCCAGCGGTGGTTCGGGGGGTCGACCGGCGGTCCGCAGCATCACGAGGGTTGGATGGATGGGGCGCATTCGCGGCATCGGCGGGCGGCGGGAATGCGCCGGCTGCGCGATGCCGATGGCACGCCCGAGCACTGGCGTACATAGCGCCGTCAGCCCGCTGTCGTGATTCGAATGTAGTAGCCGTCGGGATCGACGACGCGGAAGTCGCGTAGACCCCAGGGTCGCCTCTGGATCGGCTCGGCTAGGCGCCCGCCGGCGGCCTCGAATCGCGCGAGTGCATCGTCGAGATCTTCGACTTCGAGCACGATCTCGACGCCGGCACCGCGCTCATCGGAGACGCGCGCCTGGGTGAACCCGGGACCTAGGCCATCCTCAGGCAATTTCGTCATCGCGCCGAGACCGAGCACCGCTTTGCCGCGCCGCAAGCTCGCATAGTCAGCGTCGAGGCGATCGAGGCGGAAGCCCAGCGCCTCCTCGTAGAACCCAACCGAGGTCTCAACGTCAGAGACGAAGAGCTCAATGCGGAAGTCCATGCCATGGCTCGAGTACCCAGTACCGCCGGCTACGTCAGCCTTCGAGTTCGGTGAAGAGCGTGAGCTGCAGCCCGGCCGGTCCTTCCAGTCGTGCGTTCAGCGAGTCCCAGGGCGTCCGCCGCGGCTCGGCGATGACGGTCGCTCCGGCCGTCGCAAGCGCGCGAGTCATCGCCGTGCTGTCGTCCACCTCGAACGCCAGACGGACATGGCCGGCCACCCTGCGGCCCACCTCGACGTGGCATGGCTTGACGATCTCGCCCTGATGACCCGGCCACATCGTGGCCCGCCCCTACACCCGCCCCCAATCTTGGTGGTCGTGGGCGCGTAAGGGCATTGGGGTCAGACGACTGCGGGCGCCTGGGTCGAGGACCCGGGCGCCCGCGGCAGCCTGACGTCAGTACGCCCGCGCGTTGAGGCCCGAGCCAGCGCGCTCATCCGGGCGATCGCGGCCACGGCCCCGCTCGGTCGGAACGGGTCGGCCACTGTGCGGCCCGAGCGCATCTCGACCGCCGCCACGGCTCGTCGCCGACCTCGGCGATCAGCACGGGTCCGGAGAGGGCGGGCTGCGAGTCCAGCGTCGCGGACGAGCGGATCCCCGTCGACAGCGTGGAGTTCGGCAGCACTGCCATCGGCCGCCTGTTCGAGCGCTTCGGGTCACCGAGTTGACGCCGACCGCCGAAGTCTTGCTTTCGTCGCGCCCACCGACTTAGGATCGACCGCGTTCCTCTAGGTCGTCGCAGCTCTGTGATGGCGGGAACGGCACGCATGGAGCACATCCGCGATCCGCAGGATGCTGGGTGCCAGCCGCAGCCTTCACCGCGGAGGCTCCGACGCAGTGTCGTCGTGATCGGCGGCGGCCAGGCGGGACTGGCCGTCGGCTACTTCCTGAAGGCCCAGGGCAGCGACTTCACGATCCTGGAGGCGGCGGACGAGCCGGCGGCGGCCTGGCGTAAGCGCTGGGACTCGCTCCGGCTCTTCACCCCCCGTCGCTACAGCGGCCTGCCCGGCATGGCGATGCCCGGAGACCCGGACGCGTACCCCACGCGCGACGAGGTCGCGAACTACCTGACCGCATATGCGGAGCGCCACGCCCTCCCGATCGAGCTAGGCCATCCGGTACGCAGGATGGCCACGCCCGACGGCCGCTTCCTCGTAGAGACGGACGCGGAGACATACGAGGCCGAACAGGTCGTCGTGGCGACCGGCCCGTTCCAGATCCCCTTCGTCCCGCCGATCGCCGACAGACTCGACCCTGAGGTGAGACAGCTCCACAGCAGCGACTACCGCGCCTCGCACGACGTGCCCCAGGGGACCGTGCTCGTCGTCGGCGGCGGCAACACGGGCCTCCAAATCGCCGAGGAGCTCTCGCGCTCGCATCAGGTCCATCTCTCGATCGGGTCCCGGCAGACGCCGCTGCCGCAGCGGATCCTCGGCCGCGACCTGTTCTGGTATCTCGAGGCCACGGGCCTGATCCACAAGTCCGTCGACTCGCGCATCGGGCACCGCATGAAGGGACGCGACACCCTCATCGGCTCTCGCCCCCGCACGATCCGCCGCCGACATGGAGTGCAGGTGCACGGGCGCGCCGTCGGCGCCGCCGGACGAACCGTGCGATTCGCCGACGGCGGCGCGGTCGAGGCCGACTCGGTGGTCTGGGCGACGGGCTTCCGTGTCGATCACTCATGGATCGAGGCCCCCGCGTTCGACGAGCGCGGCAGCGCGGTGCACCGACGAGGCGTCACCGGAGTGCCGGGGCTCTACTTCCTCGGACTGTCCTGGCTGCACACCAGAGGGTCCGCGCTCCTCGGCTGGGTCGCGGACGACGCCGAGCACATAGCCGGCCAGATCCGCTTGTTCCCCGCCGCCGCACCCCGATCGTCGCCGGCCGAGCACGTCGCGTGACCGAACAGGAGATGCCATGACCGCATCATCGGATCGCTTCCCGACTGCGACCGAAGGCCTCCCCGAAGCGCATCCGCCCGAGACGGTGGAGCTCGCCGAGGGTGAGCACTTCTCGTTCCGCATCGCCCCTGTCGCGAAGCGACTCGGTGACACGACCGTGCGGATGCTCGCCTACAACGGGTCCATACCCGGACCTGTTCTGCGCGTCGAGGAAGGCACCGAGGTGGTCATCGACGCGGTCAACGAGATCGACGCCGAGACCACCATGCACTGGCACGGCCTGCGCTTGGAGAACCGCTACGACGGGACCGCCACGGTTCAGGAGCCCATGCCCGTCGGCGGGCGATTCACCTATCGCCTCACGTTCCCCGATCCGGGGGTGTACTGGTACCACCCGCATATTCGCGAGGACTACGAGCAGGAAATGGGACTCTACGGGACCATCATCGTCGAGCCCGCGGAGCCTGACTACTGGCCGCCGGTCAACCGGGAGCTCTCGCTCACGCTCGACGACCTCCTGCTGGAGGACGGCGCGATCGCGCCGTTCAGCCGGTCCGAGACGACCTACGTCGCGATGGGGCGCTTCGGCAACGTGCTGCTGGTCGACGGGGAGCCGGAGCTCTCGCTCAGCGCGCTCAGCGGCGAGGTGCTGCGCCTCTACCTGACCAACAGTGCGAACACGCGGGTCTTCAACGTCGCGCTGCCCGGCGCTCGCATGAAGCGCGTGGGTGGCGACAGCGGGCACTACGAGCACGAGGAGTTCGTCGAGGCGGTACTCATCGCGCCCTCCGAGCGTGTCGTGGTCGACGTCCTGTTCGGGGGACCGGCTGAGCTCATGCTCGAGCACCACACGCCCGACCGCACCTATCCGCTGGCGACCGTCGTGGTCTCCGGCGAGCAGGCGCAACCGTCACTGGCCGCGCAGTTCGGAGAGCTCCGCGCGAACGCCGACTTGGTCGCCGCGCGGGAGCGCATCGAGCCGTATCGGGACGCCGACCCGCACAAGACGCTGGCGCTCGTGGCGGAGATGGACATGGGTGAGCCGGAGCTGCCGCCGGGCGCCGAGATCGCCTACACCTGCCCGATGCACCCGGAGATCGTCCAGGAGGAGCCGGGACACTGCCCGAAGTGCGGCATGAAGCTGCTCGCCACTGCGGTCGCCCCGATCAGCTACGCCTGCCCGATGCACCCGGAGGTCAGAAGCGAGCAGGCCGACCGCTGCCCGAAGTGCGGCATGAAGCTCGTTCCCGCCCAGCTCGTCTCCCAGCCCGCAGGCGATGCGCCCGGTGCGGAGGACGCGAACGACCGCCAGCACGCGCATGCCGGCGGCGAGCATGCGCACGACGCCGGCGGCATCGAGTGGGAAGACGACATGGTCGACGTCAACCGGATGACCACACCGGCCAACACGCGCTGGACGATCGTTGATCGCGCGACGGGGGCCGAAGGGCGGGCTATCGACTGGCGGTTCCGCGTGGGCGACCTGGTGAAGATCCGCGTGGTCAACGAGATGGACTCCGACCATCCCATGCACCACCCGTTCCACATCCATGGGGCGGGCCGCTTCCTGATCCTGTCCCGCGACGGAGTCGACGACCCCAACCTCGTCTGGAAGGACACGGTCCTCATTCCCACCGGGCAGGTCGTCGACATCCTCCTCGAGATCACGAACCCGGGCGACTGGGTCGCGCATTGCCACATCGCCGAGCACCACGAGGGCGGGATGCTGTTCACCTTCCACGTCGACCCGTAGGGCCGGCAGCACGACCGGGACTGGCGCCGCTCAGCGGCTCGAGCCGCTTGAGGCTCCGGCGTAGACGCGCCAGGACGGTGAAGTCACGAAAGACTCTGCCGGAAGCCCCGGTACGTATATCGCCGCGATGCGACCCCTGCGTGCCCGGCGCCCGCAATCCGCGGTTCGCACCTCGGTGGACCTAGCGTCACCTACACCGACCCGCAGGCCGCCGCCGTGGCTCCTCCGAAGCCCGCTTCAGCGCGACCGCGCCCGTCTCCGAGGTGGCGAAGACCGCCACCTATACGCGGGCCACGCCGAGTCCAATGGCTTCCTGACGCTGCTCAGCGACGGCGAGCGGCTGACCGGCGCCACGCGCTCGGCCCGGAGGCCGGCGAGTGGCTCCAGCAGGCCACGCTCGCCATCCGCGCCCGCCTCCCGCTCGACGTGCTGCGCGACACCATCCAGCCCTTCCCCACCGTCTCGGAGATCTACGGGGCCGACGCCATCGTCACAGCCGCAGACGAGCTCGACGCAGCGCTGATCGTCCTGGGCTCGCGCGGTCGGCGGGGGCTCACGTCGCTCCCGCTCGGCAGCGTGTCCCACCACGTCCTCCATCATGCGCGCCGGCCGGCGCTCGTCGTGCCGTCTCCCGCACTGAACGCGGCGCGACTTTGCCGCCCGTGCTCAGCCGTTTGATGCGGCGCGCAGGCTCTGCTGCTTGCGCCAGCCGTAGCGGGTGCGGCCGGCCGGCTTGTAGACCGAGAGGATCGCGGCGGCGAGCAGCAGCACGAGCGCGGCGCCCGCGTGCAGCAAGGGCGACGAGCTGCGGATCGCGCCCACCTCGGCAGCCGACCCGGCCGACTCGGCCAGCGCTCCGAGCGTTTGCATGTAGAGCAGCAGCACGACGCTGGCGACCAGGTTGATCACGAGCTTCGTCACCACCCAGTAGTGCTGGAGCAGCCCCCACTTACCTGCCAGCGAGACCACGAGGCCTGAGAGCAGGGAGGCCAGGCTCAGCGGCACGAGCGCGTACCAGCCCACGACCTCCAGAGCCGGATAGACGGCGCGTACGGTCTGCAGGTCCCGGCTCGCAACGCCCGCAACTGCCAGTACCAGCGTGGCCGCGACCGCGCCCAGCCAGCCGACCGACGCGACCACGTGCGTCGTCAGCGTGAGCTTGCGAGCGCGCGGCGACAGTCGCACGACTACGGCTGGCCGTGGTCAACGCCCGGAGGCGGCGTGTGGCCCTCGGCGCCGGTAGGCGGCCGGTGGCCCTCCTCACCGGCTGCGGGCGTCGTCCCGTCTTCGCTGACCTGCGAAGCCGGCGTCTGCCCGCCGCCGCCGTGCATGCCTGGTCCGTGCTCGACGCCGGCCAGCTTTCCGACCACGAGGACCACGACCAGCACGACCACCACGACGATCGCGCCCTTGACCCAGCGCGGCATACCGGGGTGAGAGTCGCCGCCGACGGAGGCAGAGCGGGCGGCTGGAGCGTCCGAAGGGGTGGGCGGCAGATCGGCCATGGTCAAGGAGTCCTCCCGGGCGTCCGGGGTCGGTCGGTGCGTTTACGATACACGTTGTCTAACTTAGGACGCGACGTCTGGACGGTCAACGACGCGTATAGTGCTCCACGATGCCGAAGCTCTGGGACGAGACGATCGACGCGCATCGACGCGCCGTGCGCGACGCCACACTGGACGCCGCCGCTTCGCTCGTCGCTGAGCTGGGCCTCCGTGCGGTGACGATGTCGCAGATCGCCGAGCGCACCGGCATCGGGCGGGCCACGCTCTACAAGTATTTCCCCGACGTTGAGGCGATCCTGGCCGCCTGGCACGAACGCCAAGTCGCCGGCCACATGCAGCAGCTCACCGCCATCGCGGAGGGAGTAGGCGACGCCCGTAGCCGCCTCGCAACGGTGCTCGAGGCGTACGCGCTCATCAGCTTCGAGCACCACCACGGCAGCGACACGGCAGCGCTCCTGCATCGCGGTGAGCACGTCGCCCGAGCACAGCAGCAGCTCCAATACTTCGTGCGGGACTTGCTGGCCGAAGGCGCCGAGACGGGTGACCTCCGGGACGATGTGACCCCGGACGAGCTCGCTACCTATTGCCTGCACGCACTGGCCGCCGCCAGCAGCCTGCCGTCAAAGGCCGCGGTCCGACGACTGGTCGCGGTCACCTTGACGGGGTTGCGCCCTGCGGCGGAGCGTTAGGGCGGGAGTGCCATTTAAGCCGCGAAGGCGTTGAACTGGCAACTACCGCGGCCGGCTCGGCGATTCCCGGCGCGTCTGCTCACCCTCGCGTGATCTCGAGGGCGTTGCCGCTCTGACCGAGGGCCTTGCCGCCTTTCTGACCCGAGTGTCAGAGCGCGTGCCCTTATGGGAAGCGGTGCTTGTCGGCGAATTTGTGTGGGTGTAATTTCGGGCGCAATACGGCAAATCCATCGGGAGGAGATGGAGATGCAGGGAGCTTTACGCGCGCTGTTCGCGCTTCTCGCGGTGGCCGGCTTGCTGGCGCTGCCGGGTGTCGCCGGCGGTCATCCCGTCGATGGCGACGACACCAAGGACTTCGGCGACTTCGCGGGGTCGCCGGAGTACGACCCGAGCCACTCGTCGCATGGGAATGCGGATCTGGCCAGCCCCAACATGTGGCACACGGCGAATCGCATGAACCCTAATAAGACGAATTCGGACCTGGCGTTCTGGAAGGAGGGCGCCGTTCGCGGGCCGCACCAGGAGCTTGCGGCCGCCGGCAACTACGAGGGGTTCCGGCTATTCGACATCAAGGATCCGGACAAGCCGATCCTCGTCTCGGACTTCCAGTGCCGCGGACCGCAGAACGATGTCTCGTTCTACCGCGCCAACAATCGGCTGTTGCTGATCCTGTCGATCGACCGGCCGCAAACGACAGAGGAGTGCCCGACCAGTCGGGACACACCGCTGGCCTTCGGGGCGACGCCGGCCTGCGAGGACACACCTGAGATTCCGGAGCCCGAGTGCCCGACGGCCGCTCGCACTCTGGCCGAGCCCGGGTTCGAGGGACTGCGCATCTTCGACGTCACGCGACCGGAGACGCCGGTGCACATCGCATCGGTGGCCACCGCGTGCGGCTCGCACACGCACACGACGATTCCCGATCAGGACGACCAGCGGGCGATCATCTACGTGTCGTCCTATCCGACCGGGTCGAGCCCGACGCCGGCCGGCGCGGCCGACTTCGGCGGGCCGCGGTGCACGATTCCGCACGCGCGGATCTCGATCGTCGAAATCCCGGACCGGAACCCCGAAGGGGCGCGCGTCCTGAAGGAACAGTTCCTGGACGGGGACACGCTGCCGTTCACCGGCACGATCGGCTCGGGCGGCACCGGCGCGATCGGCTGCCACGACATCACCGCCTACTACGAGGATCAGAAGCAGTCGGTGACCGGCAGGCAGGCGACACAGTCCCGCCATAACCCGCGCCGGGTCGCGGGCGCAGCCTGTCTGGAGGAAGGCCAGATCTGGGACATCACGGAGCCTGAGAACCCGACCACGCTCGGGGCGCATACGCACATCCGTAACCCGTTCATCACCGGCGGCGTGCCGGGCACCTTCAGGGGCCTGTTCCACACGGCCTCGTTCACCTGGGACGGGCAGATCCTGCTGTTCACCGATGAGTGGGCCGGTGGTGGCGGGCACGGCTGCGACGGGCCGGAGGACACGCGCGGCAACGTGTGGTTCTACGAGAACGTCGTGCCGGGCACGCCGAATGCCCCGCTGTACGGGCGCTTCATCATTCCGCGCCCCCAACCGCAGCAGGAGGCGTGCACGATGCACAACGGCAACGTCATTCCGACGACCGAGGGCTACTTCGGCGTGTCCTCGGCCTACGAGGGCGGCACGAGCGTGTTCGACTTCACGGGCGTGCAGAAGAACGCGCCGATCTTCCTCGAGCACAACAGTCCAATGACCCCGGTCCCGCCGACGGTTGCGCGTGAGATCGCGTTCTTCGACGAGCAGGGCGTGGACGGCCGCGGCCGTGACGACGTGTGGTCGTCGTACTGGTACAACGACCGCATCTTTGCCAACGGCGGCCTCGGTCGGCCGCACAACCCGGGCGGACGCGGGTTCGACGTCTACAAGTTGCTATCGCGCAACGGGCGACTGGTGGACGCGGAAGGCAAGCCGACCTTCGGGCCGGGAGACGATCCGAACGACCCGTCGGTGCAGGAGTACAAGGCGCGCAAGCAGCCCTACTCCAACCCGCAGACCCAGGACACCAACATGAAGACGCCTGGCGGGCCGTAGCCCCCCAGGCAGTGCGGAGGGAATCGAGGGGGCGGCCGCAAGCCGCCCCCTCGCGCCCGACGTTGAAGGTGTGTCGCGGCCAGGAACCATCTCGAAGGCGAAGACCGCTCGACCCGTTGATCACGTGCTGACCCTCGCCGTAGGCGAGAGCCCGCTGACGCCGCCGCCGGGAGCGGGCGAAGTACTCCTCCACGCCGTCGCAGCCGCTAGCAGCCTCCAGGTCAAGCCGCCGTGTGGGGCGGCTCGTCAAGGTCGCGCTTACTGGCCTGCGCGCCCGTAGCTAAATGGGGACGGAGGAGCGAACCGGGCAGCGCGGCGGCGAACGAGCTGGCGAGCTGGCTTGTCGGTTCCGGCGTGACTCAGGTCGGCAGGTCGTGGCAGATTGGTCGCCCCGCCGCAGACCGTTCGACCTCGGCGGGCGCCTCGTGGCTGCTCCAGCGGAGCCCCCCAGGCGGTGGCGACGTCGAGCGGGTCAGAGCGCATGAGCACGACGTCGGCGGTCTCGAC
>JASLBU010000137.1 GCA_030146365.1 Candidatus Limnocylindria bacterium | reverse complement strand
GCGCCGACCGAGATCCTCTCGTCCGATGCCCTCCGCGCGCTCATCGCCGATGACCCGCACGCGCAGGCCGCGACGGAGGACGCCTTCGATCTGCTCCACCGCCTCCTCGCCATGCGCCTGCGGCGAGGGCGCCTGACGGTCGTCGATGCCACGAACGTCGAGGGCTGGGCCCGGGCGGAGCTGCTGGCCGTCGCGCGGCGCCACCGGCGTCCCTCGGTCGCCATCGTCCTCGACGTGCCGCTCGAGACGGTGCTCGCGCGAAACACGGCTCGCCCGTCACCGCGGCCACCCGACCGAGCGGTTCGGCGCCAATACCGCTGGCTCCAGGACACGCTGAACGAGCTGGATGCCGAGGCCTTCGATCGCGTCGTCCACCTCCGCGGCGCGGCCGCGATCGACGATGCGAACGTTGTCCGGGCGACCTCCGGGCGGCGCGGACGGGGTGCAGGGGATGCGTGAGCCGCTCCGGGCCGGCGCGGCGCCGGGCACGCGAATGTCCCGAAGGAACAGGCTCCCGACCGCGATGACCGAAGCCATCGCTGCCGTCCGGTGCCCGGTGACCGAAGCCGCCGAGTCCGCGTCCCGGAACACTCAATCGAAATCAGGTGAACCGGTGTTGCTTGCCCCTTCGGGACGACCCCAGTATCACCGGCGCGGCGAGGTCGGCACAAGCCCACTTATCCCCGAACTTGCCGCGGCGTCGCGCGCCTGTCCACAGGTTGTCCACGATCGGACGGCTGCGGACCGGTCTGTCGAGGCGGGCAACCGCGCCGGCGCGCCCGCGGCTCGTCCCTGACCGATGGCACCACCCGCTCTCCGATCGGCTCGCGTGGGAGACCAGATTCCGAGCCGCCTGCTCGGCGGCGGGCCGACGCGCCGGCTCGACGCCATCGCGCTCCTCGTGCCGGGAGCCCGATCCACGGCGGACTACCTGGAGGTCCTCGATGCGCAGCGCGACGAGTTCGCGGCGTGGGACGGCCGGCTGGTGGTGGCCGACGAGGACGGCGAGCCGGCACACCGGCTCCTCGTGGTGGACCGCTATCGGCAGGTCTACGCCGTCCATGACGTCATGCACGCGAGCGAGCTGCCCGACGCCTCCGCGCTGGCCGAATGGTTCCGGTTCCTGGCAACCGCGTGCCCGGAATGCGGCGTGCTCGACGATCCGCTCCTGGCCGGACCCACGCCCTAACCGCAGGCAGGCGCGCGGGGCCATTACGTCACTTGACGTAGCGCGGGTGCGGCCCATGTCGCTGGCGGCCCCGTGCGCCGTGGTCGAGACTTGGGAGCACCCAACCTCCCTCCAGGTGAGAACCCCGTCCGGAACCGAGCACCGGACGGGGTTCTTGCCGTGTCAGGGCGTCGAAGGGGAGGCGTCCGGTCCGATCGGCACGGGCTGCCCCGCGTCGTCGATGGCGACGAACACGAAGCTGCCCGACGTCGCCAGGCGACGTTCGCCGCTGGCCACGACTTCGGCGTACATGTCCACCCCGACGGTCACGGAGGTGCGCCCCACGCGGGTCACGCGCGCCACGAGCTCGACGAGCTCGCCCGCCCGGACCGGCACCTTGAACTCCACGCGGTCCGAGGCCACCGTCACCATCGTGCGGCGCGCGCAACGCGTCGCGGCAACCCACCCCGCATGGTCCATCAGCCCCAGTGCGTGGCCACCGAACAGCGTGCCGTGATGGTTCGTCTGGTTCGGCATCACGAGCTCGGCGAGATGCACCTCCTCGAAGCGCGTGTCGGCGTCGTGGGTCATGGCCGAATGGTATCGGCCAGCTGGGCGAGGATGCGGTCGACCGCCTCGCCGGGCGGCAGCACGCCCGTGTCCACCTCCAGATCCGCCACGGATGCGTACAGCGCGTCGCGCTCTGCCGCCGCCTGGCGGAACCAGGCCACCGGGTCCTCGTCGAGCCATGGCCGATGGGCAGCGCCGACTGCCCGCGCCGCCAGCACCTCTGCCGGAGCACGCAGCCAGACGACGAGCCCCCCGCGGCGAAGGCGGTCCCGATTCTCCGGCTGCAGGATCGTTCCTGCGGCGGTGGCCACGATCACGGGCGGCGGCAAATCCAGGGCCACCTCGAGTGCCGAGGCCTCGGCCGCGCGCATTGCTGCCTCGCCGTCGCGCTCAAGAAGCTCCCGTGCCGTGCGGCCGGTGGCTCGTTCCACGAGCGCGTCGTTGTCGACGAAGGGGTAGCCGGTCCGATCGGCAAGGGCCTCTCCGACCGACGACTTGCCGCTGCCCATCATGCCGAGCAGCACCACGCGGTCGTGCGTGGCGCCGGTGGCATCGGTCATGGCCGAAGGCTAGCAGGGGCGCGTCAGCGCCCGGATCGCATCGGGCGTATGCTCGTCCCATGTTCGGAATCGGCCGACCCACCACCATGCCCGATCCGGCCAATGCGCTTCCCGGCCGCGATCAGGCGATTCCCACCGCGGAGCGCCACTTCATCAACGCCACGCCCATCAAGGGCCCCCACCCGGAGGGTACGCAGCTCGCCACCTTCGCGATGGGCTGCTTCTGGGGCGCGGAGAAGCTGTTCTGGCAGATCCCCGGTGTCGTCAGCACCTCGGCGGGCTACGCCGGGGGCTCCACGCCGAACCCCACCTACGAAGAGGTCTGCACCGGCCGGACCGGCCACGCGGAGGTCGTGCAGGTCGCCTTCGACCCCTCGCGCATCTCCTACGAGGCGCTGCTCAAGCTGTTCTGGGAGAACCACGACCCGACCCAGGGCATGCGCCAGGGCAACGATCGCGGCACGCAGTACCGATCGGCAATCTTCGCCCACACCCCGGAGCAGCGCGCCGCCGCCGAGGCGTCGCGTGACATGTACCAGGCGGAACTGAGGAGCGCGGGCTTTGGCGAGATCACGACGGAGATCGCCGACGCGCCGACGTACTACTTCGCCGAGGACTACCACCAGCAGTACCTGGCCAAGGTGCCGAACGGCTATTGCCCCGATCACTCGACGGGCGTTGCCTGCCCGATGCCAACGGGCATCGCGGCACCGTTCGCTGAGGCAATCGAGCAGGTCTAGCCTGCGGCGCCGCTCATCTGACGCAGGCCGTACCGCGTGGTTCCTGGCGCGAGGGACTCGGCAACGCTCTGGTCAGATGCCGCCGAAGAACTCGTTGATACGCTGCGTGTCGTCTGAAAACGCCCAGCGCTCGGTGATCTTGCCGTCGCGCATGTGATAGATCTCGGCGGTCCGATACACGAGCTCGCCGCCGTCGAGGGTGGCGGTGGCGGTCACCAGCTGGATGCAGTGCTCGTCATTCGCGATCACGTCGTGCGTCTCGGTCGTGATCGAACCGCCCTGCGGCATCTGCGAGAACCGCTCCACGAGCGCCTGCTTGCCGCGAATCGGCTCATCGCGACCGATCTCGTGCCAGACGACGTCATCGGCGACCAGCTCCATCTGGCCGACGACGTCGCCGGACTGCTCCATGCGGTGCGCGGCCTGTCGGACGATGGCTGCGTTCGGATGGTCGGCCATGGGATCCCCTCCTGACTCAATCGCTCCGCCTGGCAGCACGGCGTGTTCAGGCCGCCAGCCTACGCCGGTGGCGCGGGCGTGGGAAGGCTGCCCGCTGATCGTCAGCGCTGTGAGCTCCGCGTGGCAGCCAGCACCCACATCACGGTCAGCACGGCGAGGACGAGCAGCGCGATGACGAGCAGCGTCTGGCCGGTGACGAGTTCCACGTCGTGTCCTCCGAGCATGGACACCCCCCTGAGCCAGCCGAAGGGCACGACGGCTTCCACAGGATATGCGCCCACGCAAGCCCGGCCGCCCGGGGACGTGGGCCAACCGCCTAGAGGCGGTGCGGGAGCTTCGCCGCCACGGCGGCGTCACGCTCGGCGAAAAGCGACCACGCATGCCGGTTGTACGAGTGCCCGTATCCGTGCTCTTCCTTCAGCCACCGCGCGATCGGGATGGCGGTGATGCCCTGGAATCCAGCGTCGCGCAGGCGCTGCACGATCAGCGGCCGGCTGAGCCGGTTCCAGTGGTACGCGCGGCGGCGGCTGATCTCGTGTGCCGGCGCGTCTGAGGTGTTGAAGAAGGTCAGCACCAAGGCCTCGCGGGCCAGACGGGCGGCCTCGTCGAGGGCGCGCTCCATCGCATTGGGCGAGAGGTGCTCGAAGATGTCGGAGGCGATGACGTAGTCGAAGGAGCGGTCCGCGTACGGCAGCGCGAGGATGTCCCCCACCTCGAAACGCGCGTCGGGGTGGCGGCGGCGCGCATTGGCCACGTTCTTCTCGCTGAGATCGATCCCGAGGTAGTCCAGGTGCGGTCCGAGGCCCGCCTCCGCGAAGGCGCGGTAGTCGTTGGCGGAGCCACACGCGAACTCGATGAGGCGCAGGCGTTGTCCGACGGCCTCGTGCCGCAACCGTTCGTGCCACCGCTCCAGCATCTCGTGCTCGCGGTCGGCGATCGCGGCGTCGACGCGACGGACGGCCGCATGCTTGATCGGATTGCGATAGCTGCCCATCTTGACGCCGAGCTCCTTGGCGCGACGCCGCAGGACCTCGCTGAGCTCGATCGCGAAACGGACCTCCTGCCCCATGAGCTCGGCGTGGCGGTCGCCGAACAACCGGGCCACCAGGAAATGGCGCTCCAGGACGCTCTGGAGATTGATGCGCGGGTTCTGGTACCCGGAGACGAGGTAGGCATCGAGCATGTCGGCGGAGCCGGTGCCCCACGTCCGCTGCAGCAGCCAGCCTTCGGCTCGGCGGCCGAGCGGGAGGTGACGCAGCAGCCACAGCCCGCCGTCGGCGGCCGCGGTGAGCGCTCCGCCGGCGATGCGCTGCAGCGTGCCGCCGAGCCCGCGCGATGCCATGGGTTCGAGCCTAGCAGACCCATATCGAACATTTGTTCTATACTGCGCCGATGCGCGCCGAGTACCGCGAGGAGCCGTGCCGCACCGCCCTCAACCGCGTCACGGGCATGGGGTTCCGCTGGAGCCTCAACCCCTACACCGGCTGCGTGCATCGGTGTGCCTTCTGCTACGTCCGCGGCTTCGAGCGGCGGGCGGATCGGCCGTCCGACGACCGCTACGGCACGAACATCCGGGTCAAGGTCAACATCGTCGAGGTCCTGCGGCGGGAGCTTGCCAGAAGGAGCTGGCGGCGGCAGACGGTCGCGATCGGGGCAGCCACCGACCCGTACCAGCCGGCGGAGGGCCGATACCGGCTGACGCGCGGCTGCCTCGCCGCGCTGGCCGATGCGCGGACGCCGTTCAGCCTCATCACCCGCGGCCCGCTCATCGTGCGGGACACCGACGTGCTGGCCCACGCCGCGCGTCGCGCCGACGTGACCGTCAGCGTGAGCATCGCCACCCTGGACGCCTCCCTGGGCGCCCGGCTCGAGCCCGGCGTGGCGCCGCCGGCACAGCGACTGCGCGCCATCCGGACCCTGACGGACGCCGGAATCGCCGCGGGGGTCGCGCTGGCGCCCGTCCTGCCCGGCCTGACCGATGCGCCACGGGCCATGGCGGACGTCCTGCGCGCTGCCCGGGAGGCGGGCGCCACGCATGCCTGGTCGAACGTCCTGAACCTCCGGCCCGGGACGCGCGAGCACTTCCTGGGCGTGCTCGAGCGCGAGTGGCCGGAGGAGCTGGAGCGGTATCGGGCGCTCTACCCGGCAGGCGGCAGCGGCTATCTCGCGCCGGCAGCCCTCGCACCCATCGAGTCCCGCGTCGCCGCCGTGACGCGCGGGGCCGGCATCGCGGATCGGCGTCGCGTCCGGCTCACCCCGGATCCGGAGCCTGAGCAGCTCGGTCTTGCGATGTAGGGCCGGTCAGGCCGGCGCCGGCGCGCCCTCGGCCTCGGCGCGTTGCAGCGCGTCCTCGGTGATGACGGCGCGTGTGCCCAGCAGCGCGAGCCCGAGCACACCGGACAGCGCGAACACCGCAGGCAGGCCGGCGACCTCGGCCACGACGCCGCCCAGCAGCGCGCCAAGCGGCTGCGTGCCCCACGCGAACAGCCGGTACGCGGAGTTCAGGCGGCCGAGCAGGTGATCGGGCACGATGCGCTGCCGCAGCGACACCGTGATCACGTTCCACACCACGATGAAGACGCCGGACAGCAGGAACGCCGAGCCGATGACGATCGGGCTGGTCGTGAACGCGGGCACGGCGACGGCCACCGCGCTGACCACGACGGAGGCGAAGAGGAGCGGCACGCGTCCGAAGCGCCGCTCGAGTCGGGCGGCGAGCAGGGAGCCCGCGAGGCTGCCGGCGGCGAAGGTGGTGATGAACAGTCCGAACTCGGGCTCGGAGAGCCCCATCGGTCCCGGGCGGACGGCATAGATCACGAACACGGCCTGTGACGCGGTGAACGAGAGGTTCATCACCCCGACCATGATGGCCAGCGTGCGCAGCACCGAATGCCCCCACAGGTACCGCATGCCCTCCGCGATGTCCGCCGTGATGCGCGTCTTGGGCCCGCTCCGTTCCGGGCGGAAGCGGCCGACGATGAGCGTCAGCCCGACGGCGGCCAGCAGGTACCCCACCGCGCTGCCGCCGAGCGCCAGCGGGACCGAGAGGCCGATGACCAGGCCGCCCAGCGGCGGGCCGACGAACTGGTTCATCACGAGCTCGACGCCGTAGAGCTTCCCGTTCGCGTTCGAGAGCTGGTCGCGCTCCACGAGCGACGGCATGATCGACTGGGCGGCGGTGTCGAACAGCGTCTCTGCGATCCCGAGCCCGAGCGCGACGGCGTAGAGCAGCGGCAGCGAGAGGCCATCGACCAGCGCGAGCAGCGTGAGCCCGGCCAGCACCAGCGCTCGGAAGACCTGGACGTTTCGCATCGTGGCGCGTCGATCGAGCCGATCCGCCAGGGCGCCCGCGATGAGGACGAAGAACAGCCACGGCAGCCGGCTTGCGATGGTGAGGCCCGCGATGAGGATCGGCGAATCGGTGAGCCGCAGGGCGAGGAGCGGCACGACGATGAAGAACACGCCGTCGGCGAGATTCGAGACGGCCGACGCGCCGAAGAGCCGCCAGTAGTTGGGGGGCAGGCCGAGCATGTCGCGGCAGTCTGCGGCAACTGATTGAGACTTGTCAATCAGTGAGCTACGATGACCGCATGGGCAAAGGCGCCGACCGCCGACTCGCCACCCGCGCCGAGGCGCGAGCCCTGGCTCACCCCATGCGCCTGCGCATCCTTCGGCTCTGCCTGGACCGGTCACTGACGAACCGTGAGCTCGCCGAGCGCCTGGGAGAGCAGCCCGCGACGGTGCTGTACCACGTGCGAACCCTGGTGCGGACCGGGTTCCTCGAGCGCGAGGAAGAGCGGCGCGGCCGGCGCGGCGCTCGGGAGGTCCCCTACCGCTCGACCCGCAAGTCGTGGGCGCTCAGCTTCGAGCCCGACATCGTCGGCAACCTCGCGATGATCGACGCGACCCGGGCGGAGATCGTGGAGGCCGGGAGCGAGGCGGTGATCCAGCTCGTCCGGCTTGCCCCCCGGCTTGGCCCCGAGCAGCTCGCCGAGTTCGACCGTCGGTTCGGCGACCTCGTGATGGAGGCCGCCGCCGCCGACGGCTCGGGGGACGAGGCGGTGGGCATCCTGGTCGCCATCCACCGCCGGCGCTGATCGGCGCTCGCTCGCCGAGCGGTCAGAGTGCGGGCAGCCGCTCTCCGAGGTGCGCGGGCACGCCGCCGACGAACGTGGCGGCCACCTCCAGACGCTCGTCCAGCAGCACGACGTCGGCGCGCCCGCCGACGCGGAGGGCCCCGCGACCGTCGCGCAGGTTCAGGAGCCGGGCCGGAATCGCCGTGACGGCGTCGAGTGCGGCGTCCACCGAGCCCGCGGCGCGCGCGAACGTGCGCAGGCCATCGTCCAACAGCCGTGTTCCGCCGGCCAGGGTGCCGTCCTCGAGCCTGGCGGCCGGCTCGTCGCCGCGCAGGTGGGCGCCACCGAGCCGGCTCCCGACAACGTCACTCACCAGCATCGCGCGCCCCGGGGCGGCGCGAGCCACCAGGCCCAGGAGCAGCGGATCCACGTGGACCCCATCGGCGATGAGCCCGAGCGTCACCCGCTCGTCGGCCAGCAGGGCGCCCGCGACGCCGGGGGCGCGGTGATGGAGCGGCGGCATGGCGTTGAACAGGTGCGTGGCCATCCTCCCGCCGGCCTCGATGGCGTGTCGCGTGATCCCCGCGTCGGCGTCCGTGTGACCGATCGACGCGACGGCACCGGCGCCGGCGATCCGCCCCACGGCCTCCAAGCCTCGTGGCAGCTCAGGGGCGAGCGTCACGATGCGCGCTCCGGACCGGACCCACGCGTCGATCTCGGCGAGGTCCGGGTCGCGCAGGTGTCGGGCGTCGTGGGCGCCGCGTCGCGCCGGCGCGATGAACGGTCCCTCCACGTGGAGGCCGAGGGGGAGCGCCCCGCGCGGGTCCGGAGGAGCTGCGACGAATGCGGCAAGCGCCGCCTCGACCGTTCCCCGCGGGCTCGAGACGATCGTCGGCAGGAAGGCGGTGACGCCGTGACGCGCCAGCGTCTCGCCGACCTCCCAGATCGTGCCGGGCGATGACGTGAAGTCCCAACGGCCGACACCGTTGACCTGCAGGTCGAGGAAGCCCGGCACTGCACGGAGCCCGTCGCAGGCCACGACGGTCGTATCGCCGGGGTCGTGGACGTCATGGGACCGATCGGCCGAGGTGTCGAGGCCGGCGATGCGGCCGCCCTCGATGAGGACCGCGGTCGGGTTCCCGCGGAGGCCGTGGAGAAGGATCCGCCGGCTCATCGGCGCATGATGGCAGCCCCGCGCCACCAGCGCGGTCGGCTTCGGCTGCGGGCCGGCGCGGCGCCGGGCACGCGAATGTCCCGAAGGAACAGGCTCCCGACCGCGATGACCGAAGCCATCGCTGCCGTCCGGTGCCCGGTGACCGAAGCCACCGAGTCCGCGTCCCGGAACACTCAATCGAAATCAGGTGAACCGGTGTTGCTTGCCCCTTCGGGACGACCTCAGTATCACCGGCGCGGCGAGGTCGGCACAAGCCCACTTATCCCCGAACTTGCCGCGGCGTCGTGCGCCTGTCCACAGGTTGTCCACGATCGGACGGCCGGGGCATCAGCCGCTACAGTGGGCGGCGCTCGCGTGTGCGCTCCTCGGTGCTGATCCCTTCGACCGAACGCGAGCCCGATCGCCAGAGCGCCGACGTCGAAGGATCCGACCATGAACGCGGTTCCGGCCGGGGATGCCCCGGTCCAGGTCGACCATCGGGCCCGGATGGAGATCCTCGTCGCGATCCTGCTGACGATGTTCCTCTCGGCGCTGGACCAGACCGTCGTCGGCACCGCGCTGCCGCGGATCGTGACGGACCTGTCCGGCAACGAGCTCTATGTCTGGGTCGTGACGATCTACCTGCTGACCGCGACGGTCACCGGGCCGATCTACGGCAAGCTGTCGGACCTGTTCGGGCGCCGGCCGATGATGATGATCGGCGTCGGCCTGTTCCTGATCGGCTCGCTGCTGTGCGGCCTGAGCCAGGAGATGTGGCAGCTCATCCTGTTCCGGGGCATCCAGGGGGCGGGCGCGGGGGCCATCTTCCCCATCGCGCTCGCCGTCATCGGTGACCTCTTCAGCCCGCGGGAGCGTGGCAAGTACCAGGGGCTGTTCGGTGCCGTCTTCGCCTTGGCCTCCATCCTCGGCCCGGCCCTCGGAGGCTTCCTCACCGATACGATCAGCTGGCACTGGGTGTTCCTCGTGAACCTCCCGCTCGGGATCGTGGCCCTCGTCGTCCTGTGGCGCCTCCTGCCGCACGTTCGCCATCCGGAGGCGGTCCGCTCCATCGACTACCTGGGTGCCGCCGTCTTCACCGGGGCACTCGTTCCGTTCCTGCTGGGCCTCACCAACAAGCAGACCGGCGACTGGACGGAGCCACAGGTCGGAGGCCTGATCGGCATCGGCGTGGTGCTCGGCGCGCTCTTCATCTGGGTCGAGTCGCGCGCGAGTGAGCCGATCCTGCCGCTGGAGCTGTTCCGCAACCGCACGGTGGCCGGATCGATCGTCGCGACCTTCCTCATCACCTTCGGCTTCTTCGGCGCCGTCATCTTCATCCCCCGCTGGTTCCAGTTCGTGCTCGGCTCCAGCGCCACGGAGTCCGGCTACCAGATGCTGCCGCTCATGGCCGGCGTCATGGGCAGCTCGGTCCTCTCGGGGCTCATCGTGGCGCGGACCGGGCGCTACAAGTGGATGACGGTCGGGGCGCTGGGGCTCGGCGCCCTCGGTCTCTTCCTGATGACCGGACTGCGGGGAACCACCGACGTGGTGGCCCTCTGGATGTGGATGTTCGTCGCCGGGCTGGGCATCGGACCGTCGTTCGCGGTCTTCACGATCGTGGTCCAGAGCGCCGTCGCGCCGCGGATGCTCGGGGCAGCGACGAGCGCCCTCACCTTCTTCCGGCAGGTGGGCGGCTCCGTCGGCCTGGCGCTGGCCGGCACGATCTTCGGCACCTCGTTCGCGGACGAGGTGCCGCAGCAGCTCGCGGAGCGCGGGGTTCCGGCACCCATGGTCGAGGCCTTCTCGTCGAACGCGGCCACCGCGCAGGGCGAGCTGACCGGTGTGGGCGTGGACCTGGGTGCTGAGATCCTCGCCGGGGTGCCCGAGCCGGCACGGGCGTCGGTCGAGCCCTTCATCGGGCGGATCGTGGCCGGCATCCACGACGCCTTCTCGCTCGCCATCGCAGACGCGATGTGGCTGGCCCTCGTGGGCGCACTCGCCGCGCTCGGGGTCATGGCGCTCATCGTCCCGGAGCTGCCGCTGCGCCACACGGCGGGTGCCCGGGGCCAGGCCATGGACGCCGCTCCCCCAGTGGGAGTCCCCGACTAGGCGCCGAGCCGCCCGCGCTGCATACCTCAGACGATCGGCGGCGCGCTGACGATTGGCCGTTGAGCGAGCGAGCGCGACGGCGCATCATCTGGCCAGTGGGCCAATGGTGGTGCGCCCACACATGCCGACCACAGAGGAACCTTCACGTGACCGCGACCCCGAGTACCCCAGCGTCCGCATCGGCCCTCTCCGAGCGTCTGTTCTCGGCAGCCCTCGGCACATTCGATCTGGCGGGCGTCTACCTCGGCGACCGCCTGGGCTACTACCGCAGCCTCGCCAGCGATGGCCCGGCCACGCCCGATGAGCTGGCGCAGCGAACGGGCTCGGACGCGCGGTACGCTCGCGAGTGGCTCGAGCAGCAGGCAGCCGGTGCCGTGTTGACCCTGACTGATGATGGACGCTTCATGCTCCCCGAGGCATACGTCGGTGTCCTGGTAGACCCGGTGAGCCTCGACCTCATGGCGCCCCTCGCGCGCATGGTGACCGCTGCCATGGGCCGCCTGCCGGTGCTGGTCG
>JASLBU010000125.1 GCA_030146365.1 Candidatus Limnocylindria bacterium | reverse complement strand
TCGTCTGATGAAGCCCGTGCTGTGGCTACAAGCGCGGCGTGGGAATCGTAAGATCGCGGCCGCGATCGAACGTCGTTATCGAGCTGGCGAGCTGACGTAACGCGTCGCCGAATGCCGCGTGCCCGCGTCGTCGTCCCACTGGCGCGTCGGCAGCCGCCCCTCGATGTCGATGAGCTGGCCCTTCGACAGGTGCAAAGCTCGGGCTTAGTACTCCCTAGGAGCCTAGAACTGATCGCAGCTCGGATGAAGTGCGGGCCGTGACCGGAAGGGACACGCCGATGTGAACGCCGGTACGCACCGGCGCGTCTTCCCCAGACACAAGCTACGAAATGGGGCCCTGCGAATGCACGTTCCGCCACGAGTCCATTCTGATGTCGGACGTGTTACGAGCTTGGCCGCCGTGATGGTCCTTGTCGCCGCGTGCCAGGCGGATGCCAGCGCAGAGCAGTCGAGCCCGCCCAGTCCCCCGCAGAGCGCTGGCCCTTCGGCTGAGGTAGGTCCGAGCGCATCCGCATCCGCGTCCGCGTCGGCCGTCGTCGCCACGCCAAGCGCATCGGCGTCCGTGGCGGCGACTCCGGCCCGCCCCGGGCTTGCGGCTGACACCATGGCCCGGGTGATCGCCGAATCGGTCGTGATGCGCGAAGCTCCGGGACGCGACTCCGAGTTCGTGCGGGTGGGGTGCTATGACGTGCCACAACCGTGTGCCCCGGTTCTGCTCGGACCGGCCGCGGGTATCGAACGCCTGTTCATCGTCGAAGGCCCGGTCGCGGCCGACGGATACGAGTGGTACTTGGCCGGCACTTCGACCGACAACGCCATCGGCGCTCAGTACGTCGGCTGGGTGCCCGAGGGTGACACCGCCGGCCCATGGGTGGTTACGATGGAAGTCGCGTGCCCCGAGGAGCCGATCGGCCTGGCGGACGTCACACTTTCGGCCATCGGTCGCCTCGAGCTGCTGAGCTGCATCGGGGATCGAGAGCTGACACTGCGCGGCTGGTACCCGGAACCACCCCCGGATATCTGCGACACGCCGACGTGCGTGCCGCAGGATGCGGTGCCCGAGATCTGCTCCTTCGGTGCGATGAGCCTTCGCCCCATCGAGGCTCCATGGGCCGGCGACGCCAACCACTTGGGCTGGTGGGGTGACAGTGGCGCGGAACTCCCGCATCTAGAGCGAAACACGTGGATCGTCGTTACCGGCCACTTCGATCACGACATGCCTTCGTGGTGTAACGGATCCGACGCCGTCAAGCTCAACTGCCGGCTGGAGTTCGTCGTGACATCGGTCGCCCCTGGTTGACCGTGGACACCCCACCCTTCTCAGCGAGCTCACGCACGTAGCAAGTGAGCTGACCGCCGTAGAGGTGCAAACTACGGGTGAGTAGGCAGCGCCTCCCTGAGCACGGGGCGAAGCGCCGGTATGCTGGCTCGATGTCGCGCATCGGGCCCGGCTACGACTGGGGACAGCGATCTGCCCGGTGGGCGGGCATCACCAGCGAAGTCGTCGTCATCCGCGGTGCCCGTGTCCACTACCTGCGCTCTGGCGTCGAGGGCAACGGTCCGATTCATCTGCTCATCCACTCGATGGGCGCTGGCGCCTGGTCATGGATGGATGTGATCGGACCGCTCACCGAATCTGGGTTGGTGATCGCCCCGGATTTGCCGGGGTCGGGCCGGAGCCGCCCGATCCATCGCGGCAAGGGCGACATCTTCGCCGACGCGGAGTTGGTGGATGAGTTCACCGCGGCGCTCGGCATCAAACGCGTGGTCGCACACGGGCATTCGAGTGGAGGGCTGGCCGCCGGCGTGTTCGCGGCGGGAAGTCCCGGTCGCGTCGAACGCCTGGTCCTCACATCCTCGCCCCTTCCCGGCCTCCCCGACCCGCCGCGGTTCCCCGGCGCGTGGCGTGTCGGGCTCGAGGTGGCGCGTCCCGTGGCTGACATCCTGGTGGGCGCCGCAATGCGCCTCAAGGCCGGCGCCTGGCGGCGCTCGGTGGAGGATCGGGACAGCGCGAGACTGGGCACGGACATGTCCCGGGTCTCGTCAGAGCTGTTGTCGCTTGCGGCGGAAGAAGTCGGCCGCCTCGTGATTCCCTGGCGCGTCGAAGGAGCGGTGGACGCCGCCATCGCGGTTCTCCGTGCCCTGACAGTGGACGAGGCTAGGACTCGCGAAAGGCTCGCAGAGATCCGGGCTCCGACGCTGCTGCTGTGGGGGGCGGATGACCGAGTGATCCCGAAGCGCCTCATCGACGAGGTCGAGGCGGCCCATCCCGATTGGGTGTCACGCACGATCGACAACGTCGGTCATCTCCTGCCCTGGCAGGCTCCCGAGTCGTACGTCCAGCTGGCGGGCTGATTGGAACTGGCCGCAGATCTCCGCCAGGCGGTCCCAGCCACGCAGGGGTGGTACTCCGTCCGCTCCCCGCTGCTTGCCCGCGGTACTCATTCGTCGCCACCGTGAAGGCCGTCAAGAGCGCAGTTTGCACCAACGTTGCTGCATCCCTACCCCCGCCGGTCTTCCGTTGCGGAAGCGTCACTGCCTGCCACATAGCACCGTCCGCTACGGACCTCGCCCTGATCTACCTTCGCGGTCGCCGCCGTGCGGTGGCCAGCGATAGCGCAAGGACGGTCGCGACGACCATCACCAGCGCAGGTGTTGAACTGCTTCCGGGGTGGGCAAACGCTGTGTCGGGGAGGGTAGAGACTGAGTAGTCGTAGACGAGGGTCACCAACTGAGGGCTGGTGGTGACGGTCACCGTTCCGGTATGCAGGATCTCAGCACCCTCCACGGAGCCTTCGTAGTGCTCGTAGCGGGCGAACGTGTACTCCAGTTCGGTACCCACCGGCAGTGAGGCGCTGAAGTCGTAGTCCCGTGACTCGCAGGGCCGCGGCTGTCCCTCGTTGGGTTCCATCGGGCCACACAAGATTCCTGGGCTGATGATCCTGCCGTCACTGGAGTTGACGCCAAGGCTGAATGTGTCGCTCGGCACGGCAGATCCAAGGATCGTGAGACGGAACGTGATATCACCGTGACTGCCCGCCAGAGCGGGCGTCACGGAGGCTAGAACTAGGGCCATCACGGACGCCGCAGATCGAATCACCAGGCGCATTGGACTCTCCCTCCTTGACGGACATCCTACAAACCTGCATCAGCTCTCAGCGGATCGCCAACCTCTCCGCTCCTCCGTGGGTCACGCTGACAGTGGCGCAAGCAGCACAGTGAAGCCGGGGTTCGTACACGCTCGTGAGGGTCGTCAACGTCGCAGATTGCTAACTCGAGTGTTGGAGCCTCTCTTCAGCTCTAGCTGCTCACCGTCCTGCAGCGCTCGAAGCAGGGGCCATCGCCGTGTCGGGGAGTGCGGGGGGAGTTGCGGGCGCGTAGTCATACCCCAGGTTGATGGTGATCCCGCCCTCGGGAACCGTGAGGGAGTCGGCCAGGTGCCGCTCCAGGGTCGATTCTTCCGGCCAATCCGGCCAGCGCAGCAGCTCGTACTCCACCGTAACGCCAGCCGCGCGCTCGAGCTCGATGCGAAATGTGCCGGCGACACACTCCGGGTACCCGTAGTCCGCCCTGAAGTCCTCGTTGCCCGAGCAGAAGTAGCTCCACGGCTCGATGAAGATGCACTCCGGCTGCTCCGCGCCGTCCGCGCAGGCATGCGAGACCGCGAAGGTGTCCTCGGAATCAACGTCACCCGTGAGAGTGAGCTCGAATACGAGCGGCTCCCAGTCCTCCGGGTACCCCGCCGAGGTCGGCCCGGCAGCGACGAGAAAGAGCGTGGCAGCAAGAAGACCAGCAGTGGTCCGGCGATTGCGGCTTGGCATCATGCCCTCAGTTCCTGGTGGTTGCGGCACAACCCTCGGTCGTAAGACGCACGGCGGATCCATGCGTTACGCGACGGCTGCGGGCCGCGCCGTGACGTGCAATGCCCGCGGCGATGCCTCATCCCGCTGTGGCGCAACGGTCAGGGTCGTCAACGTCGCAGATTGCCTAAAGTGACGAACTTGATCAGACGCGTAGGGGCGGGTCCGGCGACTGCTGGTGAAGCAGGAGCCGCCAACGTCCGTCGAGTCGTGCATAGACGCTCGACATGCGAGCACAGTACTCCCCCTCCCCTTCACGCTGCGAAGTGGCTCTACAGGTAATGACGGCCGTATCGCCGGCCTCCGCTACGCGCACGTCATCGAGCCGGTACGACTGCCAGGGGCGCTCCCCAGCAATTGCACGCACGGTCCCGCCCTTGTCCAGCGTTAGGCCCGGAAAGACCATGAGACCGTCATCCGCCATAAGGTCGCTGTAGAAGGCGGCCCCTTCCCGGCCGGCGAGCGCATCCCAGCCGCGACGCTCGAGTTGTTCGATCTCATGCACCATGCCGCCCACTCCTGCATCGATCGGACCGCATCAGTGCGGCGCCTCCATCGGTCGCGATGCCGACGGTCGCAGCTGTATCAACGCGCAACAAAGCCGCCGCCCCCGCTGCACCGTTGCCGGATCGCGGCGGCTTCGAGGGACGGGATCGTGGGAAGCGCGTCTGCCGGCCGACGCGCCATCCCGCATCTACGGTGGGGGCGTTACTGAGCCCCAGGGACGACGCACCCGGCCGGACGCGCTGACGTCTGGCCTCCAAACAAGCCACAGCTCGGCGGCGGCCGCGTGCAGACTGAAGGAGATCCAGAACGCAGGCCCGAAGGCGTCCCGAAAGTCGAGGATGCCCAAGCCCTCGAAGAGCCCCACCCAGATCCGGATCGTGCCGACGGCGACCCCCACGGCGAAGGCCCGAATCATCCAGCGTCGGTGGGTGCGGATGTCCCGCCGCCGAATGGACCGATACGCCAGCCCCAGCGCCACTAGGAACCACAGCCCGAATACGACGCTCGCGGTGGCCTGGACCGGGCCGCCAAATGAGAGGAAGGCGCCGAAGCCGATAGCGAAGAGGCCACTCATGACGCCGGCCACGATCGCGGCGCGTCCCAGGAGCCGATGGCGCTCCAGGTTTCGGTTGCGGAAGCCGCGATTGAGCTGGATGGGCACGATCAGCAGGTAGGCGACGCCCGGCAGGATGTGGGCGTACGCCAGCCAGGCATGGAGGACATACCGGTGCTCGAACAGCGACTCGTCTGGGATCGTGCCGCTGATCAGGTTCGGGACGTCGATCGCCACGCGGATGCCGGCGAAGGCGAGCACGATCGCGGTGAGCACGATGACCGTTCCCCACGCGATACGGCGAACTGAGGTCTCCACCGCATGAGTCTACGTCTGACGGTGTTGCACGGCTTCTCGGGGCCATGAGAACGGCACCAGCGTCGCGCGGATGCGGACTCCGTAGTCGCGTCCTCGGCAGCCGCCGCGGAAGACTGGACCTTCGCTTACCGACGGCCTACCGGCTGACGCTTGGCGGTTACCCGAACCCGGCGCCACGCGCGGCGATCCGCACCATGTCGCGCTCGTTCGGCTGACGCCCGTAGTGGCTGATCGCTCGTTCGTTGCAGTCCCCGCACAGGTGGAGCGCAGTGCCATCGCCCGTCCGGGCGGTGCGCCGGTCGCTGAACAGCGCTGTTCCGACGCCGGTGG